>JAJDNC010000007.1 GCA_022340865.1 Gemmatimonadota bacterium
GCTCGATGCGGTAGCGGTCGGCGAGGGCCGAGACGAGGCGAGAGGGCAGGTCGGGCATTGCCGGCCAAGATGCGGTGGCCCGCTCATTTAGGCCAGGATCGCACCTGTGCTCCCGGGCTCTTCCACTCCCCGGCGAAGACCGCCGCCCACCGCGCCGAGAGGTTGTCCCTCAGGTCGACTCGTCGAGGGCCCTGCTCCCTTCGCCGGGCCGGTTGTGCCTGCGCAGAAAGACCACCGGGACCACCGAGACGAGAAGCACCAAGAAGGCCAGCCGGAAGACATCGTCCACCGCCGAGACGAAGGCCTGCTGTTGGGCGTCCATGGCCACCAGCGCCTTGGCCCGCGCCGCGGCGGTGCCCAGCGTGCCGCCCACGCTGAGCATGGCGAAGTGCTTGAGTCCCTGCACCGTGTGCTGGTAGGTCCCGGAGACCTGGCGGATCTGCTGGCCGTACATCGCAGCGTGGAAGATCTCGCGGCGCGTGAGGATCGTCCCGAACAGTGCTACGCCCAGACTCCCGCCGATCTGGCGAATCACGTTCAGGAGCCCGGAGGCCTGGGCCATCTTGGAGTTGGGAATCTCCGAGATCGCGATCGTGGTCAGCGGCGACATGAGCAGCCCGATCCCGATGCCCCGGAGATAGAGCGGAAACATGATCTGCGCGCTCTCCGACGAGAGCGAGAGGAAGCTGAACTTGTACATGCTCAACGCCATCAACCCCAGGCCGAGCGCGACGGGGATACGGCCGTCGTAGCGGTCCGTGAACATCCCCGCGAACGGCGCCGTCACGCCCAGCAGGATCCCCACGGGAAGGAAGACGAGTCCGGCCTGGTACGGGGTGTAGCCCAGCGAGTTCTGCAGGTAGATGGGAAGCAGGAAGTTGGCGCCGAACATCCCCACACCGAAGAACGCACGGATGAGGTTGCTCATCGAGAAGTTGAAGCTGCGGAAGAGGCTGAGGTCGATGAGCGGGTGCTCGACGATGAGCTCGGTAGCGAAGAAGACGCCCAGCCCCACGAACGCGATCAGGAACGACACGAGGATGAACCTGGACGTCCAGCCACCCGTGTTCCAGGCGGTGTTGCCATCCGCGAGCGCCAGCAGGAGAGCGGTGAGTCCCGCGCTCAGCGACACGAAGCCCACGATGTCGAAGCTCTTGCCCGGAGCCGGGCGATGCTCCCGCTGGATGATCCAGGCCACGAAGATCCCCAGGATGCCGACCGGGACGTTCACGTCGAAGACCACGTGCCAGTCGTAGCGATCGATGAGGTAGCCCCCCAGCACGGGGCCCAGCGACACCGATGCCGAAGCCGCGACCGACCAGAACCCCAGTGCGATCCCCCGCTTCTCCGGCGGAAACTCCCACGTGATGATCGCCATGCCGACGGGGAGCACGAAGCCCGCGCCCGCTCCCTGCAGGACCCGGAACGTGATGAGCATGTCGAAGTCGTGCGCCATGCTGCACAGGAAGGACCCGAGCGTGAAGAGGACGAGGCCGATCACGAAGACCTTCTTGTAGCCCCAGTGGTCCGCCACCCAGCCGGACGAAGGGAGCATCACGGCGAAGATCAGCAGGTAGGCGTTCAGCACCCACTCGATCTGGTCGACGGAGACGCCGAACGTGGTCATGAGCTTGGGGAGGGCCACGTTGACGATCGTGGCGTCCAGAACCGCCATGAACGTGCCGATCATGACGCTGGCGAGCACGAGCCATCGATAGATGTCGTGCGAGGGGTCGAGGACCGGGAAGCCCTCGACGAGCCGCTTACGGAAGTGGGATTGGTCCGAAGCCGAGTACCCTGGCATGCGCTAGCGCGGCGCGAGGAGCGTCACGTTCATCCGTTCGACGCCAGCCGCTGCTTCGCCTTCGCCAGCCGTCCCTCTGCCATCCCGGCCTCCCTTCTCCTCCCGTCCTTCAGTGCCGGCCGTGCATGTCCCGCACCTCGAACTGCGCTCCTCTTCGGTCGATCTTCCTAACCCCGGAGGAGCGCGACGGTTCGCGGTGGCCCTTCCTCGGAGCGGTGGCCGGACGGTCGCCGGACGGTCGCCGGACCACGCGACCTCCGCTCGATGGATGGCGCTCAGTGATGGAATCCCGCCTCGGCCTCCTTCGGTGCCCTGGGCGGCGAGCTCTCCAATCCCTCGACGACCTCGGTCAGATCGGCCAGCAGCAGGTCGGCCATGTCGCGCGAGAACCCTTCGCGCACCACCACCCGCAGCACGGCGACGTTCTCGGCATCCGGCGGCATGGTGTACGCGGGCACCTGCCATCCGCGCATGCGTAGACGCGCGGAGACGTCGTAGACGGAATAGCGCGAGGCGTCCTTCAGGCGCAGGGCGAACACGGGGATGGTGCTGCCGTCGCTGAGCAGCTCGAAGGGACCGAGCCCGGCGATCTGGCCGGACAGCTCGGTGGCGATGGCACACAGGCTGTTCATGATCCGCGTGTACCCCGCTCGTCCCAGGCGCAGGAAGTTGTAGTACTGACCCACGACCTGGTTGCCGGGACGCGAGAAGTTGAGCGTGAACGTGGGCATGTCACCGCCCAGGTAGTTCACGTGGAAGACCAGGTCCTCGGGCAAGTGCTCCTTGCTGCGCCATACCGCCCACCCCACACCCGGATAGACCAGCCCGTACTTGTGCCCCGAGGCGTTGATGGACACGACGTTGGGCAGGCGGAAGTCCCAGCGGAGGTCGGGGTGGATGAAGGGGGCGACGAAGCCTCCGCTTGCGGCGTCGACGTGCAGCGGCACCTGCAGATCGTGCTCCTCGTTGTGGCGGACCACGGCATCGTGAACCGCCTCGATGGGCTCGAACTCGCCGGTGAAGGTGGTGCCCAGGATCGCCACCACGCCGATGGTGTTCTCGTCGATCCGGCCGACGACCTCCTCCGGGGTGATGACATAGCGTCCCTCGTGCATGGGCACGTAGCGCGGCTCGACATCCCAGTAGCGGCAGAACTTCTCCCACACGACCTGCACGTTCGCACCCATGATCAGGTTCGGTTTGTCCGTCGGCAGGCCGGCGGCGGCGCGGCGCGCGCGCCAACGCCACTTCAGCGCCATGCCGGCGAGCATCACGGCTTCACTGGACCCGATCGCCGAGACCCCCACCGCCCCGCCGTCCTCCGGCGCGTTGAACAGCCGCGCGATCATGTTCACGCAGCGCGTCTCGATCTCGGCGGTCTGCGGATACTCGTCCTTGTCGATCATGTTCTTGTCGAACGTCTCCGCCATGAGCCGCTCGGCCTCCGGCTCCATCCACGTGGTCACGAAGGTGGCCAGGTTGAGTCGGGCGTTGCCGTCGAGCATCAGCTCGTCGTGAATGAGCTGGTAGGCCGTGCGCGGCGGCATCTCGTCGTCGGGAAGGGTGTATTTGGGCACCGGCTCGGACATGGCGCGGGATCCGTAGGTCGGGGCGAGGTCGGCGTCGGGCAGCAACTTCTTGACCATGGTGCGGTTCACTCCCGTTCGGCGGGGACGCCGGCCCAGGCGGGTCGGCGCCACCGGTAGAGCAGCAAGGGAAGGATGATCATGAGGGCCAGAATGGCGAGCATGGCCGAGGCGTACGCGGTGCCCCGGATACCCTCGCCCGGCGGCAGCAGGCCGATGGCGAGGCAGAGCAGCGTGGTCACGAAGCCCGTGCCCGCCACCAGCCACAGGCCCCAGACACGGCCGCCGGGTATGCGGTAGGGGCGGGGGGTGTCCCGTTCACTGTAGCGCAGCCGGATGGCCGCGGCGAAGAGTATCAGGTACATAGCGCAGTACAGGATCACGGCGGCCGAGGTGAGCAGCAGAAAGGCGGTATCCACCGCCGGGACCACCAGGAAGACCAGGGCCACCGTGCTCATCGCGAGGGCCTGCACCATCAACAGGTTGCGCGGCACGCCGTTCGCGTTCACCTCCTGCAGCACCGGGGGCAGGTTGCCGGTGCGGCCGGCCGCCCACAGACCCTTGATGGGGCCGATCACCCAGGTGCTCACCTGACCCGCTGCGCCCAGCGCCACGAGGAGCGCCGCCACCGGGACCAGCCAGGCCAGATGCCAGGTGCCGAACAGGATCTGCAGGGCCTGCACGCTGCCGGAGACCAGGTCGAGCTTCGCTCTCGGCACCACCGCCGCCACGGCCAGCCCGCCCAGCAGGGTGATGACGAAGCCGAGCACGGCCGCGCCGAACACCGCGATGGGGTAGTTGCGTCGCACGTCGTGCACCTCCCGGGCATGACTGGCGGAGACCTCGATGCCCACCACCCCGAAGATGAAGCTCAGGAACAGCACCAGGTTCTTCTGGGGATGCACGAGCGGCAGCCAGTTCGTCGCGGTGGCCGCCACATCCAGACGCAGCGGATGGCCCTGTCCCACGTACAGCCCGGCCAACCCGATCAGCGCGGCGCTCGGCAGCAGCACCCCGGCTCCCAGGCACACGCTGGAGATCAGGCCGGAAGCGCGCGTCCCGTGCAGGTTCGCCCAGGTCGCCGTCCAATAGACGACGAGGATCACCACGACGATGAAGTCACGCGAGCCGGCGAGCCGCGGATCGAAGGCGTAGGCGAGGCTGGCGGCGACGTAGGACAGGATGGAGGTGATCCCGAACAAGCTCTGCACCCACTGGAGCCAGACCGCGACCAGTCCCCAGCGCGTGCCGAAGGCCTCCTCGACCCAGTGGAATACCCCGTTCTTCGGCCAGGCGGTGGCCAGCTCCGCCGAGACCAGCGCGATGGGCACGAGAAAGGCGAACACCGTCACCAGGTTGAAGAACACCATCTCCAACCCCGTCTCGGCCATCATCGGCATGTTGCGCAGCGTGAGGAAGAGCGCGGTGGTCATGAACGTCAGGGTGACGACCCCGAGATGACCTGCGGCCGGTCTCGTCCTCTTGTTGTCGGGCATGGCTTCGTCCGGCATCCAAAGACCCCAAGGTGCTCGGAAGCACCGTGGGGCGCCGGTGCGGAGGTGGCAAGGGGACCCGGTCGAGCGACGGGCCCCCCGTCCCCGGCCTATTCCGCCTGAAGCGCCCGGGCCGGGTCCACCCGCGCGGCCCGCCGGGCCGGAATCCAGGTGGCGAGGATGGCGGCGGCCAGGATCAACGCCACCACGCCGGCCGAGGCCCACAAGCTCGTGGGGCTGATGCCGAACAGCAGCCTGCGGGTAACTCGCGTGGCCCAGTAGGCGCCCAGTGCGCCCACCCCTGCACCGGTGCCGGCGAGGACGAGACCCTTGCCGAGAACGTACCGGAGCAGCCGCCCGTGGCCGGCGCCCAGCGCCATCCGCACGCCCAGATCGTGGGTGTTCTGGGCCACGAAGTACGAGATGATGCCGTAGATCCCCACCATGGTCAGGACCAGCGCCAGGACGGCGAAGATGCCGATGAGCGTCGTCGTGAACTCCCGTTGGCCCAGGTGGTCGCTCACCAGCTGGCGGCCGGTGCGGATCCGCGTGAGCGGCAGGTCGGGATCCACGGCCAGAACGGTTCGACGGACGTCCGGAATCACACGAGCGGGCGGTCCGTCGGTCTTGAGCGCCAGGTACATGGTCCGCTGGGGGTAGAGCGGGTAGGCCCGGTACGCTTCGTTCAGGGTGCCCCACTCGGGGCCCCACTGGCTCACGTTCGTGGCCACACCCACTACGGTGAGCCACTCGGGCTCCGGGGCGCCGAAGGCGAAGTGCTTGCCCAGGGGGTCTTCGTCGGGCCAGAGTCGGTCCGCCATGCGCTGGTTGATGACCACGCCCCGGATCCCCGACGCATCGGTTTCCTCCAGCGTCCTACCAGCCAGCAGCGGGATCCCCATGACGGACAGGTAGTTCCCGACGGCGGTCTTCCGTTCCACCAGCGGCCGGTCGTTGGGATCCGGCGGCACCGGCCTGCCCTCCACGATGACCCGGGCGTTGGTGCCGCCCTCGAACGGCAGGCGGTTCACGGCGGCCGCCTGTCGCACCCCGGGAAGCGCATCGAGGCGGGCCAGCAGGTCACGGAAGAAGGTGAGACGGGCTTCGGCGCTGTCGTAGCGCGAGGCGGCCAATGTCACGCTCGCGGTGAGGACGTTGTCCGGGTTGAAGCCTTGATCCCGCTGGCGCAGCAGCACGTAGCTGCCCACCAGGAGCACAGTCCCGTGGAGCAGCATGAGCGTCAGTGCCAGCTGCGCCACGACGAACCCACGTCGCGCCAGCCCACGCCGGCCGCGGAAGCCGCTGGCGCTCCCTTCCTTCAGCGCCTCCACGTGGCTCACGCGAGCCGCCTGCAGTGCCGGCGCCAGGCCGAAGACCAGAGCGGTCAGAAGCGAGAGGACCATGGCGAGACCGAGGACCGGCCCGTCCACGGCCACGTCCCCCACCCGGGGCAACGTGGCCGGGAGGAAGCCGCGCAGCGCGCCGACCCCGACCACCACGAGGACCATGGCCATCGCACCGCCGGCGACGGCCAGAAGCCCGCTCTCGGTCAGCAGCTCCCGGATGATGCGACCCCGGCTGGCGCCCAGCGCGGCCCGCAGCGCTACCTCCCGTCGCCGGACCGCGCCGCGGGCCAGGAGCAATCCGGCCACGTTGCCGCACGCGATGAGGAGCACCAGCAGCGCGGCGCCCAGCACGATGAACAATGAGCCACCGGCACCGGCGAACAGCACGGCGTGCAGCAGGCTGACCGTCACCCGGATGGTCCGGTTGGTTGCCGGGTAGGCGTCCGCGAGGCTCAGGGCCACCCGCTCCATGTCGTTCCGGGCGGCCTGGAGGGAAACCCCGTCCCGGAGCCGGGCATAGACCGGGAAGGAATAGCTGTCCCGGTGTGCGGTGAGCACGTCGGAAGGGAAGGGGGTCCAGAACAGCACCCGGTCGTTGGCGTCCCAGGGAGACGTCACGACGAAGTCCTTCGGCATGACGCCGACCACCACGTAGGCCTCGCCGCTCAGACGGAGCGTCTTCCCCAGCACGTCGGGGTCACGGCTGAAGAGACGGGTCCAGAGGTCGTAGCTGAGGACCACCACGCGAGCGTCGCTCGCATCCTCGTCCGGGAGGATCCTCCGGCCCATGGCCGGCGCCACCTCGAACACGTCGAAAAGGCTGGCGGTCGCCCGGGCACCACGGACCTGCATCGGCACCCCGTCCTCCGTGACGCTCGCCAGCATGCCCTGGGTGGCGCCCATGGCCTCGAACGACCGGTTGTCCCGCCGCCAATCCAGATAGTCCGGGAAGGATGCCGGGCCCCGGCCGTCCCGCTCGACGGTGGTCGACCACAGCGTGACCACCCTCTCCGGCTCCGGGTACGGCAGGGGCTTCAGGGCCACTGCCTCGAGCACGCTGAAGATCGCCGCGTTGGCACCCACACCCAGCCCCAGGAGCAGCACCACCGCCGCCGTGAACACGGGGGTCCTCCTCAGGGACCGGGCGGCCCTCCGTACGTCCAGGAGCAGGTCCGCCAGCCGTTCAACCGGGTGCCCCCGGCGACGCAGCCGCTCGTCGGCCCACTCCGCGGCCCGGTGGGGTGTGCCTTCCCGCCGGGAACCACGAGCCCGCGCGAGGTCGGCGGCCAGCTGGTCCCAGTCCTCGATGTGGGCACGCGCCTCGGCGTCCGCTGCCTCCGGCGACCGGCCCAGCGCGAGCGCCGTGCGGTACACTTCCTCCAGCAGGGAGGCCACCTCTTCCACCATCGACCTGGCCGCCGGCGCCTCGAAGTCGTCCAGAGGCAGATGCTCCTTGACCCACTCCGTCCAGTCACGCATGGCTCAAACCCGTCAGCTCGTCGATCACGTCAGCGTACACGCGCCACGTCTGCCGCTTGCGCGCCAGGGCCCGCTCCCCCGACGTCGTCAGGCGATAGAAGCGCAGGCGCTGCTCCCCCTTCTCCACCCAGCGACCCCGGACCCACCCGCGCTCCTCCATGCGCGCCAGCACCGGATACAGCGACGACACCCGGAACGTCAGCAGGCCACCCGATCGTGCCTCGATGAGCTTCCCGATCTGGTACCCGTGACGCGGCTCCTCCTCGAGCAACGTCAGCACCAGCAGCTCCACACTCCCCTTCTTCAGCTCCGGACTGAACACGATCCCTCCACTATTCGGCGTCGTCGTATAGTGTGACAGGGTAGAGTCGCGGATGGTTGCAAAGGGGCGTCCGAGCGATCGGGAAGCACACCGAGGTCGCCCTACCGGGAATGCGCACGAACCTTTAATGGTTCAAAACTGTACGAAGCCCCCCGCCGCTGCGCTCACTTCGAAATCCCGTGGGGACCGGCCGAAAACGTGGCGAGATGACGGACGCACGCGCCTGTGAATCGCCGAACCACCGCCAGGAGCTCTTCTCGATGAAAGCGTGCTTCAAGCAGGCCCCCGACGGGTCGGGTCCGCGCTCGGACCTCGGGGGTCGCCTGCGCGGCGGTCTCGCGTGGATGGTCGTCCTGCTCGTGGCGTCTTCTTTCCCCGGCAGGGTTCGGGCCCAGGCGGGGCCGCCGTATCAGACCGACGATCCCGATCCCGTCCCGTACCATCACTGGGAGCTGTATCTGGCGACCCAGGACGTGAAGACGGGTGATGCCCTCGGGGGCTCCGGACCGCAACTCGAGGGCAACTATGGCGCCCTTCCGGGCCTGCAGCTCCATGTTCTCGTGCCCTTCGCGTACGCCCGCCCGGCGGTCGGGCACACGGCGTACGGGCTGGGCGACGTGGAAGTCGGCGCCAAGGTCCGCTTCGTGAAGGAAGGTCGGCGGCGGCCGATGATCGGCACGTTCGTGCAGACGGAATGGCCCGCCGGGAGCTCCGCCGACGGCCTCGCCACTCCCTCGGTGCACGTTCTGCTGCCGATCTGGCTCCAGAAGAGCTTCGGTGCGTGGAGCACCGACGCAGGCGGCGGATACCTGGTGGACTTCGACAAGGTGAACGGCAACGACTGGAACTTCGGCTGGCTCGTCCAGCGCCGCGTTTCGGCGCGGGCCACGGTGGGCGGCGAGCTGTACGACACGACGACACACCGGGCCACGCCCGCCAGCCTCGTGTCCAACATCGGGCTCGTCCTGGACCTCAGCGATCACGACCAGCTCCTCTTCTCGGTGGGCCACAGCATCACCGGTCCACGCACGCTCCAGGCCTACCTCGCCTACTACGTGACCGGCGGCCCATAGGCCTCGTCTGCCCGTTTCCGGCCCCGACACCCTGGGTTGGAATCACTCCGAGATGCCGCGACTCGCCATCCCGTGGATCCTCGATCGGAGTGCCGGGCGCACGGAAGGGCGGCCCTCCGTGGAGGACCGCCCTTCGAGTCCACGGCCGAGTCGCGGTCGACTCAGCCGCACCCACCCGACACGTGCGGATTGTTGTCGATCTCCTGTTGCGGGATGGGGAAGCTTACGTCGCTTCCCTGGGTCCCGGTGGGATACAGGTCGATCCCGTCGTTCTGATAGTACCGGCGAAGCGTCGCCTGTCGATCCGTGTTCAGCCACAGCCCCGAAGCCCGCGCCCGGGCCATCTGCGGCAGGTCGGTGGCCAGCGTCCCGGTGAAGCTCACCGGGGTGAACGCGGCCAGGGGCAGGTCGGGGTTCACGGCCTTCAGGGGGTTCAACGCCGGGTTGGCGAGCAGGCCGTTCACCCGGGATTCGGCCTGCGCCACCTGCCCGTTCCTCAGCTCCGCCTCCGCAATGTCCATCTGCGCTTCCCAACCGGTGGCCACGGGGATGGACATCCCCGGGGCGTCGTAGGCGAGCTGAAGCGCCACACCGATGCCGATCTCCACGGCTTCGTATCCCGGCGGATCATCGACGAGGAGACCCTGGTCGATCCACTCGTAGAAGTACGGCCATAGCTCGTTGTGGCGATTGCCGGCGGTTCCATCCCCCACGGTCCAACGAAGCACGAAGGGGTTGACCCCCCAGGTGTAGGCGTGGACCAGGTTGTACTGCGAGCTCTGGTTGTCGGAGTATTCCGCCACGAACACGAAGTCCTCCGGTACCGACGCAGCCGCCGCCGCGGCTTCGCTGTAGCGCCCCAGGTACATGAGCGCGCGGGCCTGGCCCACCCGGGCCGCCGTGGCGATGTCCGTGAGGCCATACTGCGTGGCCACGTTCTGGGTCTGTTGCAGCCGCGAGAGGGCTTCCTCCATGGCGGCCTCCGGAGTCACCGGCTGGCCCTTGGGCTCCAGGACGACGGAGCAGTATGCCTCCGCCATCATGGCCCGGACGTATCCCCCGTAGAGGTTCGCCAGGGCGAACCCCTCCTCGAGGTCGTCCTTCACGGACGCGTAGGCGGGATCGTCGAGAGCTCCCGTCCACGACGCCAGGTTTCTGTCCGCCGACTCACGTGCCACCTGGAAGGGCCCGAACATGTCGGCCTCCAGGGTCCCGTTGTTGGGGTCGAGCTGCACGTTCCGCTCGTCCACGTCGATGCGGGTGGGAAACGTGCCGGCGAGGATCATCTCGTCGGTGAAGAGCGCCGCGTAGATGGCATAGTTGTCGAAGGAGTTCTGGAAATCACCGACCATGCCCGCCACCGTGGCGGGCACCGCCGCCGGACCCGCAGCCTGCTCCGGCGTGACGATGTCAGGGTCATTCACCTTGAGCAGCTCGTCGATGCTGCATCCCGTCGCGGCCAGCAGGAGCACGGCGATCCAGATCCACACCCCTCCGGCGCGAACGTTTCTTCTCTTGTACATGGATTCCTCCGTCGTCGCCGTCAGAACGTGAACGTGAACCGCGTGACGAACCTGGAGCTCTGCGGCAGCGTCCAGAGCTGCTGGCGCACCACCTGTGCGGAGCCGGCGAAATTCGCCTCCGGATCCGTCCCCGGGTATTTGGTCCAGGTGAACAGGTTCTCGCCCGCCACGGTCAGGCTCGCGGCGGACACGCCGAAGCGGCCCACCCAGCTCGCCGGCAGGTCGAAGCGCACCGACACGTTGCGCAGCTTGATGAAGTCCGCGTCGTAGATGAACGGTGCGTCGGTGCCCGCGGCGGCGGCCGCATCCTTGATCTTCGCCTGGTCGGTGAGGTTGCCGTTCGCGTCGACCTCGAAGATGGCCGGGCATGACCCGAACTGGTCTCCTCCCCCGAAGAGGCCGCAGTTGAAGGCCTCGAGCCCGTTGAGAAGCTGGTGTCCGCCCTGATAGTCGAGGAGGGCGAAGACCGTGACACGCTCGAAGAGGGTCACGCTGCTGGAGAAGGACCCCTCCCGGGTCGGCGTGGGCTGCCCGAGGAAGACGCGGTCTTCGGCCACCACAGGCTGACCCTCCGTCCCGATGGTGACCGGTCGGTCGTAGTAGGCGCCGAAGGGAAGTCCCTGCTGGTGCCGCTGTGATCCGAAGACGATGGGCTCCGGAAGGTCTGTCACCTTGTTGTCCAGCGTCGCCAGCGATCCCCGCAGCGTCCACGTGAGCGCGTCGGTCCGGATGGCATCGCCCTGGAGGGCCACCTCCACGCCCTTGTTGGTGATCTCACCCACGTTCACGAAGCGGTCGCCGGGGAAGCCCAGGGAGAGCGCGTCCGGCCGGGCCACCACCGCATTCCGGGTCTTCTTGTCGAAGTACGTGAACTCCGCCGACAGCCGCCCCGACAGGAGCGATGCGTCGAAGCCCACTTCGATCTCGGTGCCCGTCTCCGGTTTCAGGTCCGGGTTCCCCGGCCGGTTGGCCGTGAAGCCCAGGATGTCCGTGTTGCGGAACGCCACCGGCTGCACGTTCAGGAGCGCCAGGGCGTCGTTGGGCCCGGGCTGCTTGCCCGATTGCCCCCATGCGCCGCGGAGGCGGAACTGGTCGAATAGCCCCGGGAACCACGACCGGTTGCTCGCCACCCAGGAGACACCGACGCGCGGATACGTCTCGAGTCCCAGGTTGGCGCCGAAGGCGCTGTTGTCGTCGAAGCGTACCGCCGGCGTCACGAACAACTCGTCACCCCACTCGACCTGCTCCTGCACGAAGAGCCCCAGGGTCTTGACCTTCACGAAGGCATCGCCGGCTTCGTTCTCCACCGAGTTGCCCACCGACGGAGATCCCGCGGGAAAGCGACGGCCGGTGGCGGACGTGATGTCGACCTGGTCACGGTTGAACTGGAACCCCACCGTGGTCACGGAAGTGAGCGCCGGCCGGAGCTGGAACCGCACCGCGGACGAGCCCTCCAGCGTGAGGCTGCTGGACGTGCGGTCTGTGCGGTCGATCTCCCCGTCGGAAACGCTGCCGAAGGGCCGGTCCGGATCCACGGGAAAGATGTTTCGGAAGCGACTGGTGTACTGGTCCATCCCCACCGTGGCCCGGTTGGTCATCCAGGGAAACGGGTTCCACGTCGCAGTGAGGCTTCCGGTGTAGCGCGCCGTGTTGTCGGTGTTGACGAGGTTCAGGATCTTGTCGTTCGAGTTCTCCACCGTGACGAAGTACGGCGAGTCGCAGAAGTCGGCGGTCACCGTGGCCAGATCGGCCCCCGTGGCTCTCGCATACTCGTAGGCCAGGTAGCACGTCTCCATGGGCGTGCCTCCCGAGGTCGGGTCAGCACGGAGGAGACGGCCCTGCCACGACGTCCCGAGGGCGTTGCCCACCAGGCTGAAGAGGCTGTTGTCGTTGGTGGGGAGCCGTGAGCTGATGCTGACGAACCCGTTCGACACGCTGACCTGCAGCTTGTCGGAGATGACCGCATCGAAGTTCGCCCTGGCATTGTACCGGCGGACGCCGTCGCTCCGTGTGACCCCGTCCTGGTTCAGGTAATCACCGGACACGTAGTACGTCACGTTGTCGCTCCCGCCTCGCACCGACATGCCGTAGCTCTGCTGGTACCCCGTCCTGAAGGGGCTGGGAAAGAACTGGTCGCCCTCCAGAAGGCTGAACGTGTAGGTCGTATCCTTCACCGGCTCCGCGCCGGTGAGGAGCGCGAGCCCGACGCCCTTCGCCGGGTTCCACGACATGGACCACCACTTGGTGGGATCCCACGTGACACCCTGCTCGGTCCGGTAGCTCCAGACCGCGCGGCCGGCCAGGCCGCGCTTGGTGGTAATCCGGATCACCCCCGCCGACGCTTCGGTGCCGTAGAGGGTGGCTGCCGCCGGGCCCTTCACCACCTCGATGGAGGCGATGTTGTCCGGGTCCAGGTCGTTGAGGCGGGTGAAGTCCTGCCCGCCGGCGCCGGCATCGATGGAGTTGCTGTTGTCGACCCTCGCGCCGTCGACGTAGATGAGCGGCGTGTTGTCCAGCCCCAGGCTGGTGTTGCCCCGGATCTTGATGGAGGACGCGGCCGCCACCGAGCCCGAGCTCTGGCGGATGGTCACGCCGGGGACCTTCGACTGCAGCAGGGTCATGAGAGAGGCTTCGGGCGCCTGCTCGAGCTGCCTGCGGACGTCCAGGGTGCCCACGGCGTTGGCCACCTCGCGGGTGCGCTGCTGCCCCGTGGCCGTCACTACGAGCTCGTCCAGCGCGATGGCGCTGGTGGAGAGTTGGAACGACTGGGTCACCGTGCCGCCGGGTGGAACCGTGATCCGTGCCGATCCCGAGGCATAGCCGATCAGCTCGACACGAAGCTCGTAGTCGCCGGCGGGGACGTTGAGGAGCAGGTAACGCCCCTCACCGTTGGCCTGCGCGCCCCTGCGGAGCGCGGGAATGTGAACCTGTGCCTGCGCGAGAGGACGTCCGGACGCGACGTCCGTGACCGTCCCCGTGACTGTACCCGTCGCCTGGGCCGTCCCCGCCTCCGGTGCCGCCCAGAGCAGCGCCGCTGTCGCGAGAAGGCCGAAGCGACGGGCGATTCGGTTCGATCTCATGGATGCACCTCCAGGTGCTCGAAGGTGGACGACGGCTCGATTCGGCTCGTCGGATCGAGAGCCGCGCCGCCGGGGCAGGGGAAAAGCAAGGGGGCAGGGAGCGGATGCTCGCGGACAGGTGCGGATAACACACACCGACCCGTCGGAGTGCTCACCGCGCGGGCCGGTGACTGATGCCGACGTGCAGCATGCTACGCGCACACGACAGCCGACGAGACGGGAACCGGCAGTTGGGTCGAGGCGGTGGTCGGGAACGAGCGGGGTCCGGCTTCCCCGGAATGCTCTCGCGAAGCAGCGCATCGGACGAGCAGGTCCGTTCCTCGGACCTGCGAGCGCAGCTCGCAGACAGGGATACATGTACATTGGCGTCCTCCCGTCACCCCACATCCTCACGTCTCCAGCCGTTCCCTGTACCTACATCATACGCCCGATCGCAGCCTGCGCTTACGCTCTCTACGGCAGGCCGGGCAGCCAGCTCATCCCGAAGCTGAATCCCTCCCTTCGCGGCACACGTAGGGAGCGGCAGACCTCAACTCGAGAGACATCATGGGCCTGGAATTCCTCGTTCCCATCTTCGGAATCCTCATCGTCCTCGTGCCCATCACGGGGCTCACCGTCGTATTCACCTCCAAATACGCCACCAAGTCTGTCGTCGAGGTGCTCGCGCAGCTTCGGAGAGGGGAGAGCGCTTCCGCTACGACCGCCGAGCTCGAGGCACGGGTGCACGACCTCACCGAGCAGGTCGAGGTGCTCTCCGAAGAGGTTCGGAGGCTACGGGCAGCGCAGGACTTCGACCACCAGTTGATTGCGCCCGCCCAGAGCACCGCAACGGGGTCGCCGCCGAGCAGAAGCTGACCTGTAGGCCGGCGTGGACCCGCTCCGGGCACTCCACGGTGGGTGGCATGCCGGACATCCTGCCGGAAGTCGCTCATGCGTGCGCCCCCCCTCCGTCTCTCTGTCGCCCACCCCACTTGTCACGCCCATCCGGGAGCGCGCCGTCGCCGCCGGCACCCCGCCCACACCGGTGCCTGCGGCCTCTGTGCAAACAACGCTCGACCGGCCTCACGACTACCGGGGCGGCGTGGGACCGGTTAGGCGCCGCCGGGTGGAGCTCGCCTCCGGGAGCGCGTGGGACACCCGGTAGTTCCGGCACCGTCGTGCGTCCTTGTAGAAGAGCGTCCGCGTGCGCCGTGGCGCGTGGACCCGCGCCCGGAAGGGCGTTTCTCAAGAAAGGAACTACTGGTGCGTGCGCGTTCAGATGCGCCTCTCGGACCCGGTGGACCGGTGGGACAGGGCGTGCCCCCGGGCAGCGGGAGGTCGAACCGCACGGCGGGCGGGACGCTGGCGGATCGTGCGGCCGCCGCCGTGTCGGCGCTTCCCGCCCGGCGACAGGAGGTGTTCCGACTCGTGCGCCGGTGCGGTCTCTCCTACGAGGAGGTGACCCGGGTCCTGGAGATTCCCCTCGAGACCGTGACCGACGAGATGAACCTGGCCCTGGCGTCGCTGCGGGCGGCCCTGGCGTCCGACGAAGATACCTTGAGGACGACCCGCCTCACCGATCCGGGCTCGCCGAGGCAGGCCCCGTGAACGACCAGATCCTCATCCGGATCCTCGCCGGGATCGCATCGCCTGATGAGGTGGAGGCGGCGGACCGCTGGCGCCGCGGGTCTCCGGAGAACGAGGAGTACTTCCAGGAGACCCTGCGCGTGTGGACGGCGACGACGCCGGAGACACGCGGCACCTCCGCCGTCTCCGGGCGCGCACGATCCATCATCGAGGAGGCCGACCGGCGGAGGGCCGTCAGTCACGCACGGACGGGAGAACGCCATCGACGATCACCTCGATGACGTTGCTCCACTGGACGCCGGCTCCGTTCCACGAGAGACCCTGCCAGATCCCTCCATGGAGGAAGAGCGAGCCGAGCTTCACCATGTCACGGGGCCGTATGTACAGGCCCATGCCGCCGGTGTAATAGCCGCACTCGTCCGTCCACCACTCCACGTCATCGATCCCAAGAGGCCCGAAGAGATGCTGGCGGGCGAAGTCGAGGCCCGAAGTCCCCCGCACCTGAGGGTGGGCATGCTCGAGCAGCTCCGCGTCGATGGCGTTCTCGGCGGCGGCCGGGAACCTGGAGCCGGATCCGGTGGGCCCGGATCCACACGCAGACGTGACGAGCAGCCAGGCCAGCACGTGGAGGATCCCGGCGCGGCGCCGCGTGGACATGTGGCCTCCGGTGTGTGGGAGCCGTCCTGGTGCTCTACACCCGAAGCGGAACCGACTCCGCGAGGGGGCGCCGCTTTCCCGGAAGCGCCGCGGCCGGAGAGAGAGAACCTCCCTTCGCAAGCATCCGATCCACCCGCAGCCGACAGACGTCAGGCCGTGCCGGCGGAGAGCTCCATGACCGCCGCGGGCGCGTGTACGTTGCATGAGATGGTCGCATGCCGGCGTGTCGGCGTAGAGTCGGGAAGCACGTCCGCGAGAAGCACGCGCAGGTCGGCCAGTGCCAGGGTCATGCGGTTGGCGATGGTCTGTTGGGAGACCCCGAGGGCGGCCGCGGCCTCTTCGTGGGTGAGTCCCCGGAGACGCACGGACTCCAAAGCCGCCCGGCGTGCCGGGGTGAGGGCCGCCAGCGCCTCCCGGAACCGGCACTCGAGCTCCGAGATCTCCGCCTCCTCGTCGGAGCCGCTCCAGATGGGGGGCGTCGCACCTTCCCGTGCCGCCCATTCCCTGCGCACCTGCTCCCGTCGCCTTGCGTCGAACGCGAGGTTGCGGGCGATGCGGAACAGGAGAGAGCGCGCGGACCCGTCGTGCCACCGCTCCCGTCGCTCCCAGAGCCGGACGAAGGCGTCCTGGCACGTGTCTTCCGCCGCTTCCCGGGACGCGAGGACCCAGGTCAGGTATTCGACGAGATCGTCCCAGGTCTCGTTGACGAAGGTCTCGAACGCTTCGCGGTCCCCCGCACGGATTCTCGAAAGAACCACAACCCCTCCCCTCTTCATCGACCGCCCCCACCGGAGCTCCGGCTGCGTACCGGACCCGAGGCATCCACCGTTGTCCCGCCTTGCTTCTTCGCCTTGGCGGTTTGCCGCGCCGATCCGGGGTACCTAGCTTTGACACAGCATAATCGACGGACGTAGTCTGACCGCCTCCTGGCCGTCACCTGCTACGTGACGGCTCGAACCGCGCGGGTGGCACCAGTGCCTGCAATCCGACTTCGGTTGCTCGGCCGGGCCGATATCGCGGGACCTCCCGATCTCGACGCCGGAGCGGTGCTCGCCCGGCCCAAGCTGCTCGCGTTGTTGTCGTATCTGACGGCCGCGACGCCGCCGGGACTCCATCGCCGCGACGCGCTGGTAGGCCTCTTCTGGAGCGAGCTGGACCAGGAGCACGCCCGGGGGGCCCTCCGCCAGTCCCTCTACCACATCCGCCGATTCCTGGGTGGCGACGTCCTGCTCACCCGGGGAGACGAAGAGGTGGGTCTGGCCACGGACCGCGTCCGGTCGGACGTGACGACCTTCGAGGACGCCCTCGCCCGCAACGCCCGGGAGGAGGCCCTCGACGTCTACCGGGGCGACCTCCTGGAAGGCTTCCACCTTTCCGGCGCCCCGATGTTCGAGCGTTGGCTCGAGGGGCGGCGCGACGATCTTCAACGGGCGGCGCAAAAGGCGGCGTGGAGTCTCGCCCAGGATGCGGAAGCGGCCGAGGACCTCGCCGTGGCCGCGCACTGGGCTCGCAGAACCCTGCGTCTCGTCCCGCAGGATGAGGCCGTGCTGCGCCAGGTGGTCGGCCTCCTGGATCGTGTAGGAGACCGGGCGGGCGCCGTCCGCGAATACGAAGCCTTCGTCAGACGCCTCCGCGAAGATCTCGATCTGGAGCCGGCGCCCGAGACCCGGGCTCTCGTGAGAGAGATCCGTTCACGGGAGGGAAGCTCGCATGCGACGCCCGCCGTCCGCCCGCCGGAGACACGGGTAGATCGACCGGCGCCCGCGGCCACGCGCGAAGACGCTTCCGGAAGCGAGGGGGAGCGACCGAACGTGGCGTCCATCGCAGTGCTCCCTTTCGCGAACATGAGCGCCGACCCCGAGGAAGAGTATCTCGGGGACGGCCTCGCTGAGGAGATCACCACCACCCTGGCCAAGGTCAACGCCCTGCAGGTGGCCGCCCGTACATCGGCGTTCGCGTTCAGGGGACGGAACGTGGACGTGCGCACCGTCGGTCGTGAGCTGGGTGTGGCGACGGTGCTGCAGGGGAGCGTTCGCAGATCAGGAGGCCACCTTCGCATCACCGCCCAGCTGGTGAACGCAGCGGATGGATATCACCTGTGGTCCGAGCGGTTCGACCGCGAAGCCGAGGACGTCTTCGCCATCCAGGACGAGATCGCCCGGAGCGTCGTGGCGGCGCTCGCGCTGATCCTTACCGACACCGAGCGCCAAGCCCTAGGGCGCATCCCAACGCGGAGCGTGCGCGCCTACGAGTACTACCTGAGGGGTCGGCACTACCTGCACCAGACGCGGAGGCAGAGCCTTCAGTACGCCCGCGCCATGTTCACGCAAGCCATCGCGGTGGATCCCGATTTCGCGCTGGCCTACGCGGGCATCGCCGACTGCTCCTCGCTCCTGCACGTCTACTACCCCTCGGCGGAAGCGGCGGTGGCCCAGGGGGAAGAGGCCAGCCGGCAGGCAGTGGAGCTCGGCCCCGACCTCCCGGAGGCGCACGCGTCCCGTGGGTTCGCCCTGTCCCAGCAGCGGCGCTACGACGAGGCTGCCAAGGAATTCGAGGCAGCCATCCGTCTCGATCCCGGACAGTTCGACGCCCGATACTACCACGGACGCCAGTGCTTCCAGCGTGGCCGGCACCGGGATGCGGCGCGCTGGTTCGAGGAAGCGGCCAGTGTCCGGGAGGACTACCAGGCGCGCTTCTTCGCGGCACAGGCCTACGAGGCCATGGGCGACACCGCAGCCGCGGCCGACGCGTATCGTCGCGCCCTCGAAGTGGTCCGTCGGCATATCGAGCTGTATCCCGACGACCCCCGGGCCGCGACGATGTGCGCGGTGGCGAGCTGCCGGACCGGCGACCAGAGGGAGGGCATGCGCTGGGCGGAGCGGGCGCTCGAGATCGATCCCGAGGACGCGGGAGTGCGCTACAACGTCGCCTGCCTGTACGCCCTCGAGGGCGAGAGGGAGAGAGCGATGAAGACCCTGGAGGAGTGCCTCGACCTGGGCTTCACCAACCGGGAGTGGATCGCTCAGGATCCGGACCTGGCCTCGCTCAGGAACGACGATCGCTTCTGGCGGTTGGTCGGAGACGCAGCACCTGGCGGATAGCCTATGCGCCCCCGCCCGCTCCTTCCCTCGGCGCTCGTCGACCCCTACCGGCTCCAGTGCGGCACGCCCGCGGGCCGCAGGCGTCCGGGCAGCGGATCGCTTTGACTTTCCGCGTCGATCGATCATCATCGGGCGAGGCGTTCGAACCGGACGATCGACGCACCTTCCTTCACGCTGCCCATGCCCCACGAGCCTCGCCTCCGACCCCGGGAGCACGGCGCCTACGCCATGCTCCTCTTCCCCGTCGTCTCCGGTCTGGCGATGGGCGGCCTCTCCTGGGCCGGCATCGCCTTCGCGGGTCTCGCGGTAACCGGATTCCTGGCGCACGAGTCCATCCTCGTCGTGCGGGGAGCCCGGGGGGAGCGGATCCGCTCGGCTCAGGCGACGCAGGCCCGAAGCAGGCTTCTCAGCCTCTCGGCGGTCGCCGTCGCGGCCTCGGGCACCTTCGCCGTGACGGCTCCGGCCGCTGCCTGGCGCGCCGCGCTGCCGTCGGGGTTCCTGGCCGTGGTGGTGGGCGCGCTCCTGCTGGCCCGCAAGACCAAGTCCCTCGCCGGAGAGCTCCTGGTGGCGGCCACGTTCTCCTCGGTCCATCCCGTCCTGGCCGCCGCGGGGGGTGCCGATGCCCGGGTGACGTACCTCCCGGCGGCGGCGTGGGTCGTGTGCTTCACGCTGGCGACACTCTGCGTGCACGCTCTCAAGCGCCGCTTCAAGGGTCGGGGGCCGGGGCGATGGGCCGTGGTGGTCGCGCCGCTCCTCGCCGGCATAGGCGTCGTGCTGGGTGTCGGCGGCGTGGTGCTGCGGCATCATCCCCTGGGAGCCGTCGCCGCGTCGGTCCTGCCAAAGGCGGCGGCGGTTCTGCTGCTCTCCGCCCTTCCCGCCAATCCCCGGCACCTGAAACGGGTGGGCTGGACCTTCGTGGCGGCCGACGCGCTGACGCTGGGGGTGCTGGTCTGGGGGCTGGGGTAGAGCGTCGCCCCTCGGGCCGTTCCTCCCTGCCTGCCGTCGGGAGTGCTGGTCGTCCCCGGCCGCGCTACATTGGCGTTCGCGTCCTGCTCCGCGCCTGCGCGGTGCGCTGCCCCACCGATCGGCCGGAGCGCAAGCCCTCACGCTTCTCCCCATCGACC
>JAJDNC010000012.1 GCA_022340865.1 Gemmatimonadota bacterium
CCTCCTCCGCGCCCGCCGCGGAGACCCGTTCCCTCGGCGGCGAGCAGGTCGCCGTGGACGGCGAGGGCTTCCTCGTGGACCGGAACGCATGGACGCGGGCCGTGGCCGAGGCCCTCGCCCAGGAGGCGGGCATCGGTGCCCTCACCGACGAGCACTGGAAGGTCGTCGAGTTCTGCCGGGAAGACGCCGGCGAAAGCGGCGCCGCCCCCGGGATGCGGCGCATCACCTCCCAGCTCGGCGTCCCCGCACGTGACCTGTACCGACTCTTCCCCGGCGGCCCCGGGATTCTCGCCGCGCGCATCGCCGGACTCGGAAAGCCCAAGAGCTGCGTCTGATAGAAGGAGACCACCATGACAACGACTATGGAAGCTCCCACAGCGACCCCCTGGGCCGCTCCGCAGGGTGACCCACAGCTGGAAGCGCCCGCGGCCCGCAAGGTCGCCATCATCTGCTCCAAGGGGAGCCTGGACATGGCGTATCCCGGGCTCATCCTGGCGAACGCAGCGCGCATGATGGGCATCGACGCGGTGATCTTCTTCACCTTCTGGGGCCTGGACATCGTCCGGGAGAAGACCGTGGACCGGCTCCAGCCGGGCATCGTCGGGAATCCCGCGATGCACATGCCCACGATGGTGGCGGGCCTGCCCGGGATGGGCGCCATGGCCGCCGGGATGATGCGCAAGAAGATCGACGGCATCGACGTGCCCACCGTCCGGGAGCTCCTGGAGACCCTCGACGACGCCGGCGCGGAGATGTACGCCTGTCACATGGCCATGGAGATGATGGGCTTCACCAGGGACGATCTGGTGCCCCAGGTGCGGGACGTCATCACCGCCATGGACTTCTTCGCCAAGTCGGAGGGCGCCCAGATCATCTTCATCTGAGGGGTGGGGGGCGTCCGGTCCCTCCGGGCCGGACGCCCCGGCCGCGGCGCACGCCTCCGTTCCTCTTTGTTCCGGGACTTCCGCCTCGGTATACTGCGTACAGTGCCGGAGGCGCTCGCCCGGCCGCGTCACGCAGTCCAAGCGTCCCTTCCTCCGTCCCGAGCCCACCGGGACGCCGGCTTTCCTCCATAGACGGTCCCAAGACGCCGAGGCCATGGAACGCCGCAACCGAATCGCCCAGTGGGCACTCGACGCCCGCAGCATCCTCGGACGCTTCCACGTCTGGCTGGACGACGTCGAGGAGGTGTGGACGGAGGGGACGGCCGCGGACGGGTCCTTCGTGGGGGAGGGGCTGGAGACGGCCTTCGTCACGGCGGCGGCGTTGACGGCCCTGGGCACACGCCTCTTCGGCCGGTACGGCGAGGGGAGCGCACAGGACAAGGTCCAGTGGAACCGGGTGAAGAAGGACGCGGACGCCGCTTCGGCCTACGTGCTCTCCGAGGCCCTCTGGAATCTGACCCGCAACCTCCCCGAGAACCACGCGGTCATGGTGGGACTCGGCGAGGGCCTCATGCCGAAGGCCGGCGAGACCCCGGAGATGGGGGCGAACCCGCAGCTGGGCTTCGGCCGCGTCTACGCCCGCCCCCAGGTCGCCCGGTTCGTCGACCGCTGCGTCCATCGGTTGGTCAACACGGACGGGTACCGGTGGGAGGACTTCTGGCAGGAGGTGCGGAAGGAGGGCATCACCCTCTGGGGCGCGGCGGTGGACACCCTGGAGAACACGTCCCGCTTCGCCAAGGGGAGCCCGACCGGACCGATGACGGTGCTCCATGTCTTCGATCAGCCCCTGGAGATCGCGCGCCCCTACGAGGGCTACATGGGCACCCTGGTGCTGCCGCGAGCCGTGGTGGAGCAGGCCGCGGAGCGATCGGTCCTCGTCGACTTCCTCACTCCGCGCTCACTGGTGCTGGAGGCGATCCTGCGCACGTTCCCCGACGTGCGGCCCGACCGCGTGCACGTGTGGACGTTGGGCGGATCCTCGCGAGCGCCGCGCATCGGCTCTCTCTGGGAGGAGTGGAAGGCGCTGGGGGTGCGGCTCGTGCAGGACGGATGGACGGTACCGGGGACCGGGCTGGGGGCGTTCACGGAGTCGGGAACGTACGCGCCGTGCTTCCGCGTGGGGCCCTTCACCGGCGAGGACGGCAGGGAGCACGTCTTCGTGTGCGACGGCTACGCGGCCTCCGCGGAGGCCATCCAGGCGGCGAGCCTCGACCCGGTGCTGGGCACGCGCACGTCCCTGTGCCTCTTCTCGTCGCACTTCGAGGGCGACTACCGGCGCGAGCCGAGGGTCATGCACCTCGATCCTGACCGTGACGACTTCGCGTCGGAGCTGGCGGCCGTCCTGGGAGACGCCGACCGCGAGGCGGTGGAGTCCTACAGGAGCAACCTCAGGGAGGCACGCGGCGCCGGCATCCCCATCCAACCGCGCACCCTGTGCGTCGACGACTTCTTCCCCAACAAGGGGTGGTCGGTCCTCAGCCTCGCCTCCTACATGCTCCCCGACCCCTATACGGGGCTGCCGGGGGTGGAGGAGATCCGGGAGGGCGTCTACCGCGTCACCACCCGCGTGTCCACGCGCCGGCGCATGCGCGACGTCACGCTGACGCTGAGGGCCACGCAGCCGGCGGACGAGATGCGGATGTCGTTCTCCCCCCTCCTCGACCGGTTCTACGCGGGCCAGGACTACACCACGCGCCCGGTGCGCATCTCCGACTCCGGGCGTATCCGCAACGAGCTGCAGACCCTGTGCGCGGAGGCCATCGAGTACCTGCCGCAGGAGCGCATGGTGGTGCACCTGGAGTGGATCGACGACACCGTGATGCCGGCGGACAAGAAGGTGTTCATCCGGGAGGTGCTGGCGTGGTACCGGAAGCAGCACCCGGTGTGGTTCGGCTGGCTGCAGACGGACTGAAGAACGCTCCCCACTCGCGCGGCACGGTACGGACAAAGCCGCGAGACATGCGGTCGTCCTCCCGGTGCCGCGCCCGGCCTCGCGCGGATCACCCTGGGCGCCCATCTTGATGCCCGCCATGAAGAGCCAGCCCTTCTTCATTCCGGCGGTGGTGTTCGCCGTCATCTCCGTGCCCCTCGTGCTCGGCATGGGTTCCGCCGAACCGGATCTACGGAGTGCGCACAAGGCGCACCCTGTCCTCTCCGGAAGTGTGGCGGAAAGCGAACCGCGTGGGCGGGGCCGTTGGTCGCGGCCCTCGTCATCGCGGTGCGCTACTCGAAGAAGGTCGGTTGAATCCATCCGGTGAAAGCGATCGTCCCATGTCACACCGCATCGTTTGCTCGCTCGCGACGGCGCTGCTCTTCGGGTGCGGCGGCTCGTCACCGTCCCCCGGGGCACCGCCCGCTCCCGCTCCCGCGCCCACTCCCACTGCGTCGGCCCCGGCCCGGGGCGGCGCACCGAGCCAGACCACGCCCGGCCGGGCCGGCGGCCGCATGGGCGGCCGCTCCGGCGGTCAGGCGACCCCCCAGGCCCGGGGACCCCGTCCGTACCACGAGGTGATCCCTGCGGACGCGAAGACGAGCCGCGGGCTCTTCATCACCCATGAGGTGGGCGACAAGCTCTACTTCGAGATCCCCACGCACGAGCTCGGGAAGGACATGCTGGTGGTGGGCCGCGACGCCCGCGCGGCCGCGGCGCAGTCGAACCCCAACCGCAGCGGGGGCGGCTT
>JAJDNC010000022.1 GCA_022340865.1 Gemmatimonadota bacterium
CCGCTGGTGGGCAAGGTGGTGCGCTTCCGCGTGACGCAGGGGTCCGGCACCCTGGGCACGGATTCGCTGGTCACCGACGGGCAGGGGTTGGCGCAGACCGCGTTGGCGCTTCCACCTCTCCCGGGTCGCCTCGTGGTCACGGCCGAGCTGGAGGGCACCGACCTTCCGGGGGCGAGATTCTCGGTCGCGGCCCGATCCGGGGCGCCGAGTCGGGTCGACATCGCCGGGGGCGATCAGCAGAAGGCATCCGTGGGAGCGCTTCTTCCCGAGCACCTCATGGTCCGAGTCACGGATCGGGCGGGCGTCCCGGTTCCCAACGTCGAGGTACGCTTCCAGACCGTGGGAGGAGGGGGGATGGTGGCGCCTTCCCGGGTTCGAACCGACTCCGCGGGATCCGCGTCCGCGCTCTGGCGTCTCGGGGACGACCCCGGAGTACAGCACGTTGCCGCGTTGATCCCCCAGCTCACGGATACCTTCCTGACGTTCACGGCTACGGCGGTGGAGAGCGACTCCACCGCCAAGCCCGCCGAGGAGGGCGCTCCCACCGAGCCGGCCGCCTCCGAGGCCGTAAGGGTGGCACGCCGGACCTTCGCCGTGGGCGGGAGCTTCGTGTGCGCCCTCGGGGGCCGCAACCTGTCGTGCAGGGGAGCGGACGACCAGGGACAGAGTCAGAACCGCCGCTCCACCGCATTCGTGGCGCTGGCCGCAGGCGTTTCCCACGCGTGTGCGCTCACGGCCGCCGGGGAGGCGCTCTGCTGGGGAGCCAACGAGAGCGGTCAGATCGGCGACGGCTCGCGCACGGACCGACCCGACCCCGTCGTAGTGGCCACGTCCGTGCGCTTCGACATGCTCGCGGCCGGGGTGTCACACACGTGCGGGCTGGCCGCGGGGGGCCGGGCCCTGTGCTGGGGTAAGAACATCAACGGTCAGCTGGGCGACGGCTCCCGGGAGGATCATCTGACCCCCCAACCGGTGTCGGGTGGTCGGGACTTCGACGCGCTCGTCGCCGGTTGGAACTACACGTGCGGTCTGAGCGACCGGGGCGACGCCTACTGTTGGGGGCTCAACGACCATGGGCAGCTCGGAGACGGAACGCAGCTGGACCGGCTGACGCCCACGCGGGTGCCGGGCACATTCGAATCGCTGGTGGCGGGGAACGCACACACCTGCGGGATCCGACGTGGCGAAGTGCTCTGTTGGGGAGACAACGCCTTCGGACAGCTCGGCGACGGGTCGACTCGGGACCATGCGCGGCCACAGCCGGTCAAGGGCCTTCCTCGCCCTGCCACCGAGCTCGCCGCGGGCGCTGTGAGCACCTGTGCGCTCCTGAGCGACGGGACGGCGTACTGTTGGGGACAGAATCTGCACGGCGAGCTGGGGGACGGAACCCACGAGAACCGCTCCACACCGTCGCCCGTAGCCGGCAACCTCGAGTTCCGGTCGATCTTCGCCGGGGGGGCTCTCGCCTGCGGCTTCACCGATGCCGGCGCGCAGTATTGCTGGGGCTTGAACCAGAGCGGCCAGTTGGGGGACGGTACCCGCGTGAGTCGATCCGTGCCCACGAGGGTGGGTGGCTGAGGTCGCCTACCGCTCCGTCCGCCGGAAAGCCAACCCGAACCCGAGAAGGAAGCCGTCCCGGGAGCCGTATCGGACCGGGTCTGTCCCGGGAATCGGGTCACTCCCCAGGAAGCGGCGCTGGACCAGGACCTCGAGGTTGACATCGCTGCGCAGCGGGATGACGCCCCGCGCCTCGACCAGCGCCCCGAGATGGGAGTAGCCGGCAGACGCCCCCGGGAACTCGCTGTAGTTGCCCCATTGCCAGTGCGTTCGCACCAGAGCGGGTCCGGCATCGAGGGTGATGTTTCGTCCCTGATAGCCGGCCGTGATCGCCCACAGGTTGCCACCCGAGTCGAGCCAATCCATCGGTCCGAAGGGCGTATGATAGGTGGTTCGGACCTTCGACAGCAGGACCCACATGCCACCTACCACGAGCCAGCGGTTCAGGCGGTAGGTGGACGCGAGGATCACGTCGGCCCGTCTCACTTCCGTCGACTGGAACGGGTACGATCCTGCGGTCTTGAGATCCCGGTGCGGATGTGCGGTGGAGATCATGAAAGGGGGACCTGCCAGGCTGAACGTGAAGCGCGCCTCGGCCGCCACTTCCGCTCCGGTGCTGACGCACTCCGGTCCCGGGCGCGGCAGAGCATCGCCCGGCCTCACCATCACCGCCCTTTGGATCTTCCAGTCGCCGTCCTCTGATCGCACCCACAGGGCGTACCACTCGCCTCCTCCCGAGAGCATGGATCGGTACTTGCCGAGCTCCACCCCCCGACGGGCGTCACAGCGGTAGACATGGTCGGTGAAGAACTCGAATCCCGGCGGACTCGATTCGGGCGAAGTCGTCATGTATGCCTGGATCGCTCGCCGGCCTCGCAGCGTATCCCGCTTCGGCGTTGCCAGCGTTGCGCTCTCGGCGAAGTCCAGGTGGCTTGCATCCTCCCGGCTGATGTCCCGCTCCAGCTCCAACGCCGAGTACGCCGGTGGACGGACGGGCGCAAACGGCGCCGGCAGCGTGCTGCAGCCGGCGGCGGCCGCGGCGCCGGCGAGTGCCACGAGTCGAATGAGGCGCATCAGAAGGAGTAGGCGAAGCCCAGGCCGATCGTGAAGCGTCCCATCGACACGTCCAGTGGCCCCAGGCCCATGAATGCGGGCACCTGGGCCTTGGCGGCGACCGTGTATCGCGCCACCAACTCGGGCTGCAGAGGGAGGGCCAGCGGAGCGTTCACGGCGAGCTGAGCCACGCCGCCGAAGCGCGTCCGGCTCACCGACACCGGCGCGATGCCCGACATGCTGCTGAACCTCTCGGTCCAGTCGAAGTTGACCAGGGCGAGGGCCGGACCCGCCGCGATCCGGGCCGGGCCGAAGCTGAATGCCCCGAGGAGCCCGAACCACCGGTCGGTCTCCTGGAACCGCGGTTCCCGGGGTGCCGTCGTGAGGCGCCCGCGTGCACGGTCGATGGGGTTCTGGATCAGGAGCCCCTGGATTCCCCATGCCGGGGTCAGCCGATACCGGAAGCTGGCAGCGAAGCCGATGCCCACCCCCTCGGTCCTCGGGAAGGTACCGATCAAAGGCAGGGTGTACGTCCAGCCGGCCGCGCTCATGGCGTCGGCCACCTGGTTGGCCACCTGCTTCCCGCCGTAGAGAACCTCCGCCTCCACGACCATTCGGTGCATATCTCTCGACGTGGATCCCAACGTGTGACACCCGGTGACCGGCCCGGTCAGGTGCGCTCGACTGTCCGGCTTCATCCAGAGCCGATGCAGCATCCAGGTTCCGTCGCTCGTCTGGATCCAGACGGCGCGATACGGCTGATGCTCCGCCTCTGCCCCCCGGTTCGTCCCTTTGACCGGGTAGACGCCCTCCTGCACCGCCACTCCGTCGCACCCCTGTACGTCCGTCGGTATCAGAACGAAGTCGACGGCCGGGAGCTGGCGAGCGTGCCACTGCTCGAGCCAGGTCGAGATGCCGTCGGGTCCCACCAACGTGTCACGACGCACCCAGGTGGTCGTGTCCGCCGGAAGCGAGTAGGGGAAGGTGACGAGCTGGGCGTCGGGGGCGATGACGTCGGCCGACGGAAACCGGCCGACGGTGGCCAAGGTCGTGTCCAGGGTCACGAGGTGGGCATGCTCCGCGTCGATGTCCGCGAAGGTGCCGCCGGTGGCGCAGGCGGCGAGCAGGGTCACAACGGGGAGCGCCAGCGTAGCGCACGAGAGGAAGCGGGTCTTCATGGCAGGAAGCCGCAGCGAGCGGCATGAAGATGGAAAACGCCGGGCAGCCTGGCGGGAGGAGGTGACTGCCAGGAAGGGGGGCGAGACAATACTGGGTCCCTCGACTTCGACTACGCAAGGGAGTGGCGCCTGGCGGATCGCTCCGGGGCTGGCCCCAAGACGTCACCTGTGGCGCTGCTGACCCTCCGGGCACGCGAGCATGGCATTTCGCCGCGCATCGTTCCCATATTCGAAATAGATGACACGTCAGCGTACGCGCCGAGCCAAGGAGAGGCGCACGCGGTGCCATCGCGCCCCCCCCGGACAACGCGGTCACCCAGAAAGTGGATGCGAGACGATGAAAAAGGCCCTCGCTGTACTCGCGGTCGCCATTGCGGTCGGAGGGTGCGTCACCGTCGTACCGGTGCCGGTCAGAACGGCTCCGCCCCCGACTTCCACCCGTGATTCGGCCCGGCGCAAGGACCCCCCGACGGTCGTGGTGATCTCCGACCCCCAGGACAGCACACATCTCCGGCGGGACGGCTGGAGAGGGCACCCCACCGATACCGTGGTGGAGGTGGCGGGCACGACGGGCAAGACGGACCACCGTCCGCCGTGGGCCGCACGGCCACACGAGGGCGGGCCGACCGAGCCCCCGCCTGGCCTGGCAAAGCACGATAGCCTGCCGCCCGGACAGGCCCGGAAGGAAGGGAAGCCGGACAAGGGCCAGCACGGACCTCCGGACAGGGAGGGCAGGCCGGACGTCGAGCGCGTCGTGATCGCACACCCCGAGGCTCCCGGCCAGGAGAAGAAGCACGATCAGGGCGTGCGGGACGAGCCGGGCAACAAGGGCGTGGAGCACGGAAACAACGGCGCCGAGCACGGAAACCGCGGCGCCGAGCCCGGAAACAGCGGCGCCAAGCCCGGAAACAGCGGCGCCGAGCACGGAAAGAACGGCGCCGAGCACGGAAACAGCAACGCCAAGTCCGGAAACAGCAACGCCGAGCACGGAAACAACGGCGCCGACCACGGAAACCAAGGCGCCGAAGCCGGCAAGAAGAGCGTGGAGGCTGGGAACAAGCCCGTGGAGCCGGATCCCAAGGTTGCGGGACCTGCCGAGAGGATCGTACCGCCCGGCAACAAGGGTGCCGAGTCGGGCAGCAAGCCTGCGGGGCCGGACCCCAAAGGCGCCAAAGCCGACAAGAAGGCCGTGGTCCCCGGCAACCAGAGTGCCGCGCCCGGCAAGAAGATCATCGAGCCCGACAGCAAGCCTGCGGAGCCGGACCCCAAAGGCGCCAAAGCCGACAAGAAGGCCGTGGTCCCCGGCAACCAGGGTGCCGCGCCCGGCAAGAAGATCGTCGAGCCCGACAGCAAGCCCGCGGAGCCGCAGCCGAAAGGCGCCAAGGCCGAGAAGAAGGCCGTGGTCCCCGGCAACCAGAGTGCCGCGCCCGGCGAGAAGATCGTCGAGCCCGACAGCAAGCCCGTGGAGCCGGACCCCAAGGTCGCCGGGCCTGCCGAGAGGATCGTACCGCCCGGCAACAAGGGTGCCGCGCCCGGCAAGAGGATCGTCCCGCCCGCTGACAAGGGTGCCGAGGTGGGCAGCAAGGCCGTGGAGCCTGACAACAGAACCGAGCCCGATCAGGCCAGGCAGGGGGGTGGCAAGCCCGCTCCCGCCGCGCAGAGCGGCAAGGAGCAGACCGCTCGCGCCCCGTCCACCGCCGTGGCGGTTGCCACCATCGCGCAGCTGCTCGGCTCCAATGCCCTGGTGGGGCAGCGGGTCCAGGTGACCGGAACGTGCCTGTCCGCGAAGAACCAGTCCGCTGCCGGTGGAGCGCCCGCCGGAAGGGACGACTGGCAGCTCGGCTCCGGCGGAGCCGCCATCTGGGTGACCGGAAGCCGTCCGGAAGGGTGCTCGGCGGCGGCGAATGGCAGGGGACAGGTGACCATCACCGCGAAGGTGGCCGAGGATCAGGTGCCGGGGCGTGGGAAGAAGTCGGGTGAGACGCGGCGGTATCTCGTGATCGGGTAGTCACCGCCGTCAGAGCCGCGCAGGACCGGTCCCGAGGGTCCGCAGCGTCATCGATAGCCCGGTGGCGGAGCGGGCCCTCGGGCCGCTCATCGCGGTGACCGGCGCGACGCTCCTGTGGGTGGCACAGGCGCCGGCATGGGCGGTTGGCCTGGGTGCGAAGTGATCCCCGCGCGAACCCCTCTCATCCCGGGCGCGCCGCCCGCACGTTGAGGCGCACGTAGTCGAGGGTATACGGGGCGGAACCCCGGGCCGCTTCGGCGGTGAGGGTGTCGAGGGCTTCCCTGCGTGCCTCGTCCGAAGGCAGGCGAGCCAGCAGCGGCGTGAGAATCACCGTCTCGATGAACTCCCGAAACGCCTCTCCCCCGTCGAACGTCGTCGGCTCCTGGCTCAGACCGACGTCGATCTCCTCGAAGCCCACCTTCTCCAGGCGCGTGCGGGTCTCATCCACACCGGGGAAGTACGCCGGGTAGCTCCATCCCTCGACCGCCGCAGGCCAGCGCTCCCGGACCAGTGCCTCGGCGCTCGCCGAGATCCGCGCCAGGTTCCCGGAGCCGCCACACTGGGCGTGCAGCCTACCCCCGGGCTCGAGGGCGCGGAAGAGGTTCGCGTACAGGGCATCCTGATCGAGAACCCAGTGGAAGGTTGCGCCGCTGAAGACGAGATCGGCCTCCTGGTCGAGATCCAGGGCGCCCAGGTCCGCCTGGAGGACCTCCACACGCGGCGCGAGGTCCGCCAGCTCGCGCCGTGCCACCTCCAGCATCGCCGGGGAGACGTCCAGAGCGATGACCCGCCCCCGGGGAACGGCTTCGGCGATGAGGCGGGTGAGGTTTCCCGCGCCGCACCCCGCGTCGATGACGGTCTCGTCGCCGCGCAGCTCGATCCCGGCCAGGATGGCCGATCCCCACCGCGCCTGAGGCGCGGCGATGCGCCGGTACGTCTCCGCGTCCCAGGTGCGTCTCTCGTGTTGGGTCATGCTCCTCGCACACGTCGTCGTCGAAGCGGGGCGACCGTGATCCGTGCGCGCCGGCCCGCATCCCGGGCGGTCGCGATGGAGCCCTGGCGCGCCCGACGGAAACAGGACGAGGGACGCGCTGCCGTCAATGGGCTCGAGGTCGAGCGACCTGCCGGCCCGGTGCGGACGCACACCAGCGGGAGGGGCGCATGGTCGTCGATGCCCCCGAGGGGGTCTTGCCGGCCGACTTTCAGGACACGACCGTGGTCGCCGTGCGGGTCTGCCCGCGCCCGTTCTGCCATCCGATTCCGGAGGCCGTGCGATGTCGACCCATGCAACGCCCACCCGGCGCTCGTTGCCGGCGCTCCTCCTCTTGTTCGCGGGGAGCGGCATCGCGGCGCTCATCTACGAGATCGTCTGGTTCGAGATGCTCCAGCTCGTCATCGGTGCAACGGACATCTCCTTGGGTGTGCTGCTGGGCACCTTCATGGGCGGCATGTTCCTGGGGAGCCTGCTCCTTCCCCGTGTGGTGTCGGCGCACACGCACCCGCTGCGCGTTTACGCCGCCATCGAGGCCGGGATCGCGGCGCTGGCGGTGCTCCTGTACTTCGTCATGCCGCTGGTGAGCCGCGCGTACGTGTCCGCCGTGCCGCTGGGCATGCCCAGCATCCTGCTGCGCACGGTGCTGTGCGCGCTCCTGCTGATCCCGCCCACGCTCCTCATGGGCGCCACGCTTCCGGCTATCGCGCGCTTCGTGGAGTCCACGCCGGAGGGTGTCTCGTGGATGGGCTTCTTCTACGGGGGCAACATCGCGGGCGCGGTGGTGGGCAGCCTGGCCGCAGGCTTCTGGTTGCTGCGCGTCTACGACATCGCGATCACGACGTTCGTCGCGGTGATGATCGACGTGCTGGTGGCGGCGCTGGCCCTCGCCCTCTCGCGACGGTCGCCGCACACCGCGAGCGTGGAGGCCGGTCTCGAGAGGGCAGAGATCTTCCCCCGCGGCCGGCGCGTCGTGCACGTGGCCATCGCGCTCTCCGGGCTCACCGCGCTGGGGGCCGAGGTCGTCTGGACGCGGCTGCTCTCGCTCCTCCTCGGCGCCACCACGTACACGTTCTCCATCATCCTGGCCGTGTACCTGGCGGCGCTGGGGGTGGGGAGCGCCGTGGGCTCGTACCTGGCCCGGGACCTGAAGAATCCGAGGTTCGCCTTCGGCCTGTGCCAGGTGGGTGTCGTCGCCGGGGTGGCCTGGTCGGCGTACTGGATCACCGTCGCGCTCCCTCATTGGCCCGTCGATCCGTCCATCGGCACGAACCCGATTCCGCTTCTGCAGCTCGACCTGGTGCGGGCTCTGTGGGCGGTCTTTCCCGCACCGCTCTTCTGGGGAGCGAGCTTTCCCCTGGCGGTGGCGGCTGCCGCAGAGCCGGGCCAGGACCCCGGCAGGCTCATGGGTGGCGTGTACGCCGCGAACACCGTGGGCTCGATATTGGGCTCCCTGGCGTTCGCCCTCGCCTTCATCCCGTGGATCGGCACGCAGGACTCCCAGAGGATCCTGCTGGTTCTCGCGGCGCTGTCCGCGGCCCTGCTCTTCGCCCCGGCGTTGGGCCTGGCGTGGAGGACGGCGGGTGCGGAGTCTCCGACGGGCCTGTCGACGGGGGCTTCGCGCCGCTTCGCCACCCGCGCGGCGTGGGCGGTGGTGGGGCTCGTGGTCGTGGGCGTCCTCGTCCGGCGTGTCGACCCCGTGCCCCCGATCCTCGTGGAATACGGCCGCTATGCCGCTACCTATGAGAAGCAGCACACGGTGTACCTGGGCGAGGGTCGCAACTTCTCCCTGGCGGTGACCGACGAGGGGGACGGCACCCTCGACCTGCACATAGGCGGCAAGGTGGTGGCGTCCACGGAGCCGAAGGACATGCGCCTGGAGCGCATGCTGGGCCACATGACCGCGCTCCTCGACGACCATCCGCGGGACGTGTTGGTGGTCGGCTTCGGGGCGGGCGTCACGGCGGGCACTTTCACCCGGTATCCGGACATCCGGCGGATCGTGATCTGCGAGATCGAGCCGCTGGTCACCGAGAAGGTGGCGCCGCTCTTCTCCCACGTGAACTACGACATCTTGAAGGATCCCCGGGTCGAGGTCGTCCACGACGACGCGCGCCACTATCTGCTCACCACCCACGAGACCTTCGATCTCATCACGGCGGACCCCATCCACCCGTGGATGAAGGGGGCCGCAGCGCTCTACACGGAGGAGTACTTCGACCTGGCGCGGCGGCACCTGAAGCCCGGGGGCGTCATCACCCAGTGGGTGCCGCTCTACGAGAGCACCTCGGACGTGGTGAGGAGCGAGTTCGCCACCTTCTTCAAGGTCTTCCCGCAGGGGACCGTGTGGGGGAATCTCGACAATGGCGAGGGTTACGACGTCGTCCTCGCCGCGAAGCCGGACGGGCTCTCCATCGACGTCGACTCCCTGGAGGTCAGGCTGGCGCGCCCGGACCGGGCCGCGGTCGCGGCCTCCCTGGCGGACGTGGGGTTCACCTCGGCGATGGACTTCCTGTCGACGTACGCCGGACGGGCCAGCGGTCTGGCACCGTGGCTGAGGGGTGCCGACATCAACCGCGACGGCAACCTCCACCTGATGTATCTGGCGGGCCTGCGCCTGAACCGGTACGAGCAGACGTCGATCTACAGCGAGATCCTGCGCTACCGTTCGTTTCCCACGGACATCTTCCGGGGATCCCCGGAGACGCTGGACTCGCTGCGCAGGATGATCGCCTCGTACTGACCTCAGCCGCGCGCGACCCTCGGCACCTCGTTCAGCGTCGTCACGCCGGCCTCTCCGGTTCCACCCTCACAGACTTGGTCGATTGAGACCCGCACCTCCCCGGAGTTGTCAATGGGTCGCTACCGGCGCCCCCTTCTGCCGGTAGATTGGGGGGAGCCCGGCGCGCCCGGGCCGCCCGACACCGACGAGAATGGGAGGCCGCCGGATCCCCGGAGCCTCCAGAATAAGGAGCTTCCTCATGTCGCCTCGCATCCGGTCCATCGAAGCCCTGGAGATCCTGGACTCCAGGGGAAACCCCACCGTCCGTGTCCGTGTCGTGCTGGACGACGGAGTCACCGCGACGTCCTCGGTGCCCTCCGGGGCATCCACGGGGGAGAACGAGGCGGTGGAGCTGCGCGACGGGGATCCGGCCCGCTACGGCGGCAAGGGCGTGCTCAAGGCGGTGGACAACGTGAACCGGATCATCGCTCCGGCGCTGGTGGGACGCGATCCGCAGGGGCAGGCGGAGCTGGACGCCGCGATGATCGAGCTGGACGGCACGGAGAACAAGGCGAAGCTCGGGGCGAACGCCATCCTGGGCGTCTCCCAGGCGGTGGCGCGGGCCGCCGCCCACAGCTGTGGTCTGCCCCTGTACGCGTACCTGGGCGGTGCCGGCGCCGTGCACGTCCCGGTGCCCATGATGAACGTGCTCAACGGGGGCAAGCACGCGGACTCGGGGCTGGACTTCCAGGAGTTCATGATCTTTCCCGTGGGCGCCCCCACCTTCGCGGAAGCGTTGCGCTACGGCGCCGAGACCTTCCACGCCCTGAAGAAGATCCTGGCCAAGCGCGGATACGCCACGAGCGTGGGCGACGAGGGCGGCTTCGCGCCCCAGGTGAAGAGCAACGACGAGGCGTGCGAGCTCATTGTGGAGGCCATCGAGGCGGCGGGGTACCGGCCCGGCGAGGACATCGCCATCGCCCTGGATCCGGCGGCCAGCTCGTTCTACGAGGGTGGCGTGTACCGCCTGACCCGGAGCGGACAGGGGGACAAGACGGCCTCCGAGATGACGGCCCTCTTCCGGGAGTGGGTGGACAAGTACCCCATCGTGTCCATCGAGGACGGCCTCGCGGAGGACGACTGGGACGGGTTCCGGGAGCACACGGCGGCGCTGGGCGACCGCATCCAGATCGTGGGCGACGACATCCTGGTGACCAACACGCGCTTCATCGCCCGGGCCATCGAGGAGAAGAGCTGCAACGCCGCTCTCATCAAGCTGAACCAGATCGGGACCGTCACGGAGACGGTGGCGGCCATCCACATGTGCCGCCGGGCGGGGTGGGGCTTCGTGATCTCCCATCGGTCGGGAGAGACCGAGGACACCTTCATGGCCGACTTCGCCGTGGCCATGGGTGGGGGCCAGATCAAGACCGGCTCCGCCTGCCGCTCCGAGCGCATCGCCAAGTACAACCGGCTCCTCGAGATCGAGCGTGAGCTGGGGGGAGGGGCGGTCTTCGGGCGCTGAGCTCCGGCCCATGCCCCCGCAGGAAGGCGAAGGACTGCACGAACTCCGTCGGCACGCCTTCTCCGTTGCGTAGCGCAGGGTAGAAGTGCAGCGCCGCGATGATGGCGCGGGTCTTCTCCACCGACGTCGAATCTCCGGCGAGGGAGTCCACCGCGGTCACCCTTCCCTCCCGGTCGAGGTGGATGCGCACCGTCGCCGTGGGATCCCCGCCGTAAGGGGACCAGCGCGGCCGGAAGTCGTTGGACTCCAGCCATGTGCTCACGTCGGTGGGCAGTCCCGGCGGACGCTGGTATCGCGCGTGCCTCATGTGCGGAAGGCACACGACGGCCGGAGCCGTGGCGGCCGCCGGGTGGGGTGAGAAGACCACGACCGTACGGAAGCCCGTCGGCTCCAGGAGGGGTGGAAGGCGCCGGACCCGCTCGTCGAGGATCGCCTCGACCCGACGCGCCGCGGTGGAGTCCAGATCGGTCTGCCAGACGCCCATGGGGCCCGGGTCCCCGTCCCTTCCGTAGCGGGTGATGAAGTCCAGGGTGCGCCAGCGCTCGGATCCCGACTCCGAGTCCGCCGGCAGAGGTCGTGCGGCGACGCGTGCCAGCTGGGACCCGAGCCCGGTGGTGTCGAAGATCTCGGACACCCCGAGGACTGGCTTCTTCCTCCTGTCCACCCGGCAGACCTGGTCGTAGTCGCGGCGCACGAGGGTTCTGGAAGGCTGGGGGGAGGGGGGCGGAGCGGGGTGACCCCCGCACGCGGCCAACGTGACCACGACCCACGATGCCATCCGGACCGTGGGATGTCTCCGATGTGCCATGGCGAAAGCTCGTCCGGCACCGACCACCGCGAGAGAGGCGCGACGGCGGGTCTCTTGCCGGATCCTCGGTTGTGCGTACGTCCGGAGCGCCGGAGGGTTACCGGCGGGACGAGGGGGAGGAGCCCCCTCGGTGATCTCCCACCAGCGAGGCGAGCAGCACGGGGAGCCGCTGCACGTTGCCGAAGTCCCAGCCCGTCACGATGCGCCGGATGACGCCGTTGCGGTCGATGACCACCACCTGAGGAATCCCGCCGACATGATAGTGCTCGTCGTTCGGGTTCCGCGCGTAGGGCGCACCCTGGCTCTGGACTGGCCTGTACGCCACCGCGATGGGAAAGTGGATGCCGTGCTCCGTGACGTAGTACTGGCGGTCGGCGGCCATCTCCCCGGCCTGGTCCAGGTTCCGCTTCTTGCCGACGTAGCCGTAGAACTGGGTGGCGAACAGGAACCACACCCCCTGGGGCTCGAAGCGCTTCGCCATGGCGACCAGACCCGGGTAGCTGTTGCGGCAGGGTAGGCACCAGTGGGCGGTGAACTCCAGCACCGTCACGTGCCCCGTCGGGTCGATGGTGCGGGTGCCGGCCGGGGCGTTGATCCAGTGGTCGGCGGAGATGGGGACGGCGTGCGTGCCGATCAACGCGAAGCGCGCACGCTCCGGCTTCAGCAGATTGTCGACGACGTACGACGAGAACTCCGGATGGTCGCGCGACGCCTGATCGAGGATGGCCAGGGCGGAGTCGGTCTCGCCGAAATCGCCGTAGACCTCCGCCATGTCGGTGTACGCCGTGACCACCGGGAACGTCGCCGGGTTCATCTTCACCGGACCGTTCGGAGCACCCGCGAGCTTCATGTTCCTGCCCAGGGCGATGATGGCCATCGAGTGCCGTCGGATGCGGCTGTCGAAGTCGAGATAGCGGTACTCCCCGTCCAGCGTGGCATGACCGGCCAGCTTCCGGTCCGCCAGCGAATCGGGAAGGGCCTCGAGCCGGCGCATGTACCGCTCCGCCTCGTCGAGCTTGGCGGTGTCGGGCCGGGTGTAGGCGCCGATCATCACGTTCAGGGCGTCCGCGCGCTCGCGGTCCGTGAGGCCGGGCTCCTGGAGCCGCTTGTGGACCGCGGCGACGGCCTCGTCCTCGTTGCCGACCTCCATGGCCAGCGCGGCGAGGTCCAGCAGCTCGGGACCCGACATGTCCGCAAGATGGAACTGCGCCGCGCACGTCCTCTCACGGCGTGTCCGCTCGGTGAGCAGCGCCTGCAGGTCGGGCGCCTTCCCTCCCGGCTCGCTCGCCGCCGCCTGCGCGGCGCGGTATTGCTGCGTGAACCACTGGGACGCGGCGTTGCGGCATCCGTCCGGCGTCGTGGGCTGCGCGGGGGCCTGCGCCGCCAGCGCACAGGGAAAGACCGCGATTCCGATGAGAGCCGCCCTTGTCCTCGACCTCATGGGGTTCCTCCTCGACTTGGGCGCCGTGCCATGGACGGCGCGCATCGGCACTCGTCGCAATCTGGCGTGGCCGATCCGAATGCGACACACGCGGCTCTCCGCCTCCTACGTCGTCTCCAGCTTGAAGATGCGCTTCATGCGCACCCACTTCTCCCCAGGCCCCGTCCAGGGAAGCGCCTGCTGGAAGGTGGACATCAGCGTCTCCCACTCCTGCACCTTCGGGTCGGCGAGGTCGGCGGCGCCCTTCGCCTCGAAGGAGAAGCCCTCGTCCACCTCCATGACCATGAAGAGGCGGTTCCCCGTCCGGTAGATCTCCATGTCCACGATCCCCGACGCACGGATGCTCGCGGTGATCTCCGGCCAGATCCGCTGGTGGTGTCGCTCGTAGGCGGCGATGAGCTCGGGGTCGTCCTTCAGGTCGAGGGCGAGACAATAGCGTCGGGTCATGGGGTCCTCGCTTCCGGGTCAGGCGGTCGCCGGCACCGGTGCCGACGGTGCGATGGACGGCCGGTGTCCGCGGACCGCGAAGTAGAGCACGTATGCGTAGCAGACGATGGGGACCAGGAACGCGGTCTGGATGGTGGACCGGTCGGAGATGAGGCCCATGATCGCGGGCAGGATCGCTCCCCCGACAATGGACATCACGAGCAGGGACGCGCCGGACTTCCTCTCGGCCCCGTGGAGGCCCTCGAGGCTGAGGGCGAAGATGGTCGGGTACATGATGGAGTTGAAGAAGCCAAGCAGGATCACCATCCACACGGCGGCCATCCCCGAGCCCCCCACCGCCGCGGCGCCGGCCAGGATGCCCCCCACCGCGTAGACGGCCAGCAAGACCGGGGCGCTCACGTACTTGAGCACGCCGGCGGACGAGAGGCGTCCGATCATGAAGCCGATGAGGTGGTACATGAGGAAGCGGGCGGCCAGGGCGTCGGGTGTGCCGGGCACCGTGTGCTCGACGAAGCGGATGACGAAGCTGGCGGCCCCCACCTGGGCGCCGACGTAGAAGAACTGTGCCACCACCCCGCGGACGAGATGGCCGTGGGAGAGGATGCCGCGGCGGGATCGGCCCGTCTCCCGGGCAGAGCCGGCCGATGCGGCGTCGACGCCCGTGCCTCCACCGGATGCCGACGATCCCCGACCCTCTCCACCTTGGTCGGCTTCCCCCTCCGCCACCTCCGGCAGGTGCACCCGCCAGAACAGGAACGCCACGAAGAGGAAGATGCCCGCAATGACCAGGTAGGGGCCCCTCACCATGCCCGCTTCCGTGGCCCGGAACACCTGCAGACGCGCCGCGCTCAACGTGGCGGGGTTCACGTTGGCGTCCACGCCCGAGAGGATGAACGTCGCGCCGATGATGGGCGTGATCACGGCGCCCACCGAGTTGGCGGACTGGGCGGTGTTCAGCCGCCACGACGCGGTCTCGGCCGGCCCCAGGGTGGTGACGTAGGGGTTGGCGCCCACCTCGAGGAAGCCCTGCCCGCACGCCATGACGAATAGGGCGAGGAGAAAGAAGGGGTAGAGGCGCACGTACGACGCCGGGATGAACAGGAACGCGCCGGTGGCGCACACCAGCAGGCCGGTGATGATCCCCCACCGGTAGCCCACCCGGCGCATCCACCATCCGGCGGGAAGCGCGGACAGGAAGTAACCGCCGAAGAAGGCGGTCTGGATGAGGGACGACTGGAAGTCGGTGAGGCCGAAGGCCCTCTTCAGGTGGGGGATGAGGATGTCGTTGAGGTTGACGCCCAGGGCCCACAGCAGGAAGAGGCTGGTGACCAGCACCAGCGGAACGACGTAGCGACGCTCGGTGAACGGAGCCCGATGGCTCATACGGTTCCGCCTCTCAGGTGATGGCCCGGTCCAGGTGCACGTAGCCTCCGTCCGCGAACAGGTACTGCCCCGTCGTGTGTCCCGAGCGTGGGGAGAGCAGGAACAGCACCACGGCCGCGATCTCCTCCGGAGTCGTCATGCGCCGTCCCAGCGGAACACGGCGGACGATGTCGGCGAGCTTCTCGTCGGGATCCGGAAACGTGCCGAGCCACTGTCGGTACAGCGGTGTCATGACCTCGGCGGGCACGACGGCGTTCACGCGGACGCCCGCGGGCGCGAGGTCCACCGCCCACTCCCGGGTGAGGGCCAGGATGCCTCCCTTGGACGCGGCGTACCCGGAGGTTCCTCCCTGGCCCGTCATCGCCACCTTGGACGAGACGTTCACGATGGCGCCGCGCGTTTCCTTGAGGGCCGGCAGCGCGTACTGCGCGATCTCGAAGTAGTGGATCAGGTTCCGCCGCAGGGACCTGACGAAGTCCTCGACGGTGCCCTCCTCCAGGGACACGCGGTCGTTGACCCCCGCGTTGTTCACCACGGCGTCGAGGCGCCCCGTCACGCCGAGTGCCTCTTCCACGGCCCGGCGACAAGCTCCCGGCTCCATGAGGTCGGCCACCACCAGGGCGGAGCGCGCACCGGAGGCGTCGAGCTCTGTGCGGAGCGCCTCGCCGGCTTCGCGGTCGCGGTCCACGACGACGGGCAGCGCGCCCTCCGCCGCCAGCGCCCGGGTGACGGCCTCGCCGATCCCCTTGGCGCCACCGGTGACCAGCACCGTCCTGTCCTTCAGATCGAGATCCATGTCGTCCCCTATCCCGCGTCCAGCCCATAGAAGCGCGCGGCGTTGCCCCCGAAGAGCGCGCTCCGCTCGTCGGGTGAAAACGCCCCGGCGTACGCTTCCACGACCTCCAGAACCCGGGCGTATCCACCGGCCACGAGGCATACCGGCCAATCGGAGCCGAACATGAGACGGTCGGGGCCAAAGGCCTCGAACGCCACGTCGAGATACGGTCGCAGGTCGTCGGGGCGCCAGTGCACCCAGTCGGCCTCGGTGACCATCCCCGAGACCTTGCAGCACACGTTGGGGTGCCGCGCAAGCTCCCTCAGATGCGTCGCCCACGGCTCGAGGACGCCTGCGGCGATGCGCGGCTTCCCGAGATGGTCCAGCACCATGGGCTGATCCGGCAGGCGCTCCGCCAGGGTGATGGCCGCGGGGAGCTGGCGCTCGTAGACGAGGACGTCGAAGGTGAGGCCGAAGTCGGCGAGGTGCGCGACTCCCCGGGCGACGTCGGCGCGGGCCAGGAAGTTGTCGGCCTCCGCCTGGGCGATGTGGCGGACCCCTCGGAATCGCCGATCGGCGGAGAAGCGCTCCAGCGACGCGTCCAACTCCGGCGACCTCAGGTCCACCCACCCCACCACGCCGCGGACGAAGTCGGCGGCGTGGGCGAGCCCCAGGAGGAAGCGCGTCTCCTCCTCGGACTGATCCGCCTGCACCGCGACGCACCCGTTCACCCCGTTGGCGCGAAGCTCCGGCGCGAGGTCGGCGGGCAGGAAGTCCCGCCGGATCACCGCCATGTCGGCCGTGATCCAGGCGTCGCGCACCGGATCGTAGCGCCAGAAATGCTGGTGCGCGTCGAGGCGCGTCACGGAAACGCCGTTCCCACCCGGTCCGGGGGGCGCGCGCGTAGCATCGTCGCCCCGGGTTGGCACCGGCCGAGGGAGCGGCCCACTCACTTCGCCGCGATCACGCGCTGTCGGGCGCTGCCCAGCCCCTCCACTCCCAGCTCCACCACGTCTCCGCCCTTCAGGTACCGGGGCGGCTTCATGCCCAGCCCCACCCCCGCCGGCGTGCCGGTGGAGATCACGTCACCGGGGAGCAGCGTCATGCACTGGCTGACGTACGAGACCAGCGTCGCCACCCCGAAGATCATGTCCCCGGTGGTGCCGTCCTGCATGCGCTCGCCGTTCACGGTGAGCCAGAGCCGGAGCGCCTGGGGATCCGGGATCTCGTCCCGGGTGGCCAGGTACGGGCCCAGCGGTGCGAAGGTGTCGAAGCTCTTTCCCTTCACCCACTGGCCGCCGCGCTCGAGCTGCCACTGGCGCTCGCTCAGGTCGTTGTGCAGCGCGTAGCCCGCGACATGCTCCAGCGCGTCTTCCTCGCTCACCCGCGACGCGCGCGCGCCGATGACCACCGCCAGCTCCACCTCCCAGTCGGTCTTCACCGAGCCGACCGGGACGACGATGTCGTCGAAGGGCCCGCACAGGGATGTGGTGGACTTGAAGAAGAGCACAGGCTCCGTGGGCGGCGTGGCTCCGGTCTCCCGGGCGTGGTCGGTGTAGTTCATGCCGATGCACACGATCTTGGAGGGACGGGCGACGCACGGACCCAGGCGTACGTCGTCGTCCACCACCGGGCAGGTGTCTCCCTGGGCGCGCAGCCATGCCTCCAGACGCGCCGGGCCGTCGGACCCGAAGAAGCTCTCGTTCCAGTCCTCTCCGAAGGTGCCGACGTCCAGGCGCCGGCCGTCGGCGGTAAGCACGCCGGGCCGCTCGTGCCCCGCGTCGCCGAATCGAATCAGTCTCATATGATCCTCCTCAACCGTTGAGGCGGAGGAATCCGCCGTCCAACGGGTAGTCGGTACCGGTGGCGAAGGAGGCGGCGTCGGAGCACAGATAAAGCGCCAGCTCCGCCACCTCCCGGGGCTCGCCCATGCGCCCGATGGGCTGGGTCGCGGAGAGCTTGGCGAACATCTCCTCCTCGCGGCCCGGGTACGTCTTCTTCAGGTAGCCGTCCACGAAGGGTGTATGGATCCGCGCCGGGGAGATGGACACGCAGCGCACGCCGTGAGTCGCGTAATCCTTGGCCACCGAGTACGTCATGGCCAGGACCGCGCCCTTGGTCATGGAGTACGCGAAGCGGTCGGCGATCCCCGACGTGGCCGCGATGGACGCCATGTTCACGATGACGCCGCTCTTCCTCTCCTTCATGGTGCCGAGGACCGCGTGGGTGCAGTTGTAGACTCCCTTCACGTTCACGCGGAAGAGGCGGTCGAAGTCCTCCTCGGTGGTGGTCTCGGCGGTGCCGATGTGGGCCACGCCGGCGTTGTTCACCAGGATGTCGACGGGGCCGCCGCCGAGGATCTCCTCGAAGACGCGATTCACGTCGGTCTGGTCCGATACGTCGCATCGGTGGACCGTGGCGGCGCCGGTGACGCCCGCGGCGACGGCCTCCGCGGCCTCGACGTCCACGTCGAGGATGTGCACCGCGGCGCCGTGGGCGGCGAAGACCTCGGCGATGGAGCGGCCGATGCCGCTCCCCCCGCCGGTGACCACCGCCACCTTTCCGGTGAGGTGGAATACTCCCGTGCTCATGTATGTCTCTCCTGCCGGTGGCTCCACGCCGCACCGTCGGGGAAGGCGAACGTGCGGAGCGACTCCGGCTTCATCGTGATGCTGTAGCCCGGGGCCGTGGGGGCCTGGTAGCGGCCGTCACGGATCACCACCGGGTGGACGAAGTGCTCGTGGAGGTGGTCGACGTACTCCACGATGCGGTTCTCCAGAGACGCGCTCACGGCGACGTAGTCGAAGATCGCCAGGTGCTGCACGTACTCGCAGAGCCCCACGCCACCGGCGTGGGGACAGACAGGTATGCCCAAACGAGCCGCCATCAGCAAGACCGCCAGGACCTCGTTGACACCCCCGAGCCGGCACGCGTCCACCTGGCAGAAGCTCAGAGCACCCGCCTGCATGAGCTGCTTGAAGATCACCCGGTTCTGGCACTGCTCCCCGGTGGCCACGCCGATGGGCGCCACCGCCCTCGCGATGGCCGCGTGGCCCAGCACGTCGTCGGGGCTGGTGGGCTCCTCGATCCACCAGGGATCGAAGCGGGCCAGCTCCCGGGTCCACGCGACGGCCTCGTCCACGCCCCAGCGCTGGTTGGCGTCGATCATGAGGCGCCGGTCGCGCCCGATCTCCTCGCGAACCAGGGCACAGCGGCGGATGTCGTCGTCCAGCTCGGCGCCCACCTTCACCTTGAAGTGGGTCCACCCGGCCGCAACGCCCTCGCGGCACAGGCGCCGGATCTCCTCGTCCGGGTAGCCCAGCCACCCGGCCGACGTCGTGTAGGCGGGGTAGCCGTCGCGGAGCATCTCGGTCTCGCGCTCTGCCCTGCCGGCGACGCGCTTCCGCAAGAGCGCCACGGCGTCGGCGGGCGTGAGGGCGTCCTCGATGTAGCGGAAGTCGATGCACGCCACGATGTCCTCGGGCGTCATGTCCGCCAGCAGCTTCCAGAGGGGCTTTCCCTCCGTTTTGGCCCACAGGTCCCAGACGGCGTTCACCACCGCGCCGGTGGCCAGGTGGATGACGCCCTTCTCCGGGCCCACCCAGCGGAGCTGCGAGTCGCTGGTGAGCCGCCTCCAGAACGCCGCCATGTCCGCGCGGACCTCCTCGAGGGTGAGGCCCGCCACCAGGGGCGCCAGGGCCTCCACGGCCGCGACGCACAGCTCGTTGCCCCGCCCCAGCGTGAACGTGAGGCCGTGGCCCTCCAGGCCGTCGGGTCGGTCGGTGTGGAGGACGACATACGCCGCGGAGTAGTCCGGGTCCGTGTGCATGGCATCGGACCCGTGGGCGCCCTCGGACGTGGGGAAGCGCACGTCCAGGGCCTCCACCCGGGTGATGGTGGTGGGCATGTCGGCTTACGGCCTTCCCGCGGGCACCTCGGCAGCCCCGAGGACGGCGCACCGACGCGTCGGCTGGCTCATGGCGGGCATTAGATCAGCTTTCGCGGTGCGGCACAAGGAACGGGCGCGACTCGCCCACCGGTGCCGGCGTCGAGCCCCGCGCCCGCCGGCGCGGTCACCCGCGACGCAAGCATCGCATCGGAGCGGGCGAACGCTGGCCTCAGTTCTTCCAGTCGGCGATGAAGATGTTGATCTCGCCGGGTCCCTTGCTGTTCCGCGCCGATACGAACACGAGCTTCCGCCCGTCCGGCGAGAACATGGGGAACCCGTCGAAGTCGTCGTACGTGGTGATCTTCTCCAGCCCGGTCCCGTCGGTGTTGACGGCGTAGAGATCGAAGTTGCCGCCGGTGGGGTCCTCGTAGTTCGACGCGAAGATGATCCGCTTCCCATCGGGGAAGAAGAAGGGCGCCCAGTTCGCTCCGCCCAGGTGCGTCACCTGGTGGGGATCGCTCCCGTCGGCGTTGGCGATCCAGATCTCGAGGGCGAACGGCCTCACCAGGTCCTTCGCCAACAGCTGCCGGTACTGCACCGTATCGGCCCGGGTGATCGGGTAGGCGGCGCGCCAGACGATCTTCTTGCCGTCGGGGGAGAAGTACGCGCCGCCGTCGTATCCCAGCCGGTGCGTGACCCGCCTGATGTCGGTGCCGTCGATGTTCATGGTGTAGAGGTCGATGTCACCGTCCATGGTGGACGTGAAGATCAGGCGCTTCCCGTCCGGGGAGGCCGTCGCTTCGGCGTTGTACGCACCGTTGTGGGTCAGCGGCTGCAGATCCGAGCCGTCGGGTCTGGCGGAGTAGATCTCGAGGTGCGAGAGCGGCCAGATGTAGCCCAGGGAGTCGGGTGGCAGGGGCGGGCAGGCGGGGCTGTACGCGAAGGTGGAGCTGTAGACGATGCGCCGGTCGCCGTCGATGAAGTAGCCGCAGGTGGTCCGTCCCTCGCCGCTGGAGACCCGGTGCATGTCGGAGCCGTCGACGTTCATGATGTACTGCTGGTCGCAGCCGACCTTCGGATCCGGGCTCGCCTTGCGCTGGAAGATCAGCCGCTTGCCGTCGGCGGAGAAGTACGCTTCGGCGTTGCTCCCCCCGAAGGTGAGCTGGCGGATGTTGCTCAGATGGCGACCTTCGCCGGGGAGTGGGGTCCGGTACACGGTGCTGGCGCCGGTCGTGGCGGTCTGCGCCGACACGGGAGCGACCGCCAGGACGATGGCGGCGAGCACGAGATTCGAGCAGCGAATGGGACACCTCCTCCTCTGACGACCGATACCGGCGGGCCGTCGCCCGCCGGCGAAGGTGCAAATTGGCACGTCGAGGGCCGGCCCGTAAGCTCCGTGGAGCTCCTTCGTCGGGAGCGACGCTATGCCGCCCCCACCTCCGGCTGACGGTCGAAGTCCAGCGCGATGACCGAGCAGACGGGGTCGGGTGCCGCGCCCAGGGAGCCGAGGCTCTGGCGCCCGGCGCCGTCGGTGGCCACGGCGGGACGGCGGCCGGGATCCGCAAGCACGGTCACCTCCCGCACCGGCGTCTTCAGCCCCGGCAGTGCCAGCGAGGCGGTGGGCCAGTCGGTGAGGAACAGGTAGATCCGGTTCCCCTTGGTGGTCGACCGGAAGGGCGCCTTGGCGAAGAGCGACGCCGTCGTCCCGTAGATGGCCTCCCCGTTCACCTTCGTCCAGCGACCGATGCCCGCCAGACGGTCCACGCTCTCCCGGGGGAAGGTCCCATCCGCCTTCGGACCGACGTTGAGGAGCAGGTTCCCGCCTTTCGAGGCCGTCTCCACGAGAAGCCCGATGAGCTGCCCCACCGACTTGAAGTCGTGGTCGTGGGCGTTGTATCCCCAGTTCCGGTTCATGGTGATGCACGACTCCCAATCCACTCCGGGCCAACCCGTGGCCGGAACCTGCTGCTCGGGCGTGCGGAAGTCGCCCAGCGGATCGGTGATGGGCGCCTGCGACCACCCCTCCACGCGGTTGTTCACGATGACGTTGGGCTGGAGCTGCCTGCAGAGATCGTACAGCGCGCGTCCCATCTCGTGGGTCCACGTCGTCTCCCAGTTCCCGTCGAACCACATGACACCGATGTCGCCGTAGTTGCGCAGGAGCTGCTCGACGGAGCCGTGGAGATAGGCCACGTACCTGGAGTACTTCGCGCCGTCCACCGGACGCGTGGCGGCCTCCCAATCGCGCCGGGGCAGGTAGTCGGGATGGTGCCAATCCATGATGGAGTGGTACCAGCACTGGTGGAGGCCCGCCCGCTCGCACGCCGCCGACATCGCCGTGCAGATGTCGCGCTTGTAGGGAGTCGAGCGGATGCAGAAGTCGGTGAGCTTGTTGTCGAAGAGGCAGAAGCCGTCGTGGTGCTTGCTGGTGAGGGTCACGTACTTCATGCCCGCGTCCTTCGCCATACCCACCCATGCGTCCGCGTCGAACTTCACCGGGTTGAAGCGCGCGACCAGCGTGTCGTAGACGTCCAGCGGGATATGCGCGTTGTTGCGGATCCACTCGGCGTAGTTGGTCTTGCCCATCCACTCGCCGGCGAGGATCGAGTACAGGCCCCAGTGGAGGAAGAGCCCGAACCTCGCCTCCCGCCACCACGCCATTCGCGCGTCGTCGCCCGGGGGCGGGAAGACGCTGGTGGCCCAGAGGTTCCGGTGGGGCTTGCCGCCCGCCTTACCCAGGCTGCCGATGGGGTTCAGGGCCATGGCGCCGAGGCCCAAGGCTCCGGTCTGTATGAAGGTGCGCCGTCTCATGTCGACCTCGCGTCAGTTGGCGACCATCGACTTCACGATCTCGTACATCATCTGCGTTCCCGTACGGACGTTCTCGATGGAGATCCGCTCGTTGTTGCCGTGCACGCCCGACTCGTCCGCCTCCGGGACCAGGAACGGAGCGTATCCGTACGACGCGATCCCCCGATCACGGAAGAAATGGCTGTCCGTGAAGCCCGTGGACACCGCCGGAACGATGGTCGCCTGGGGATAGTGCGCCTTAGTCACCTGGACGATGGTCTTGTACAACAGGTTGTCCGTGGGTGACACGGCCGGGGTGAAGCCCAGGATCTGCTCGATGGCGATGCCCGGATCGTTGAGCGCGTCGTTGAGCTCCCGCTTGAATTCGGCGACGTCCTGGTCGGGGAGGAGCCGGCAGTCGAGCTGGGCTTCGGCCTCCGGCGGGATGACGTTGATCTTGGCGCTGCCCTTCAGGACGGTGATGGAGCAGGTGTTGCGCGTGAGGGCGGCGAGCTCGGGGAACTGGGTCTGGAGGCGGAGCAGCTTGTCCCGGTCCTTGATGGTCGTCGCCATGTCGGCGAAGGCGTCCTTCCACTCCGGAGGCGCCGCCGGCGCCAGCCCCTTGAAGTAGGTGTCCACCGCGGGGATGATGCGCGGCGCGAACTCGTAGGTCTGGAGCCTGTACAGCGCGCGGACGAGGCGGTTCACCGCCGACGCCACGGGCGGCTCGGAGCCGTGCCGCGGCGTCCCCGTGGACGTGAGCGTGAACCAGTAGGGCACCTTCTGCGTGACCTCGATGCCGAACCGCTGGCGTCCCTGGTTCACGTTGCCGCCGCCGCCCTCGTTGATCACGAATCCCGCGCCCCGGAAGGCCTCGGGATGGTGCGCCACCACCCAGCCCGCACCGTACGCCGCTCCGGCTTCCTCGTCGGCGGTGGCCATGAAGATGATGTCCCGGTCGAGGGGCACCTTGGCCCGGTGCAGCGCCAGGAACGCCTCCAGCTCGACGATCCCCAGCGTCTTCGTGTCCAGCGTGCCGCGGCCCCACAGGTAGCCGTCCTTCACCGTCGCCGCGAAGGGGTCGACGCTCCAGTACCTGCGGTCGGCGGGCACCACGTCCATGTGGCTGAGAAGGACCAGGGCCGGCTTCGACCCACCCTTCAGGCGGGCCCAGACGTTGCCACGCCCCGGCGCCGAGGACGCCGTGTCGAAGGGAATGCCCTCGGCGGTGAAGATCCGGGCGAAGAACTTCATCGTCTGGTCCTCGTTGCCCGGTGGGTTCGTGGTGTTGATCCGGATGTACTCCTCGATGCGGGACACGGCCTCGTCCTGGAGCTTGGCCATGTCCACGGGTTGCTGGGCGGTGGCCGGGCCAGCGGCGAGAACGGCCGCCAGAAGGGTGGGCGCGAGGGTGCGGAGCGCCGTCGTGGCGTAGCGCGTCGCAGGGCGGGGAACGTCGGGAGTGGTCATGGCACGCTGCCGTTGGCGGGACCGTGCGGAGCCGGAGGCACCCGCTCCGTGGGCCCGGGGACGGTAGGGATCGCACCGGGGCTCGGCAAGACAGGGGCGGCCGGAGCGCCGCCACCGCAGCGCGCCGGAACCGGCCCCGTGCCGCCGTCGCCCCTCAGCGGAACGCCTGCGACGCCCTGTCCAGCGTTTCGATCTCCGCCTCGCTCAGCTCGAAGCCCAGCGCGCCCGCGTTCTCCCGGGCCTGGGCGACCTTGCTCGCTCCGGGGATGGCGACCACCACGCCGGGGTGCATGTCCACCAGCCACCGGAGCGCGACCTGGGCCGTCGTCACACCGCGGGTCTCCGCAACGGCCTGGAGGGCGGACACCACCGGAGCGCTCTTTCGCAGGCCCCGCGGTCGGAACGCCCGCTGCAGGCTCCGGGGGCGACCGAGACGCTTCAGCTGGCTCGGGTCGTCGTGAAATCGGCCCGACAGCAGCCCCTGGGCCAGTGGGGAATAGGCGATGATCGTCACACCCATCTCCCGCGCCGTGTCCAGCACGCCGTTGGACTCGATGCGCCGGTCCAGCAGGCTGTAGCGGACCTGGTTGGATGCCAGCGGGAGGCCGTGCCGCTCGAGGACGCGGCCGGCGAGGCGCGTGGCCCGAGCGGAGAAGTTGCTGACGCCCACCGCCCGGATCCTCCCCTCGTCCGCGAGCTCCGCCATGAGCTCCACCTGGGCGCGCTTGGTGGAGAAGCCCCCGATGCCGAGGTGGATCTGGTGGAGATCGATGGCGAAGGGGGCGAGGTGGGCGAGCCGCTGGTCGAGGGTCCGCCGGATGGAGCCGGCGGTGCGCATGACCGGAAACCATTTGGTGGCGATGACGACGGAGCCGGGCTCCTGGCCGAGGTCCTGGAGCGCGCCCGCCACCCTCTTCTCGCTGAGGCCCTTGCCGTACGCTTCCGCGGTGTCGAACCAGTCGATGCCGCCCTCCAGGGACGCCTGCACCACGTCCTTCACCGTCTCGTCGGGCATCGGTGGCCAGTAGCGTCCGGCGAGACCTCCCCCTCCCGAGAACTGCCAGCAACCGAGCCCGATGGGGCTCACGCGGACCCCAGTGGATCCAAGGGCGTATGTTGTCATGTGCGTTGCTTTCCCTCTCTCCCTGCCTGAACCGGCCCAGCGTGCCCGCCCCCCCCGGCACCTCGGCCCCTCTCCAGACGCTCCGTAGAGCCCTGGCAGAGCCGGGGCGGTACGTGCGTGCATGGTACGTCGCCTACCTCCTCCTGGGAATCGTCACGGCGGGGATGATCCCCGTCCTGCTCCCCCTCATGATGGCGTCGGTCTCGGGGCGCCTGTCCACGGTGGCCTACGTCATGGGGGCGTACAATCTGGGTCTCCTCAGCTCGCCTCTCTGGGGATTGCTGGCGGAGCGCCGCAAGATCTACCGGACCCTCTTCTTCACCGGGTTCATCATCGTCGGTGCGGCGACGGCCCTCATGCCGTTCCTGCGGGGGGTCGAGGTCTGGATGCCGGTGGCGTTCGCCATGGGGCTGGGCTCGGCGGGTGTGGCGACGGTGGCGTCGCTCTTCATCGTGGACTTCGCACCGTCCTCGGATTGGGAGCCGAGCATCGGGTACCTCCAGTCCTTCAACGGGACCGGGCAGGTGGTGGGCCTCCTCCTTTCCGGTCTGTTCACCGCCGGGCTCTTCTCGACAGGTCTCTGGGTGGCCGCCGCCCTGGTGGTTCCGGCCCTGGCGGTGGGACGGATCGGGCTCCCCGGCGCGGCGGAGGCGCGCGACCCCGGACCGAGACGCCTTCGCATCCATGAGCACCTGGACGTCCGCGCGCTGGCGGCCTTCCCGAGGCTCCACTTCCTCAGCGGTGTGGGACTCCACTTCCACGCCCTGAACGTACGTGGTCTCCGGAAGCTCCCGGAGGCGGTGAGAACGCCGTTCGGCCGCTTCATCCTGTCGTGGTTCATGCTGGCGCTGGGCGTGTCGGCGTTCTTCGCCTACTTCCCCGTGATGCTGGCCAACGGCTACGGCATGAACGCGACCGTGAGCTCGCTGGTCTACGCGGTGGCGGCGGGCGTGGGCATCGCCCTGTTCGTGCTGGCGAGCAAGTGGGCCGGCCGATACGGGTCGGGGCGCATCTACCAGCTCGGCCTGTGGGGACGGCTGTTGGGCTTCGTCCTCCTGCTGCTCCCCCTCGTCGTTCCGACGACGGAGGCGTTCCTGCTCGCGACCGTGGGCTTCGTGCTCATCGTGCTGTCATGGCCGCTGCTGAGCGTTGCCGGCACCGGTCTCGCCGCGCGCCTCGCGCCGTTCAGCGAGGGCGCCGCCATGGGCCTGTTCAACGCGGCCCTGGCGTCCGCCACCGTCATCGGCACGTTCGCCAGCGGACCGCTCCTCCACCGCTTCGGCTTCACGGTGGTCCCCGTCATGGCCGTGGCGGGCATCGGGCTGTCCATCATCCTGGGGATGCGGCTCCCTGCGTCGGAAGCGGCACCGCAGGTGGCCACCCGGGACTGAGCCGGCGCCGACGGCCTTCCGCATCTCCTGGTCCATTGCGTCGGCCGTCCGCCGGCCATGGCCTGGGGGAGCGTTCCTGCGAGCCGGGTCTGCCGCACTCTGCATAGCAGAGGTTGCCCTTGGGATCGCCGCTTTCGGCGCTTGCTTCCCGGGAGCCGGAGGCCCACCCTCATCGGCGTCACCCGCAGCGGGCGGCCCCGGGGGCCTTCGGACGCGACCTCCGCCGATGCCCCGGTGCGGCCGACCGACTCGCGTACGCCGCGGGTGAACGACGCCTCGTTCCCGGATCGACACCATGCGCCGCCTCGTGTACTCATCGCTCCTTTCCCTCCTCGCTCTCGGCCTCGGCACGCCGCCGTCGACAGCTCCAGCGGCGGCTCAGGAGGCTCCGGCCGTCGACCCCGCCTTGTACGCCGGCATGCGGTACCGCATGGTCGGGCCTTTCCGCGGTGGCCGGGTCACCGCGGTTGCCGGCATCCCGGACGAGCCCAACACGTTCTTCTTCGGCAGCACCGGCGGGGGCGTGTGGAAGACCGACGACGCCGGCCAGCATTGGCGTCCCCTCACCGACACCTTCCTCACGGCGGGGGCTGTGGGCGCGGTGGCCGTCGCGCCGTCGGATCCCAACGTCATCTACGTGGGCACCGGGTCGGCGTGCATCCGCGGCAACATCTCGGTGGGCAAGGGGGTGTGGCGGAGCACGGACGGCGGCGACACGTGGGTGCACGTGGGGCTTCCGAAGTCCGGGGAGATCGGCTCCATCGTCGTCGATCCCCGGGATCCGGATCTCGTGTACGTGGCGGCCCTGGGCGACCCCTTCGGCGACAACCCGGAGCGGGGCGTCTATCGCTCCCGGGACGGCGGCCGGACCTGGGAGAAGGCCCTCTTCCTGAACGACAGCACGGGGGCGGTATCGCTGGCCATGGATCCCTCGAATCCCCGTGTGATCTACGCCGGCATGTGGCGCGCCGAGCGCAAGCCATGGACGCTCATCTCCGGAGGTCCGGAAGGCGGGGTGTACAAGACCACCGACGGCGGAGACCACTGGGTCAAGCTGGGCGGCGGGCTTCCCCAGGGGATCGTGGGCAAGGTCACCGTGACGGTCTCCGGCGGGAACCCCCAGCGCGTGTGGGCCATGGTGGAGGCGAAGCCCGGCAACGGCCTCTACCGCTCCGACGACGGCGGCGCCACGTGGACCTTCCTCAACGGCGACGACAGCATCGCGGGCCGGCCCTTCTACTTCCACCACGTGGTGGCCGACCCGGTGGACGCGAACACGGTGTACGTCATGAACACCCGGTTCTACCGATCCGTGGACGGCGGCAGGACCTTCCGGCAGATCCCCGTCCACCACGGCGACGTCCACGCGCTGTGGATCAACCCGCGCGACCCGGATCTCTTCGTGGTGGGGGACGACGGCGGCGCCGAGGTCTCGCTGAACGGCGGCAGGACCACGTCCACCGTCTACAACCAGCCCACCGCGGAGATGTACGACGTGGAGGTGGACAACGGCGATCCGTACCGCATCTACGGATCGCAGCAGGACAACACCACCATCAGCGTGCCCGTGCATCGGACCAACGACGCCCTCCGCCCCCAGGAGGAGTGGCGCTACGCCGCCGGATGCGAGGTGGGGCCGGTGGCGCTGGACCCCGATCACCCGGACGTCGTCTGGGGCGGGTGCTACGGCGGCGTCATCAACCGCATGGACATCTCGCGGGACACGCGGCGCAACGTGAACGTGTATCCCGAGAGTCAGGACCGTGCACCGCGTGCCCTCCGCGACCGCTGGCAGTGGGTGGCGCCCATCGTCGTCGACCCCTTGCACCCCACGACGGTCTACCAGGCGTCGCAGTACCTCTACCGCACCGACGACGGCGGCATGAGCTGGAAGCGGATCTCCCCGGACCTCACCACCGACGACACGGTCCAGCAACGGCTTCCCGGCGGGCCCATCCACTCGGACAACACCGGCGTCGAGGTGTACAACACGATCTTCGCGGTGGCTCCGTCGCCCCACACCGAGGGGACGATCTGGGTGGGGAGCGACGACGGCCTGGTACACCTGACCCGCGATGGTGGTGCGACATGGAAGGACGTCACGCCCCCGGGGATGCCCCACGACGCCACCGTGAACCGCATCGAGGTCTCCCCCGAGACCGCCGGTCGCGTGTACGTCGCGGCCCAGCGTTACCGCCTGGACGACTGGCACCCCTACGTGTTCCGCACCGACGACTACGGTGCGCACTGGCAGCTCCTCACCGACGGGACGAACGGGATCCCCGCCGACCATCCGGTGCGCGTGATCCGTGAGGACGACGTGGTGCCGGGCCTCCTCTACGCGGGAACCGAGTTCGGCGCGTACGTCTCCTTCGACGACGGCGCCCGCTGGCAGACCCTGCAGTTGAACCTGCCGGCCACCCCGGTCACGGACATGAAGGTCCACCGGGGAGACTTGGTCCTGGCCACCCAGGGCCGCTCCTTCTGGGTGCTCGACGACCTCACGCCGCTGCGGGAGCTGGCGCTGGCCGTCCGGAAAGGTGCGCCGGTGCCGGGTCCGGTCCAGCTCTTCACGCCCAGGGACGTGGCTCGTGGCCGGGCCGACTCGCCACCCCTCCAGGAGGTGGACCGCATCGTCCCCGACCCCCTTCCCGTGGGTGCGCTCCTGAGCTGGACGGTGCGCTCACCGGTGAAGGGCCTCACCCTCGAGGTGCTGGATGCGCAGGGTGACACCGCGGCCGAGTGGAATACGGCCCCGGACCACGGGGGTCGCGCAGGTGCACGGGCCGGCGAGAGCCGGAGCCGGGCCCTGCCGGACGGCATCGGCTTCCACCGCCTGGCCTGGCCCCTACGCTACCTGCGGAGCGGTGGCGTGAAGGCGCCCCCGGGCATATATACGGCGCGCCTCTCCTGGGACGGTGGATCCACGGAGCGGACGTTCAAGGTTCTCCCGGACCCGAAGGATCCCGGCATCACGCAGCCGGACTACCAGGAGCAGTACCGCGTGACGCTGGACGTGTGGCGGAGCTCCCAGGCGGTGCGTGCGGCAGCGGCTCGCATCCGCTCCGCCCGGACGCAGGCGCGGGCCCTGGTGGCTCGTGCCCGTGCGGCCGGCCGCGACACCGGCCGGCTGGACGAGCTCGGGGACTCGCTGGACAGGCGGCTCGTCCCTCTGGAGGCACGGCTCACGAGCATGCCCGACGGTGAGGGGGGCTCCACGGAGGCCGGTCTGCAGCAGGAGTACGGTACGCTCCTCTACTACCTGAACAGTGGCGGCGGATACGGCGGTGGGAGCACCGAAGGCCGCCCCACCCGGGGCGCCATGGACCGCAAGCGTGACCTGGACGCCGCCTGGGCGACCCTTGGCAGCGAGGTGGATGCCGCGTTGCGGCAGAGCGTTTCCGCGTTCAACGCCGAGGTGAAGCGCCTCGGGCTGGAGGGAATCGTCCTGGCTGGCGGATGAGCGCGGCGATGCCGGCCCGGTCCGGAAGCGAAGCGGTGGGGGGCCCCATCGGCCGCCCACCGCCCACAGATTGCGTGAGGAAGCGCCGAAGGGCGTACAAGCCACTTCGGTGAGCCGCACGCCGTCGCCCGTTACTCTCCGCCGGAGGCGCCTCCGGTCTTGAGCCCACGGTTCTCCAGCAGCGGCTCGATGCTGGGGTCCCGTCCGGCGAACGCCCGGTACATCTCCGCCTCGTCCTCCGTGTGGCCCCGCGACAGGATCATGTCGCGGTAGCGCTGGCCGTTGGCCCGGGTGAGGCCACCGTGCTGCTGGAACCAGGCGAAGGCGTCATCGTCCAGCACCTCGCTCCACATGTAGGCGTAGTAGCCGGCCGCGTACCCGCCGTCCCAGATGTGGGCGAAGTAGCTGCTGCGGTACCGGGGCGGCACCTGCGGGATGTCGAAGCCGTAGCTCTTCAGCGCCGCCGCCTCCAGGCTGTCCACGTTCTGGAGCGGCTGGTCCGCCTTCAGCGTGTGCCACGCCATGTCCAGGAGAGCCGCCTCCAGGTACTCGGTGGTGGCGAAGCCCTGATTGAACGTGCGCGTCTTGCGGATCTTCGCCACCAGCTCGGGCGGCATGGGCGCGCCGGTCTCGTAGTTGCGGGCGTAGTGCGCGAAGACCTCGGGATACGACGCCCAGTGCTCGTTGAACTGGGAGGGAAACTCCACGAAGTCCCGGGACGTGTTGGCGCCGGAGAGTGACGGGTACTCCACGTTCGAGAACATGCCGTTGAGGGCGTGGCCGAACTCGTGAAACATCGTGGTCACGTCGTCGAAGGTGAGAAGCGCCGGCTGCCCCGGCGCGGGCTTGGTGAAGTTGGCGACGTTGTAGACGACGGGCTTCATGTTCAGCAGATGCGACTGCTGCACGAGGTTGTCCATCCAGGCGCCGCCCTGCTTGTTGTCCCGCTTGAAGTAGTCGCAGTAGAAGAGCGCGAGCGGGCTGCCGTCGGCGTCGAACACCTCGAAGACGCGCACGTCCGGGTTGTAGACCGGGATGTCGTGGCGCTCCTTGAACGTGATGCCGTACAGCATGTGGGCCGCGTAGAAGACGCCGTCCTCGAGCACGCGGTTCAGCTCGAAGTACGGGCGGATCTGCGAGTCGTCCAGGTCGTACTGCGCCTTGCGGACCTGCTCGGCGTAGTACTGCCAGTCCCACGCTTGGAGCTTGAAGCCGCCGCCCTGCTGGTCGATGAGCTTCTGCATGTCCGCGGCCTCGCCCTTGGCCTTGGCCACCGCCGGCGGCACGAGCTGCGTCAGCAGGCCGATGGCCGCCTTGGGCGTCTTCGCCATCTCGTCGGCGAGGCTGTACGCCGCGTAGTCCGGGTAGCCCAGGAGCTTGGCCCGCACGGCCCGCTCGTGCGCGAGCTGCCGGATCACCGCGCGGGTGTCGTTGGAGTCGCCGTGCTCCGTGCGCATGATGGACGCCTCGAAGAGGCGCTTGCGAACCGCCCGGTCCTTCAGGTAGGCCTGGGCCGGCTGCTGCGTGGTGTTCTGCAGGGGAAACACCCACTTGCCGGCGAGGCCGCGCTTCTTCGCGGCTTGTACGGCGGCGGCGATGTCCGCCGGGCTCAACCCCGCGAGCCCGCTGCTGTCGTCCACGACCAGCGCGCCGGCCTTGGTGCCGGCCAACAGCTTGTTCTGGAACTCGGTAGAGAGCTTCGACTCCTCCTGGTTCAGCGCACGCAGCTTCACCTTGTCCGAGTCCGGGAGGAGCGCGCCCTCCCGCACGAACTCGTCGTAGTAGTGCTTCGCGAGCTGCATCTGCTCCGGATCCAGCCCGAGGCTCTCACGCCGGTCGTACACGCTCTTCACGCGCTGGAAGAGCTTGCCGTTCAGGTAGATGGCATCGCTGTGCGCGGCCAGCTTCGGTGCTTCCTCGGTCAGCACCGCCTGCAGCGTGTCGTCTGTGTTCGCCGACGTGACGTCGTTGAACGCCAGCATCACCCGCGTGAGCAGCGCGCCGGAGCGCTCCAGCGCCACCAGCGTGTTGGCGAACGTCGGTGCAGCGCTCTGGTTGGCGATGGAGTCGATCTGGGCGAGCTGCTGCCTCATTCCCGCCTCGATGGCGGGCTTGTAGTCGGAGTCGTGGATCTTGTCGAAGGGCGGAGCGTGGAAGGGCAGGGTGCTCGGCTCGAAGAACGGGTTCTCCCTGCCGGACGTCGTCGGGGTGGGCTGGGTGGGCACCGCCGCCTGGGCGGTGGGGGCCGGCGCGGCGGGCGCCCCCGTGGTGGGCGGTGCGGCGTGGGCGCACCCTCCGAGGAGCGCGGCGAGGATCAGAAGATCACGGACTCGGCGCGAGAGGCGACCGCTGGACATCGGATTTCATCCTGACGTAGTGCAATGGGTGGGAGACGGAACCGGCAGGGGATGCCGCCGCCTTCCCGGGTCGGGAGGGACGGTAGAAGGAGCGCGCGCAGGGGGCAAGCCGTGTCGGGTCCGGTGCGCTCCCCAGGGGAGCCTCGCCTCGGTCAGCCCTCCGCCAGGGCGACCTCGATGAAGTCCAGCACCCGGCGCCGCACCCATTCCAGGTCGAGGGCCTGGACGGGGACGTGGCCGAGGGAGACGCGTTCCGAAGAAGGGTCTCCGGACCAGCAGACGGCGACGACCTCGTCGGCCTCATCGGACTCGTCGTCGGCCTCACCGTGCCGCACCGTGAACTCGAGCGTGACCCTCGTACGCTCCGGGCTCGCGGCCATCCGTCCCAGGCGCGGCCAGAAGAGGACCCGGAGCGTGGCGTCGGAGAGGTCCAGGAGATCCTGCACGGTCAGCTGGTGGCCCATGGTCTGGACGCGGCGTGCCGCGTCCTCGACCTCGGGAATCGCCTGGTCACGGAGGAAGTTCGCCGCCGAGGCCGAGGACTGCGGATGCGCCGGCGGCGAATCCGTAGGCTGCCACGACTCCGTCCACGGCTCGAAGACCTCCAAGACCTCCTCCACGACGCGGGGCTCCGGCTCAGGACCCGTCCAGGGTCTCGCGCACGAACTCGAGGAACTGTTCCCTCACCCACAGCTCGTCCAACACGCCCACGCGTGCCGAACCCTGCTGCTCCACGTGCTGCAACCCCTCGGACCACCGGGTGGCGCACAGGGCGTCGGCCGTGGGGTCGCCCCAGACCAGCTCGAACGTCGTGCGCTGGGACTCCTGGTCGTCCAGGGCTCCGCCCTTGGGCCACAGGTGCACCCGCACGCTGGGCGGATAGGCGTCCAGGAGCTCCTGGTAGACGACGCGGTGACCGGCCGCCTGGAGACGCTCGGCGACGTTGCGTCCCGTATCGATGACGTACCTGCGCAGGTACTCCGCCCCGACCTTGCGCGCTTCCTCGAGTCGGATGGCGCGCTGTACCTGGCGTTGGGTCTCTTCGCGCTTGCGGCGCTCGTACCCGGTGAGAAGCACGTCGAGGCGGTTACCTAGATCTTCCACGGTCGCTTTGGGGATGAGATGGGGGGTAAACATATGAGTGCTGCCCTATTTCCAATATGGGAACGCCGTCCCCGGAAAAGCCACATTTGTTTACCCCGGCGATCCGAGGGTCCCCCAACCGGCCTTCCGGGCGGATGTGGCCCATTTCCGGGCCGCTGAGGCCTCGGTCCTCCCCGGCAGGTCGCCGGCTCGACGGGTCGCCCACTGGCGGTAGATGGAGGGTCCCCGCCCCGTCCCCCGCATCGCGGCGTCGGAGATGGGAGCCCGGACTCCGACCCTCGCGGCCGTCATCGGGGGAGTCGCGACTTGTCGGCCCCGGCGCCCTTCCACATGATGGCGGCGCACCGTCGCCTTCCATCCCCCACACCGGAGTGTCCATGCGCCGCTCCCTCCGCGCCGTCTCCGCCCTGATCCTGGCCGCGTTGCCGGCGGCCGGCGCGGCGCAGGCCGTCCCGGCGGCCCCGGGGTCCGCCGCCGGCCCGCCCGACGGGCCCGCCGTGGCGAGCCTCGCCGGTGGGCGCGTCACCCTCACGTACGCCGGACGGGTGATCCTCACGGCAACCCTCGGCAGCACGGGACCTCGGCCGGAGGAGCGGACCCTGGTGGACACCGTAGGGGATGCCGTGACCCAGGTGCTCAAGTGGACGGTGCGGGGTGGGGCGCGGCTGACCCTGGACGGCACCGTGAAGGCGGGCGCGGAGGCGTTCGCGTGTGCAACCGAGCCGCGCCACGATGCGCCCCGGATGGTGCGCAACGCGGTGGGGCCCGCCGACAGTCGCCTGAACCGCGCCGTCTACGATCGGAGCTCGGACTGGGCACTCTCGGTGGATCGGCCCACTGAGGTCGGGATCAGCCCGGTGGGCGAGGTGGGCACCAGGGCCGAGACGCGGGATCCCCACGCCGTCACCGGTGACTCGACGGCCTTCCATATCCGCGCCACCGGGTCGGAGATCATCCTCCGGTTCCGACCGCGATACTACCAGAGGCATCGGGGTCTCGGGGAGTACCGCCCCTGGACGTACTCCGTGTGGCGCCCTTCCGTGGCGGGGTGGACGTCATGGTACGCGTTTCTGTCGCGGGTCACCGAGGAGGACGTCCGCCGCACCGCCGGCGTGCTGCACGACGTGTTGGAGCCCTTCGGCTACAGGTACCTCCAGATCGACGACGGCTACGAGCGGGAGCCCGTGGGCACGCCGTCCAGCTGGCTGCATGCCAACGCGAAGTTTCCCTCCGGGCTCGGCGGGCTGGAGCGCTACATCGCGAGCGAGGGGCTCCGGCCGGGGATCTGGACCAACGCTAGCTTCGCCGACAGCGCCTACGTCTTCGCCCATCGGGACGAGTTCGTCTCCACGTCCACCGGCACGCCGGCGTACGGCAACTGGGTCGGCTACGTGATGGACGCGTCCAACCCGGCCACTCTGGACGACCTGGTCGCGCCCGTGTACGACTCCCTCGCGGGGATGGGCTGGAGCTATTACAAGCTCGACGCGCTGCGGCACCTGCGCTACGAGGGCTACAACAGCCACGCCGACTACTTCCGCGCCCGGGGGCTGGACCGCGAGCAGGTGTTCCGCCGGTTCGTGCAGACCGTGCGCGACGCCATCGGCCCCGACGCGTTCCTGCTGGCGTGCTGGGGGATCCGCCCGGAGCTCGTCGGGCTGGTGGACGCCGTCCGCGTGGGCACCGACGGCTTCGGCTACGGCGGTTTCGCCGAGTACAACTCGTTCAACAACGTGGTCTGGAGAAACGATCCCGACCACATCCAGCTCGCCGCGCCCGACGCCTATCGCGCGGCCACGCTGGCCTCGCTCACCGGGTCGCTCCTCATGCTCACGGACCGACCCGAGGTGTACCGCACCCCGCGGGTCGACATCGCGAAGCGGACGGCTCCGGTGCTCTTCACGCGTCCCGAGCAGATTTACGACGTCGATCCGTCACGCTCGCAGCTCATCGGGCGGGCTGCCACGGAGGTGAGCGGGTCCGGTCCGCGCGTCTTCGATGCCGACAAGCGCCTGAGCGTCCCCCTTTATCTCCTCGACGTGAGCCGGCCCTTCGAGCGCTGGTCGGTATTGGCGCGTACGGGCGGTGACCCCGCGGACTCCGACTCCATCCGGTTCGCCGACCTGGGGCTCGACCCCGCACCCGCCTACCTCGTGTTCGAGTTCTGGTCGCACACGCTCCTCGGGACGTTCCGGACCGGGTTCGTGCCCGGACCCGTGGACGCCGGGCGGAAGGTGCAGGTCTTCTGCATCCGCCGGCGCGTGGCGCATCCGCAGGTCGTGGCCACCAACCGGCACGTCAGCTGCGGAGGGCCGGACCTGGAGAGCGTGTCCTGGAGCGGCGCCGCGCTCTCGGGGGTGAGCGACGTGGTGGGTGGGGACGAGTATGCCATCTACCTCACCGAGCCCGCGGGCTTCCGATTCCGGGACGTCCGGGTGGACGGTGCCGAGCTCCTGGGCACGGAGACCGCGGGGGGCATGCGCGTGGTGCGCCTGCGCTCGGCCACCGCCGCGAAGGCGTCCTGGACCGTCGGGTACGGGAGGTAGCCGCGCCGCGCCGCCGCCACCTGGTCGGCCGGCACCACCGACGGTCACCGCATCGCTCCGGCGTCCCCCGAGGCGCTCCGCCTACCCTCCCCGCCTACCGCATGGCCGCCCGCAGCCGCGCCCGACCCGCTTCGGCCTCCGCCTTCAGCTGCTGGAACACCGCGCTCTGTCCCGGCGTCGGCGCCCCGTAGGACAGGTCGATGTCCGCGGCCAGGTACGCCAGATGGCTGCGCAACATCGGCTCGTGCAGGAGGCTCCCCTCGCTGGAGTGCAGGTCGAGCTGCACCAGGCCGTCGATGGCCTTGGTGAGCGCGGCCACCTTGGCGGCGGCGCCACCGGAGGAGGCCAGCTTGTCCCGCATGGCGATGGCCTGGTTCAGCGTCCGGTCCAGCGAGTCGAGTTGCTCGTGGATCTGGAGCTGGAGGTCGAGACACTGTTGGAGGGCCGCCTGGCTCGCGTGGATGCGCGGGTCGAGGGCCACGTCGAAGGACTGCTCCGTGCGCTGGCTCCCGTACTGCAGCACTACGTGGTAGCTGCCGGGCACCACGACGGGTCCGTCCACGTCGTCGGTGAGTCCGCCGGCCGCGACGGGCGGCTCGAAGCCCGTCACCTCGGTGGCGTCGGCATAGCGCAGGTTCCACTGGAAGTGGTTCATCCCGGGGGACACCGCCGTGAGCCGCCGAGCCGCCGCGGCCCTGGCCTCCGTGGGGTTCTCCCGCGTGTCCGCCGCACTCGTGGACGCTCCCTTCTCCTTCGCGTGGAGGGTGAAGGAGCGGATGGTCTTTCCGGACGCGTCGGTGAACGTGAGCGTCGCGGGCGTGCTGCCGTCGTAGTTGGACGGAAGCTGGAAGAAGACCGTGGCGCCGAACGCCGGGTTCTGGCCGGAGTCGCCGCCCCCGAAGCCGCCGCCGCCGTAGGAGTGGCTCAGCCACGCCTTCTCGGGCGCGAAGAGCGCCGCGTCATCGGAGGCCGGCGCCGCCCGCTTCGTCATCTGCTCCAGCAACGACAGGTTGTCCAGCACCCAGAATGCCCGGCCGTGGGTGGCGATGACCACGTCCCCCTGACGCGTGTCGATGGCGATGTCCCGAACCTGAACCGGTGGGAGCTTCAGCGTCAGGGGCTGCCAGTGGGCGCCGTCGTCCAGGCTCACGTAGACCGTGCTCTTCGTGCCCAGGAAGAGGAGGTCGGCGTCTTCGGGGTCCTGACGGATGGCGAACGCGTACTCGTCGCCGGGGATGCCGTCTGTGATGGCGGTCCAGTGCTTCCCGTAGTCCGTGGTCTTGAAGACGTACGGCGCGAAGTCGTCCCACATGTAACGGCGGGCGGTGAGGTACGCGGTGCCGCGGTCCACGTGGGAGGGCTCGATGGAGCTGATCTGTGCCCACGTCGGCAGGCCGGACGGCCTCGCGTCCTGCCAGTGTCCTCCGTCGTCGGTGGTCACGTGCACCAGGCCATCGGAGGAGCCCGCCCAGATGATGCTGTCGCCCAACGGCGAGACCGCCAGGGCCGAGACGTACGGGTAGATCTCCGCGCCCGACTGATCCAGGTCGATGGGACCGCCCGTGGGCGCCTCCGTGCTCTTGTCGTTGCGCGTGAGGTCGGGGCTGAGGGTCTGCCACGTCTCCCCGTGGTCGAGGCTTCGCATGACGTACTGCGAGCCGATGAGGAGCTCGTCGGGGTTGTTCGGCGAGAAGAGGATGGGGTGGGTCCAGGCGAAGCGGTACTTGAGCTCGCCCGAGGACGCGCCCTCCAGGTAGTTCGGCCACGGGCTCACGCTCCGGAACTCGCCCGTGGCCTGGTCGTCCTTGAGGAAGATGCTGAAGTAGCCGGCCCCGTAGGTGACGTCTGGGTTGTTGGGGTCCGGCACCACCGGCGTGCTCTCGCCGTACGCCGCCCGCTTCCAGTCGCCGATGGGGATGCTCCCCGAGCTGGTGGCGCTGGGCCCGTCGAAGGAGCCTTCGTCCTGCTGCGCGCCGTAGATGTGGAACGGGAACTGGTGGTCGATGCTCACGTGGTAGAACTGCCCCGTGGGCTGGTTGTGCTCGGTGCTCCAGGTCCTGCCTCCGTCGGTGGAGACCGTGGCCCCGCCGTCGTTGCCCTCCAGCAGGATCTTGGGGTTGTGGGGGTTGATCCAGACGATGTGGTTGTCACCGTGGGGGGTGCGCAGCCGCTTGAACGTCTTCGCGCCGTCGTGGGAGACCCACAGGGCGTCCACCTCGGGCATATAGACCGTGTTCGGGTCCTTGGGGTCCACGAAGATGGCCATGTAGTAGAACGCCCTCTGGCGGACCTTCCACTCGTCGTTCACGCGCCTCCACGTGGCGCCGCCGTCCGCGGAGCGGAATACCCCGCCGTCCTTCGCCTGGATGGTGGCGTACACCACGTTGGGAGCGCTGGCCGCCACGGCGACGCCGATCTTGCCCAGGACGCCCCGGGGCAGGCCGGGATTGCCCGACAGGTTCTTCCAGTGCGCACCGCCGTCGGTGGTCTCGTAGAGCCCGCTACCAGCGCCGCCGCTGGAGAGCACCCACGGCTTCCGGTATGCCTGCCAGGCGGCGGCGTACAGCACGTTGGGGTCCCCGGGGGCCATCACCAGGTCCACGACCCCGGTGCTGTCGTTGACGAACAGCACCCGGCTCCAGGTGCGCCCACCGTCGGTGCTCTTGAACACGCCCCGGTGCTCGCCGGGAACGAACACGTGGCCCATGGAGGACGCGTACACGACATCCGGGTTGTGCGGGTCCACGACCAGGCCGGTGACGGTGTGTGTGTCCTCCAGTCCCGCCCGGGCCCACGTGGCGCCGCCGTCGGTGGAGCGGAAGACGCCGTCCCCGCTGATCATGTCGCCGCGGATATCACTCTCGCCGGTGCCGACGTAGAGGACCTTCGCGTTCGACGGCGCCACGGCGATGGCGCCGATGCTGGCGCTCGAGCCGGGTAGCTTGCCGTCGCTGATGTTCTTCCATTCGATGCCGTAGTCCGTGCTCTTCCAGACGCCTCCGTCCACGGCGCCCATGTAGAAGAGGTTCGATTCGCCGGGCACACCCGCCACCGCCACCACGCGTCCGCCGATGTACGGTCCCACGCTCCTCCACCGCAGCGCTCCCAGTACTGCGTGGGGGGATGCAGACTGCGCTGCGCCCGAAGCGGGCAGCGACAGCCCCGCGGATAGGGTGAGAAGAGCGACCACGCGAAGGCCGGAGAACCGGCGAACACAACTCGACATCGTTCATGCTCCTGGCAGGAGGACGCCGGCATGATACCTCGCAAGGGAACCGAAGGACAACCGCCGCGAGAACGACACGTGTGGTTCATGAGTGCCGATGTTCGCGTGCGATCCGGGGATCCGCGGCCGTCCCCGCACCGCGACTCAGGAGCTTATCCGCGCAGCCCTTCGCTTCCTCGTGCCGCTGAGACGGGGCACGGCGATGAGGAAGAGCGCACACGCTGCCAGGAGCCCCCGATTCCTCCACGTTTCCGCCCGGTTCAGGACGGCTGTCGGCCGGACCGGGCCCGGTCCGGCATAGCGAACGACGGGATTCAGGTACATGTGCGTGTGCGCCGTGACGATCTCGACGCGCACGTAGGTGTCGCTCGGTCGGATCACGTAGCTCGCCTGCACGGAGTCACGCACGATCTTCCTGACCGCCCCATCCTGACCCACGAACCGAAAGGAGCGCGCTCCCGGGTCAGTGCGGACGCGAAGGGTGTCGTGATGCAGCACCACTTCGCGGACCAGCACGTCGTTGACGCCGTTCCTCCCGACCACGCCGTACGTGTGGCCGGCTCGCAACGCCGCCAGGATGTCCGCGCGACGCTTCGAGGGCGCCATGACCATCGTCCAGGACACGCCTACGTCGTGCCCCAGGTCCAGGTCGTGCTCGTCGTCGTCGGCGATGATCCACGAGAGGTGGCCGGCGGAGAGCGCCGCGTCCCACCGGTCCGTTCCGACGTAGCCCTGACGAGCCACCTCCATCAGCGTGTAGTGCGAGAGATAGCGGAGCTGGTCCACCGGATATCCGTTCCGCAGCCAGGGGTGCGCGATGGCCACGATGCCGCCGTTCCGCTCCAGCCGATCGAGGACGTACTGCTTGTCGGACAGCGTCTGGCCGAACGGGAAATCCAGCCACGTGACCCGTTTCGCTCCGATGACGAGCTCGTGGACCTTGTGCACGTTGTAGCCGTGCTCGTAGACGGGGATGAAGTCGGAGTCGGCGAGCGTGCCGCCGTCGATCTGTTGGTAGTTCGACAGCCCGGCGATGTCGTAGCCGAGCTTGTGATACAGGGCGCGGACGTCGGCCGCCGACCTCCTGCCCGCCGTGAGCCCGCCCCACGCGTGGGAGTGGGCGTGGAAGTTGGCCTTCCACCACCTGCCGAGGCTCGTGGCGTAGGGGTTCCAGAGACGAGGGCCCGAGAAGGGGGCCGGCACGGGGAAGCCGTATGCCGGGGCGAGCACATAGGGCCAGCAGGCGGCCAGGCCGATCACCACCAGGACGGCGAGGACGAGCCGGAGGACACCGCGAACCCACCTGGTTCCGGCGGTCCGTCGGTGCTCGGGAGATTCCGCTCTCACGTGTTGCGATCCGTTAGGGCCCCGACCCGGTGCGGGTACGCTCGAAGTCATAGCCTACCAGGATGGTGAGGTCGAGTTCCGGACGGCCGAGCCGGTGGAGGGTGACGCTCCCCGCCGGCACCACCGACCGGAAGTACCGGGCGAACCTCGCGGCCGGGTCCGGGTCTCGCCGCGGCGTCCTCTCTACGATGACGGCGTCGTGCCCGAGGAACGCGTCCTGGGGGTGCAGGAACCGGAACTGGTGCGGCCGGTCGCAGAGGCAGACCGTCGTCACGTCCGGTCCGAGGGCGTAAGCCACCTTGCCCGCGTCGATCCAGCTCGTCGCCGCGACGAACCGTGTCGTGTCCGCCAGGAGTCCCCGACGAGCGAGAGCCGGGCCGAGCTCGCTCCAGTCCAGGGCCTCCAGGGATGGATCACCGCGCCGGAAGAGCGACGGCGCCACGGCGGCCACCCATCCCGTGGCGATGTCCGACGCCAGGAACGCGATGAGCACGAGGAACCCCACCACCGAGAACCTGAGCCATCGCCGGGTCCCCGCGCGCCCCTCCCGTAGCCGACGGTCCACCGCCTCCCCGAGGAGCGGGAAGAGGAACAGGTACCCGGGCGCCTCCCAGTGAGGCAGCCCCGGATGGCCTCCCAGCGCTGGGAGGGTGAACACCACGATGGGTCCCACCGCCAGACAGACCAGGAGCCAGCGCTTGGCGTCACGCGGACCCGCCGCCAGGCTCCGCGCGAGAATCCAGACCAGGGGCACCCAGATCCAGGGAAGCACGTATCCGGCCTGTCCCCCCAACGACTGGAGGAAGGACGTCACGTCCAGTCCCGCCGGCACCGCGCGGCCTCCCTGGAACCGGAACGAGATCCATCCGTGCCCGGCATTCCAGTAGAGCACCGGCACGAACATGAGCGCCATGACCGCCGCCGCCAGCCAGGGCCCCGGCCGCCGGAGCCAGTGGCGGCTCTCGCGTCGGGTGAGGAGGAACAGGAAGGCACCCGCCGCCACGAAGATCCCGTGGTACTTCGACAGCAGGGCGAGGCCCGTGAAGACCCCGGCGCCGAGCCACCACGCGGTGGGGTGTGCCGGCTCCTCCCCCGGGGCGAGCACACGCACCAGACAGAGAGCCCCCGCCAGCATGAAGAACATGAGGGGACCGTCGGGCAGGACCCAGCCTCCGGTGCTCACGCTGAACACCGGGGACACGTTGATGAGCAACGCGGCGTAGAGCCCGGCGCGCGCTCCGTAGAGGCGGGCGGTGAGGCGGTACATCAACCAGGTGGTGCCGGCGAACAGCAGGATGAACGGGAGCCTCATGAGGACGCGGCTCTCGCTGTGCGCCACCTTCGCCAGGACCCCCGGGATCCAGAACGAGATGGGGGGATGGTCGAAGTAGCTCAGGCTGAGCCCCCGGGACACCGACACCATGTACGACTCGTCCACGCCCAGCCCGATGGCTGCGGCCAGGACCAGCCGCAGCACGACGCCGACGACCACGAGCAGGAGCACCGTGCGCGCCACGTCCGGCGCACCCACCGTCCGGGAGCCGACAGGGACGGGGTGTGAAGCGTCTGCCGTCACGGCCATGATCTTCTCGTCATCTCCCGGCTCTGATTCGAGGCTGCTGCGAAGCGACCGTCCTGCATCCGGGGTCCGCCGGCCGTCGCCGCGAGCCCGTGGAATCGCGCGGCACACGGGCGTGGACTGAAGATGTCGGCCCCGGCCCTCGTAGCTCCGGCGCTGAATGTATCACACGGCGGCGCCCACCGAGTGGCTTCTCTCATGGATATCTTTCGTTTGCTCTCGGTGCCCCTGACGGGGGCCGTGGTGCTCGCACCGGCAGGAACGGAGGCTCAGACCGTGGACTCGACAGCGCTCAACAACGCGGCCATCGAGTGGGTGACGCTCCTCCGTGACCAGCAGTTCGATTCGGCGGCCACGCGTGTGGATCCCGCGGCCGCGGCGCAGCTCGGTGCCGCGCAGCTCGAGGTCATCTGGCGCAGCGTCGACGGGCAGCTGGGACGGATGGAGTCCCTGGCAGCAGGGCCGGTGACCGAGGCCCGCGGCTACCACGTGGTGGACCTGAAGGGGACCTTCGCCAAGGGCGCGGTCACCGTGCGCGTCACATTCGACGCTCAGACGCGTGTCTCCGGCCTCTTCTTCCTGCCCCGGACCGAGGCCGCCTGGAGGCCCCCAGCATACGCCGATGAGGCCGCGTTCAGGGAGGTCGAGGTCACCGTCGGGAAGGCACCGTGGCAGCTTCCCGGGACCCTGACGCTGCCGGTGGGGGAGGGGCCCTTCCCCGCCGTGGTGCTGGTTCACGGCTCGGGTCCGAACGATCGGAACGAGTCCATCGGTCCCAATCGGCCCTTCCAGGACCTGGCCTGGGGCCTGGCGACGCACGGCATCGCGGTGCTGCGCTACGACAAGCGGACCAAGGTGTACGGAGCGCGCATGTCCGCGGACATCACCCTCGACGAAGAGGTCATCGACGACGCGGTCGCCGCCCTCTCACTCGTTCGTGACCGCCCGGAGATCGATCCGCGCCGCGTGGTGGTGGTGGGTCACTCCCTGGGTGCGATGCTGGCGCCCGAGATCGCCCGCCGGGACGGTCGGGTGGCCGGGATCGTGATGCTGGCGGCGCCGGCACGGCGCTTCACCGAGGTGCTCAGGGGTCAGCTCGAGTACGGCGCCTCGCTCACGCCCGACGACGCCGCGGCCCGGTCGGCCACCGATTCGATCCTGGCGCTCATCGACGCCTACGAGGCGGGCGAGCTTCCCGACACGGTGGCGATTCTCGGGGCGCGTCCGCCCTATTTGGCGGCCCTCGACGCCCTGGACCCGGCCGCCACGCTCCGCAGCCTCCCGGTACCCCTCTTCCTCCTCCAGGGGGGGCGCGACTATCAGAGCACCATGGCCGACTTCGCCCTGTGGCAGAAGCGCCTGGCCGGGCGCAGTGAGACCCTGCTGCGGGCCTATCCCGACCTCAACCACCTGTTCGCGCCGGGGGAAGGCACGGCCACGCCCACCGAGTACATGACGGTGCCCAACCACGTGGCAACGCAGGTCGTCGACGACGTGGCCGACTGGATCCGGGCGCTGGCTCCCCGGGATCCCTCCTGACGGAGAGCCGACGCTGCTGGCGGGCCCGGCGCGGCGGAAGCGTCGGACGGGTCACCGTGTGGCCGGGGCGGGTCCTCTCCTCCACACCACGAGGAACCGTCCTACCGTGCGCGCCATGGGATAGCGGGCCTGGAGCCCGGCCACCAGGTCGGAGCTCACCGGCGCCGAGAAGAGCGGGCTCCGGTTGATCACGACGACGTTGACGCTGTCGCGATCGAGCTCCGCCAACACCCTGGCCGTGCGGGTCTCCGGGTGTGGGTCGAGAAACTCGAACAGAGTGCGCGTGGGGTTCCTCTTGCCGGTGAGGAAGTAGATCTCCGGGCTGTCGGGCGTGGCGTAGATGTAGGGCCCCCGCGCCAGCGACTCCACCATGGGCACCACGGTCTCGTACAGGTCCCGGTCCTCCGGGCTCACGTGGAGTCCCCCGGCGCGGGGCAGACGCAGCAGCGCCGTCTCGGTGCTGTGATCGGGCCGAAAGCCCAGGTGGCGGATGAAGCCCGGATCGAGGCGGAGGGCGGTGAATCCCAGGAGAAAGACGACCAGCCCCGCCACCCATCGCCGCCGCACCGCGGAGCCGACGGCACCGCCACGACCCGAGAGGGCGAAGGCCATGGGCACCAGGAGCGGCGCGGCGAAGAAGAAGTAGATGGGCGCGGCAAAGGGCACCTCCACCAGGCTGACCATCCCGAACGCCGCCAGAAGGATGAAGCCCCGGGTCCCGGCGTCACGGCTCCCCTCGTCCCCGGCGGACACTCCGCTACGGAAGAATGCCCACGCCGCGGCGAGGGCCACCCAGGGAGGGAGCCACCAGAGCCCCTGCCACGTCGCCACGTAGACCTCCAGGTGGCCGCTCAGGGCCAACGCCGCCCCGAGCAGCACGGCCAGGGCGGCCCCGACCCCGATACGGACGTCTCTCCGCACACGGGGAGCCGCGCCCACGAGCAGCACGGCGGCGGCGGCCAGAGCCGGGCCCGTCCATCCGCCCCGGAGCCCTCCCCAGCTCGCGTCGGCAAAGCGCCGCCGGGGAAGCACGAACACGCCCCGGATGAGCGCGCCCAGGGAGCCCGTGAGCAACCAGGGGAGGACGAAGATCCCCACCACCACCGCCACGCCCGCCACGAAGGGAGCCAGCAGCCCCATCAGGGCGGCCAGCCTCCGGGGCGACGGCGCCCCCGACCGACGCCTGGCGGCGAGGAAGGCGAGGAGGAAGCACGGAATCACCGCGGCGGTGGCGAAGCGGAAGAGCCCTCCAGGCCCCATGGCGCGTGTCACCAGGACGATCACCATGGCCATCAGCGCCAGAGCGCCCGCCCCCACCAGCCAGCGGTAGCCCGCGTCGCCCCGCGGCGCGCCCTCCGGGGGCGCGGAAGGAGCTTCGGCGGCCTCCACGTAGGTGAGCGCCAGGAGCCCGGCCGCCACCGCGTAGAGGCCGATCACTTTGAAGAGGATGGAGACGCCCGCCAGCGCGCCTGCGGCCATGAGCCAGCGGGTCCTGCGGATCTCGAGGTAGCGGAAGATCGCCGCAACGGAGAAGGTGGCGAAGAAGAGGTTGTACCAGCTCGGCATCCCCGCAGCATACATGGGCAGCGTCCAGGCTGCGGCCAGCAGGGTGGCGAGGGCGGCGGTGACGGGGCCGGCGATCCGGCGCATGACGTACCAGACAGCGGGCACCCACGCGGCGAAGAAGGCGAGCAGCGCCCAACGCAGGGCCATGGCGGTGGGCGTCAGGATCCGGAAGACCAGCGCGTCCAGGAACGCGAGGCCGCCGGTGTAGACATCCACGAAGTCGCGGTGGGGGAGCTGACCCCACAGGACGCGCATGGCCGGCTGCGCCAGCGAGCCCAGATCGTGGGGAAACCACCCGCGGTCGAGATAGAGGACCGCGTTCAGGATCGACACCGCCCACACGCCGATGAGGAGCCAGCGGGCTACGGCGCGCTCCGACGACCTCGGAGCCGGGTGCTCCTCAGACGGGGACTCTCTCCGGGCGGAAGCGGGCATGGCCCCATCTTAACAGGTCGCGGCCGCCTCGGGTGAGCGGCGCATCGGCCCGAGCACGCGCCTCACTTCTCGTCGGCGGACGGCCCGTACATCCCCGGCACCGGAACGTCGAGAAGCCGCAGGTAGACACTCAGCTGCGCCCGGTGGTGGATGAGGTGGTTGAGGGCCAGCGAGCGGTAGGCGGCCGACCGGGGCAGCGCCAACCAGACCTGCTCGCCGGAGCGGAGCGTCCAGGTCACCGCGAAGTCCTTCTCGGTGGCCGACTCCAGGAGGGGTCTGGCTTCTTTCACGGCCTTGTCGAACGCGTCGAGGATGGCCTGACGGCTCCTGGGGTCCGGTCGCTCCCACGGGTCGTCCAGGTCGAGCTGGGTGGTGGTCAGCGTCATGCTGATCCATGCGGGCAGCGTGCCCACGTGGCCGGCGAGCTCGAGCAGGCTGGACGACCTCTCGTGGGGCTTGAACGCCAGGTGCTCGTCGGGAACGCGCTCCAGCATCTTGCGGGTGCTGGCCATCTCCTGGTCGAACTCGGGGAGCAGGTCGCTGCCGTTCATGGGATTATCCTCGGGATTGCGGGAAGGTCTCTCGGAAAACCGAATAAACACCGAATATCCGGCCTACGCAAGGGCGTCGGTGCGGGGAGCCCACCGGAGGCATGCGGGGCTCGAGATCGATATGCCGGGCTCTCCGGTCCCGGCGCTCATCCCCCGCCACTCTTCGCCGGGGGAGGGCCGGGCGCCGCGTGGTACATCCGACGCAGGAGCTTCGCGTACACCGCCAGGGGCATCAGCCCCATGGCCGCCCGGCGCGCGTCCACCCCGGCCGAGTCCTCGATGGGATCGGGGATGGCCGCGCCGTCCTTGAAGGTGAACTGGCTCCCGTAGCGCTGCGGGAGTCCCTGGTGGTCGAGCACCCGGTCGGTGAGGAGCGCCAGGTCCGGTCCCGACACCTCGCCCGCCCGAGCCAGCGTGTCCAACACCGGCAGCATGTGTTGCCGGAAGGCGTCGGAAGGGCTGTGCTGGAGGACCTCCCAGGCCGCTTTCGAGGCGGTCTCGCCCGCGCGTGACCCATCCGGCCACCCCCACTCCCTGAGGATCTCCTGCAGCCGCGCGGTGTTGGCCGAGTCGGTCCGCGCCATGCGGTGGTTGAACGCCGTGTCGGCGACGGACTGAGGGGTCAGTCCTTTCCGCACCGCCTGGTCGGAGTCGCCCATGGCGACCAGCTCGGCGCGCAGGGCGGGCGGAAGGGGCGTCCCGGACGTTCCGACGGCGGGGAGCTGCGCCAGCACCGGCGCGCACGCCGTGGGGGCCAGACGGACGGCCCACGACGTGGTGTCCACCGTGACGCCGGGAAGCCCCGACCCGAGCTGCGCCGTCCCCTCCAGCATCGGGCCCTGGTGCCGGAGGGTGAAGACGGACGGCGGATACGCTCCGGTCACGATGGCCCAGAGCGTGTCTCTCCCGGCGGGCTCCCAGTATCCCGCCCAGGCATGCGCACCCAGAGCCACGCGGGCGTGGCGCCTCTTCCCGCCGGGCTCCACCACCGAGTCGAGGACCAGCGTCGGCGACGCCGACGATGCCGCGGCCGGCCCCACCGCCGGCTCCAGGCCGGTGCCGCGATAGCACCCGGCCACGGCGCCTGCCTCACCAGCCGAAGCTGGCTTGCCGGCGCACGCCGCCAGGATGACGATGAGCGATCCCGCGAGAAGGCGCGATGCGACCATCAAGCCCCTCCATCTCGGATGACCCATCACGTACACGGCCGCATGGGGCAGGTGCCGCCCCGGAGGCACTCCCTTAGCTTGCCCCGATGCGCATCCTTCTCGTGGAAGACGACAGGCAGCTACGCACTGCCGTGGCCCGGGGGCTCCGCGAGGCCGGCTACGACGTCGACGAGGCCGCGGACGGAGTCGAGGCCCTGGAAGCCGCTGTCGCCAGATCCCACGACTGCATCATCCTGGACATCCTGCTTCCCCGCCGCGACGGGATCGAGGTGTGCCGTGAGCTGCGCTCGCGGAACGTCTGGGTGCCGATCCTCATGCTCACCGCCCTGGATGCCGTGGACGACCGCATCAGGGGCCTGGACGCGGGTGCCGACGACTATCTGCCGAAGCCCTTCGACTTCGGGGAGCTGCTGGCCAGGCTGCGTGCCCTGACGCGAAGGCACCACGAGGGCACGGAGGTGGAGCTCCGCGTGGGCGACCTGGTCATCGACACCCGGCGCCGCACCGTCCGCCGGCGGGATCGGGACATCCAGCTGACGGTGAAGGAGTTCGCCTTCCTGGTGCATCTGGCCAGGAATGCGGGTCGAGTCGTCACCCGGGCGGAGCTGACATCGGCCGTGTGGGACGACAGTCAAGCCCACTCCAACGTCATCGACGTCTATGCGAGCCGCCTCCGGCGCAAGATCGACGAGGGGGAATCCGTGGCGCTCTTCGTGACTCACCGCGGCATCGGCTACGTGCTGGCCGTTCCGGATGCCACGGCAGGCGGGCACGAGGGGTCGGGGGGGACGACGGGCTGATCCATGCGGATCCTGCCGACGTCGGTCCGGACCCGCCTGACCCTCTGGTACACGGCAGCCCTCACGCTGCCGCTCGTCGCCTTCGCCATCGCCTCGTACCTGATCTTCTCCAACGCGGTCCGGGCCCGCACGGACGCGTTCGTGAACGACGCGCTCACGGTCTTCACGCGGGAGCTGGGTGCCGAGCGTCGCATCGGCCCGGCCATCCCCGAGGTGATTCGCCGGACGCTCAGCGAGGTGCGCTTCAGGGAGGTCGACATCGTCATCTTCAGCGACTCGGGCGCGGTCGTGGGCAGGAGCGCAACCCTGAGTGGCGAGGCGTCGGCGGGCGGTTCCTCGCCCGCCATCGACCCCAGCAGCCTGGTCGCGGAGCTGGGTGTCTTCCCCATGGATGCGGTACGCACGGGAACGGTCTACAGGAACGGGGCGGCCTACCGCGTCATGGTGCGGCCCCTGACGATGGATGGCTACAGGTTCCGGTTGGCGGGAGTCCACGCGCTGGCCGAGATGGAGGCGATGCTCGCACGGATCCGTCGCCTCTTTCTGGTGGCGATTCCGCTCCTCATCCTGTGCGCTGCCACCGGCGGCTCCTTCCTCGCACGGAGGAGCTTCCGGCCGGTGTCCGCCATGGCGACCCGGGCGGCGGAGATCGGCGCGAGCACCTTGCACGAGCGTCTGCCCGTCGTGGCCAACGACGAGCTCGGAGACCTGGCCCGCGTCCTCAACGAGCTGCTGGATCGGCTGGGGCGTTCCTTCGAGCAGCAGCGCCGCTTCATGACCGACGCCTCGCACGAGCTGCGCACCCCCACGGCCATCGTCCGCGCCGAGGCCGACGTGACCCTCGCGCGCGAGCGGCGAACCGAGGGGGAGTACCGGGCCTCGATGGCCATCGTCCGGGACGCGTCGCAACGGCTCACGAAGATCGTCGACGACATCTTCCTCCTCGCACGCGCCGACGCGGGCCACCTGGTCATGCATCCGGGGTCCCTGTACCTGGACGAAGTCGTGCGGGACACCGTGCGGGCGGTCACGCCCATCGCCGAGGAGCGGATGGTGAGGGTCGTGCTCCACGGCGCCGTGGAGGTCCCCATGGTCGGGGACGCACACCTGCTGGGTCGCCTCGTTCTCAACCTCCTGGACAACGCGATCAAGCATTCCCCGGAAGGGGGCATCATCGAGGTGTCGATGACCCTCCGGGGGCCGACCTGTGAGCTGTCCGTGGTGGACGCCGGGCCGGGAATTCCCCCTGAGGCGCGGGACCGGGTGTTCGAGCGGTTCTTCCGGGTGGACGTGGCACGCTCCAGGGAAGGGGAGACGCTCACCAGCGGGGCGGGGCTGGGGCTTTCCATCTGCCGCCGCATCGCGGAGATGCACCACGGCACCGTCGAGCTGGTGGGCTCGCGACCCGGCCGGACGGAGCTCCGTGTCTCTCTCCCCACGGCGGCCGACTTGCGGGAAGGCGTCAGTTCATGAACTTTTCATGAACTGTGTTTTGTCCCACATGGCGTGGCCGCCCTTTCGGGAGGTCGCGTTCCGGCCGGTCCGGCGTGATCCACGGCCCCCCGTCCTCGGGGATGTCGCCGGGCCGGCCGCTCGCCCGCGCCCTCCTCAGGGAGGGGTGACGAGCTGGAAGAACTTGCTCGGGGACTGGTAGTATCCCCCCACGTCCTGGGCCACCATCTGATAGGTGCCGGGGAGCAGGGAGACGCTCTGAAGGGTCGTACCCGCCACCCACGCGGTGCTGTCGCTCATGGCCGCGCTGTCGTCCACGAGGTAGGTCGCCGTGCCGTCGTAGGCGTAGATCTGCAGGTAATCCCCGCTGGGGACGTTGGCGCAGGTCGAGCAGTTCCAGGCAAGCGTGACCGTGTCCCCGATCTGGTACGTCTCGCCCCCGGCGGGGCTCGTGAAGGCCACCGAGCCGGTGGGTGTGTTTCCTCCCGTTCCGAGCGGCCCCGACGAGGACAGCGAGCAGGCCGCCACCAGCCCCGCCAGCGCCGTCGATGCGACGAGCCGAATGGATGCGCGCATATGATCAAGGTCTCCGCATTCTAGTGCCCTCTCCCAGAAGCCTGGATGGACCCCGGACGAGGAACGTTGAGGGTCCGGCAGCCGCCGGAATGGGTGGAGCCGACCTCGACCGCGGGCATGGGCAGCTCAGCGGATGTGGTGGACCCCTCCAGTCCCTCAGAATACAAACGGCACCAGGCGTTTGGTCCGGGCGGCGTACTGGGCGTATTCCGGATAGCGGGCCCGCAGGAACCGTTCCTCGGCGACGATGCGGCCCAGGGCGCCCACCAGGACGACCAGCGCCAAGGCAGCCGACCACCGCGACACGTGCGCGCCGGCGCCGGCGAAGCAGAAGAGCACCAGCGAGGTGTAGATGGGGTTGCGGATGTACCGGTAGGGACCGCTGGTCACCAGACCGCCCGCCGTGGTGTCGGCCGCGGCGTGGAAGCTGCGTCGGCCGAAGGTGATGCGCGCCCACACCATGAGCGCCACCGCCACGGCCTGGAGCCCGATGACGAGGGGCGAAGGCGAGAGCAAGGAGTGGCTGTAGAGGAGCCCCAGGAGGCCCCCCGCCATGAAGAAGTAGCCGAGCACCGACATGGTTCTCATGCGGTCTCCAGTCGTCGTGGGTATCCCGACCGACAGGGCGGGCAGCGGTTCTTCACGACGTAGCCCCCTCACCCGGCGGCTCGTGCCGGAACCGGTAGATCAGCGCGCCCACGGCCAGGCCGATGGCCCCGGCCAACAGGTCCTTCCACCCGGCGCTGGCCAACAGCGAGATCGTCAGCAGGAAGGCGGCGACGGGGATCACGGGCCCGCCCGGCATGCGGAAGGCCCCCGGCCGCCGGCCGAAGCGGCGGCGCAGCACCGGCACCGCGGCGGCGGTGCCGAGGTAGGTCGCCATCCTGGCGATGACGGACAGCAGCGCCAGCTGCACGAAAGTGCCGGAAAGGGCCAGCGCGAGGGCGATGACCGTCTGTGTGATGATGGCATTCGCAGGCGTGCGATGGCGCGGATGGACACGTGCCAGCAGGCGCGGACCGTAGCCGTCGGCGGCCAGGGCGAACACATAGCGCGGCCCCATGAGGGTCGTGTTGCCCACGTTCCCGACGATGGAGACGATGGCACCCACGGTGAGCAGAAGGGCCCCCGCGCCGCCCATGAACAGCCCGGCGGCTTCCGCCAGCGGCGACTGGGACTGGGCCAGCCCCGGCAGGGTCCCCAGCGCAACCACCTGGACCGCGGAATAGCTGAGCGTCACGATGAGGATCATGGCGAGGAGGGCGAAGGGCACGTCGCGCTGCGGGTTGCGATACTCCCCTGCCGCCGCAGGCGTGTTCTCGAAGCCGGCGTAGGCGAAGAGCAGCAGGAGCGCGGCCTTGCCCAGCGTGCCGCTGGGGGGCACGTGGAAGGCGGTGACCCTGGACCAGCGGACGAAGAAGAAGCCCACGGCGACGAAGATGAAGAGCGGCAGCATCTTCCCGATGACGAGCACCACCGCCGCGCGCGCGCCCTCCTTCACCCCCACGACGTTGATCCAGGTGAGGATGACCAGCGGCACGGTGATCACCGCGATGCGCCCCCAACCGTGCCCGGCCGGCGCCCACAGGTACGCCACCGTCAGGGCGAGGCCGTTGGAGAGCGACGCCACCGAAGCGATGCGTGCGAGCCACGTCATCCACCCGACCTCGAACCCGATGAAGTGCCCGAAGGCCTCCCGTGTGTAGAGGTACCCCCCGCCCGGCTCGTTGAAGTGCGTGGATGCTTCGGCGAAGCACAGCACCAGCAGCGCGACGGCGAGCCCGGCCAGGATGACCGCCCAGACGCTGGTGGCTCCCAGCAGGGCCGCCGCGGCCGCCGGGAGGAGGTAGACACCGCTGCCCACCACGTCGTTGATGGCGAGGCCCACGAGCTCCCACCGGGAGACCGCGCGTACCAGGCCCGGTCGGGTCCGGGGGGCCGGGGGGGCCGGCGCGGTACCGGGCCCTTCTGCGGCGGTCACAGAGGAAACGCTCGCGTCACACGTTCTCCGGTGGCCATGGGAGGGTCCTCCTGATCCGGGCAGGGGAGTGTAGGCGTCATCCTCGATCATGGGGGCGGAGGACGCAAGTGTGGAGGCAAGTAGCCCCACTGTAATGGGGCGATTTCACGCGCCCGTCCTCAGTGAATCCCGGCCATGAGCCTGCGGATGGGCACGATGAGGACGAACGCCACCAGGGACATGACCACCGCGGTGCCCCCGATGAGCCTGAACAGCTCCGCGAGGGGCACGCTGACGAAGAAGCCGGCGACGTACCCCGCGACCTTGTTGCCGATGGCGTCTGCGAGGAACCAGGTCCCCATCATCATGCCGACGATCTTCACCGGCGAGAGCTTCGTGAACGCGCTCAGGCCCACCGGGCTCAGGCTCAGCTCGCCCAGCTCCTGGATGAAGTAGCATCCCACCAGCCACCAGGGGCTCACGCGGAAGCCGCCGGGCACCGACTGGGCACGGGTCGCCGCGGGGATGAGGAACAGGAACGCCAGGCCCACGAAGAGCAGGCCGAAGGCGAACTTCGCCGGCGTGGAGGGCTCCCAGCGGCCCATGTGTACCCAGAGCCACGCGAAGGCCGGCGCCAACACGATCACGAAGAACGACGGCACCGACTGGAACCAGCTCGAGGGGAACGTGAAGCCCAGAATGGTCAGCCGTGTGTAGCGGTCGGCGAAGAGGTTGAGGGTGGAGCCCGCCTGCTCGTACGCGCCCCAGAACACCATGGCGAAGACGAACAGGACGAACATGGCGCCGAGACGCCTCCACTCGATGCCGGTGAAGCCGAGGAACGTCCGGCCCACCGAGCCGTCACCCGCCCGAGGTGTGGGGGGTGCCGCCACCGGCTCGGTGGCGACGGGCGGCGTCGGGGGGTGCAGCCGCTCCAGGGCGGGCCGCAGCCGGTCGCGGCCGCGGACGTACTGGACCAGGCCGAGAGTCATGCCCACGCCGGCGCAGGCGAAGCCGGCGTGCCAGTTCACGTTCTGCGCGAAGTACCCCGCGATGAGCGGCCCGAGGGTCGCGCCGAGGTTGATGCCCATGTAGAAGATCGAGAACCCGGCGTCACGGCGGGCGTCCTTCTGCTCGTACAGCGACCCCACCATCGTGCTGACGTTGGGCTTGAGCAGGCCGGTGCCGACGACGATGAGCGAGAGGCCAACGTAGAAGGCCCACAGGGCCTTGATGGCCAGCGTGAAGTGGCCGAGGGCGATGATCGCCCCACCGTACAGGACGCTGCGGTACTGTCCGAGCCACCGGTCGGCGATGATGCCCCCGACGATGGCGGACGTCCATACACCGAAGGTGTACGTGCCGTATACCGACGCCCCGTGCCTGACGCTGAACCCCAGGCCGCCCTGGGTGATGGGGGCGACCATGTACAGGATGAGGAAGGCCCGCATCCCGTAGTAGCTGAAGCGCTCCCACATCTCCGTGAGGAAGAGCGTGGAGAGTCCCTTCGGGTGCGGGCGACGATCGGGGGGCTGGGCAGGTTGGGCGGGCACGGTGGCCGGAGTATGAGAGCGATGGCGTCGCCGCGCCAGGGCACGTCGACACGGATGTCGTCCTGCGGTGGCCCCGTATGCGGCATCGGCGGGATGGGCAGGCCCCTCGATCGCGACCGAAGGGACGTTCCCGGCACGTAGCCCGGGGCGGACCCGGTACCTACCTTCGGCGCATCGACCCCGAGCACGAGCGTGAGGAGCCTTCCCGATGCACCGACGGACCTTTCTTCAGCGGATGAGCGCGGCGGCGGCACTGCCGTGGTTGGCGGGAGCGACCCGTGACCTGGACGAGCTGCGTCGAGGTCTCGCGGCTGTGCCCGACGAAACGGCATTCTGGAGAGAGGTCCGCGGCCGGTTCCTCCTCCGTCCCGGGCTGGTCTACATGAACGCCGCGACGGTAGGGGCCACTCCTCGCCCGGTGGTGAGCGCGTACACCGACTACCTGTGGGAGGTGGAGAGCGACCCGGAGAACGAGGTGTTCGGTCCACCCAGCCATCGCATGGAGGACGTCCGTGCCCGAGGCGCGGACTTCCTGGGCGCCGACCTGGACGAGCTGGCGCTCACACGGAACACCACCGAGGGTATGGACATGGTGGCCCAGGGCATGGAGCTGCGGAAGGGCGACCAGATCCTGAGCACCGACCACGAGCATCCCGGCGGGAGCATCTGCTGGGAGTGGCTGGCCCAGCGAACGGGCGCCGAGGTGGTGCGCATCGAGATGCCCGCCACGGTCTCCTCCGCGGACGAGGTGGTAAGCATGGTGAAGAGCCACCTCACCCCTCGCACCCGGGTGTGCTCCTTCAGCCACGTGAGCACCATCACCGGGCTGGTGATGCCCATGGCGGCCATCGCCGAGGTGACACGTCCCCGTGGCATCCTGCTGGCGTGCGACGGCGCCCAGGCTCCGGGCATGCTGAACGTGAACGTCCACGCCCTGGGTGTGGATACCTACGCCTCCAGCTCCCACAAGTGGATGCTGGCGCCGAAGGGATCGGGGTTGCTGTACATCCGGAAGGAAGCGCAGGAGCGCGTGCAGCCCCTCTTCCTCCGCTCGGGCTACCGCGTCTACACCGGCTCGGGCGGGACCCGGAACGTGGCGGGGATCCTGGCCCACGGCGTCGCCATGGGCTTCCACGACACCCTGGGCCGGGACAAGGTGGAGGCGCGCTGCCGGGAGCTCCGCCGCTACCTGCGTGAGGCGCTGAAGGCGGTGGACGGCGTGAAGGTAATCACGCCGGAGCGGGAGGAGCTGTGCGGAGGGATCCTGACGATCTCCCTGGTGCGCGGCGACGCCGGGAAGGTGCGTGCCACGCTGGCCGCGGACCACGACGTGGTCCTCAAGCGTGGGAGCGCCGAGTACAACGCCATCCGCATCTCCACCCACATCTTCAACGACGAGAGCGACGTGGACCGGGCCGTGGGAGCGCTGGCCACCGTCATGCGGGGGGTGTAGCGGGCGGGGTAAGCCGTCGGGCGGCCTGCGTGTGCTTCTCACGCTGACCCTGGCCGGTGGGTCCGCGGCCGGGCCCGACGAGAGGCGGGGGCTGCCGTTGCGGGCCGCCCCCGGAGCTACAGCGAGTTACTGCGTGACCGTCTACGCGCTCAGAACGAGTAGCGCAGCGAGAGCTGCAGCTGGTAGTTCGAGGCGAGGTTCTTGAAGTCGACGATGGTCGTCGTGCTCGGGTCGAAGTTGAAGACCGGCTGGCTGTTGGCCAGCGTGCCCCCGGAGACGCTCCGCCCCCGGTAGCTCAGGAGCGACACGTCGCTGTAGGTGGAGCCCTGCCGGCCCCAGCTCGGGTTGAGCAGGTTGAGGAAGTTGAAGACGTCGAGCTGGACCGAGACGTGCTGCATGTTGATGGTCCTCAGCGACTGGCGCACGCTCACGTTCACGAGGTTGGTCCACGGCGCGGTGCAGACGTTCCGGGCCATGATCTTGCCCCGCTCCTTCTTGAGGCAGGAGTTCGAGTCGATGAACTGGTTGAACTCCGCCGCCTGCTGCGCCGCCGTGTGCGTCACGCCATCGGACGTGAAGTCCTGGAACAGGATCTCGTTGGGATCCGTGGCGTCCCTGGGCACGTAGATCGGGTCGTTGTAGCTCAGCCCGTCCCCGTTCATGTCGGTGTTGTACACGAAGTTGTAGGGGATGCCCGACGCGCCCGTGTAGATGGCCGACACGGTGGTGTTCGTCGGGAACGTGTAGCTGGCTTGCGCCACGATCCGGTGCCGCTGCTCGAAGGACGAGCGCGTCGCCGTCTGGTCCAGCTGGTTGCCGGCCCACACCCGGCCATACCGATACTGCGAGTATGCCGTGCTGGAGGTGAAGCTCTGCACGTCGTAGCCGCGGCTGTACGTGTAGGCCGCCATGCCCTCCCAGCGGTCGGCGAAGCGCCGGGTGACCTTGGCCGTGAGGTTGTAGAAGTGGTTCTTGCTCTGGTTGCCCACGTCGATGACGAACTCGCGCGAGGGCACCTTGAGCACCGGCGAATACGGATAGAGGCCGTACAGGACGCGCCCGTGGGAGTCGGTAGCCTGCGGGCCGGCCAGCGCCAGGTTGTAGTAGAAGGGCGAGTAGAGCCCCTTCGTGTACAGACCCTCCACCGTCCCGATGAAGTTGTGGCCCAGGTCGCGGTCGTAGCCCACCGACATGCGCAGCGTCTGGGGCATGCGCAGGCTGGACTGCAGCAGGTCGATCTCGCTCCCCGCGGCTGCCGTCACGCCGTTGGCGCATGCCGTGGGCGGCGTCTGCACCGCCGCGGAGCTGAATGCCGGCGTGTTTCCCGAGTAGCACGAGAGCAGTCGCACGCCGGTGAGGCCCGAGTTCTGGAACGCGTTGCTCATCCACACGTAGGCCGGGTGGCCCACGAATGCGCCGATGCCGCCCCGCAGCTGGTTCCGCTGGTCGTGGGTGACGTCCCAGTTGAAGCCCACCCGCGGGGACCACTGGAGGTGCGCCGACGGGATGTTCGCGGTGTTCCGCCCGAAGTCCGTCAGAATCTCCGGGTTCGTCGGCGGCTTGTTCAGGAACATGGGCACGTCGAAGCGCAGCCCGTAGGTCAGCGTGAAGTCCGGCGTCACCTCCCACTGGTCCTGCGCGTAGGCGGCCAGCGTGTTGGTGCGGAAGCGCACCGAGCCGTCACCCGTCCCCGGCGCGGGGACGCCCACGATGTACTGATAGGCCTGGCCGTTGGTGAGGGAGTCCACCGACTGGAACGTCCACACGCCGTTGGAAGACTGCGCGTACAGGTTCCGCACCTTGTAGAACTCGTTCTGCGTGCCGATGACCACCGTGTGGGTCCCGAACGGCAGGGTCACGTTGTCCACCAGCTCCCAGATGTCCTGATCCACCTCGTTGCCCTGCGAGTACCGCTCCTCGCCCGCCACCACCGCAGCACCCGGGATGTCCACGGTCACCTGGGGGGCCGTGATCCCGCTCGCGGACGTGCGCGGGTCACGGACCCGCGTCCACGAGGCCCGCAGCTCGTTGTACGCTCCGCTCTTGAAGTTCGTCCTGAGCTCCAACGCCGGCGCGTTCTTCGTCGACGCGTACTGGTATTGGTTCGACGTCAGCGCCAGCGCCGGCGCGTTGCCGGTGGAGCCCCGGGAGAGCGCCTCGTTCACCGCGTGCCCGTAGTTGTAGCGCAGGGTCAGCGAGCTGTTGTGGGGCAGGTCCGGGAAGTCCATGCGGAGGAATATGTTCGTCAGCGGATTGTGCAGCGTCACCGCTCCCGCCGACCCCGTCGGCACGCCGTACCCGGCCAGCGCCGCCGTCGCCGCGTTCACGTCCGCCGGGCTGACGTTGTAGCCCGCCTCTCCCAGGTAGATCCCCTGGGCGGGCGTCGCGTATCTCTGCAGCTCGACGTTCCCGAAGATCAGGGCCTTGTCCCTCACGACGGGACCGCCCAGCGTGAAGCCGTACTGGTACTGGCTGAAGTTGTTGATGTACTCCTGACCGCGGGCGAAGTCCTGGTTCCGGCCGTACCCGTACGCCGAGCCGTGCCACTCGTTCGTGCCGCTCTTCGTCACCGCGTTGATGAGCAGCCCCGCGAAGTTGCCCATGCGCACGTCGAACGGCGCCAGCAGCACCTGGTACTGCTTCACCGCCTCGATGCCGATGGACTTCCCGTCCGCCTGGCCGCCCGGCTGCCCGGTGGAGCCCAGCCCGAACAGGTCCGTCTCGTTCGTGCCGTCCACCTGCACCTGGTTGTACCGGTTGTTCACGCCACCGCCCGACAGACCCCCGTTGGGCAGCGTCGTCGACACCTGCGGCGTGAGCACCACGAAGTCCGTGAAGTTCCGGTTCAACGACGGAAGCCGGTGCAGCGCAGAATCCGAGATCGTCGTCAGCACCCCCGTTCGCGACGGGCTGATCAACGCCATCGCCGACGTCGACGTCACCGTGATGCCCCCGAGCTGAACGGCCTGCGTGGTCAGGTTGAAGTCCACCCGCGTCGCCTGGCCCAGCGCGACGGTGGCCGTCTTCGTCTGTGCCCCGAAGCCGATGCTCGTCGTGGTGACCTCGTACGTCCCCGTCTCCAGGCCCGGAATGATGTAGCGCCCGGCCTCCGACGCGATCACCGACCGCGTGAAACCGGTCGCCGCATTGCGCACCGTGACCTGGGTCCCGGCTGCGGTGCCCTCCTGTGTGTGGATGACTCCGATGATGCTTCCCGTGGTCGTCTGAGCGGACAGTCCCGCTCCCCCGACGCCACAGGCCAGCACCATCGAGAGCACACCCGTCCAACGTCCAAGCTTCATGGTTCCTGTCTCCCAGATGCAGTGTTGACTCGAACGGATTGTGAACAATCGACTGACGAATACCGAAGCCCCATACGCGTCTCCCGTGCTGTGCTGTTCACCGGCCGAAGGGGGGGATATTTCGGATAGCCCGCGTGTCGCAGGGCGGAGACGCGCAGTCGACTTCCGGACTTCTGGTCTCTCACCGGGCTGGACGTCACGTCGCTCATGGTTCTCGGCCATAAAGGCTGGACGAGGGTCTGCGGGCGCACCGCGTCGCACTCTGCGAGCCTGTCGTTGCGGCGTGCAGAACGCCGAGCGAAAAGGAGATCCCGGGCAGGCCGATCTCGAGCTACGTGGCGGCTTGGTCAACGGAGGGCTCGGCAAGTCTAGATGTGGCTCCTCGGTGCGTCAAGGCAACAACCCGAGACAGAATCACGACGTTTCTGTGCGTCCACGTAAGTCATGGAACCCCAACAGGATATGGCGTGCGCTGGTCACGTGCCGATGCCCGGTGGCTTACCTTCCCGGGCATGCCTGATCACGGCGCCGGACCTCTCGATCCTCCACGCTCCGTCAGCCGCGCAGCCTGGGTGTTGGCGCTGCTCACGTTCATCGGCGGGATCAGCGGCGGCATCGTCTTTCCGATCCTCCCCATCCTGGGTGTCCAACTCGGGCTGAACGCGTCCCGTGACGGGAATCGGGGTCGCATCATGGCTATGGTGAGGACCGCAGCGAGCCTGGGGATGCCCGCGGGGCTCGTCATGGGAGGGCTGATCGCCGGTGTCTTCTCCGACAACACCGCGTTCCTGTCCGCCAGGGGTCTGTCCCTGGCCGGGGTGGCGGTCGCCTGGACGACGATGCCCGACATCCGGGGGAGGCGGATGCACGCCGACGCCGCGCGGCCGGTGGTCGGAACCCGCAGGCGTGCCCAGAGTGGGCTGAGCGCCAGCTGTCGGGCTGTACCAGTTCTTCGGCGATGCCCGGGGGCAGCCTCGGCCCCGTTGTCGGCGTGGAAACGGTCATGGGCATCGGCTTCACCCCCGTCTACATTGCGGCGGCTTGCCTCCTCGTGCTCACCGTGCCCCTGCTGTACTGGCTCTGGCTGGCCGAACGGCGCTCTGAGAGGTAATCTCGCAACATGACGTTATCCGCGGGCACACGGCTCGGTCCTTACGAGGTACGCTCCTTCCTGAGCGCCGGTGGCATGGGAGAGGTGTATGCCGCCTTCGACCCCCGTCTCGGGCGCCAGGTGGCCATCAAGGTCCTGACCCGCCCCCTGGCCGAGCTCTCGGAGTTCCGGCGCCGCTTCGAGCAGGAGATCCAGACGATCTCCCGTCTCAACCACAAGAACATCTGCACGGTCTTCGACACCGGCACCCACGAGGGACGTCCGTACATCGTCATGGAGCTCATGGAGGGGAAGACCCTCGAGGAGGTCCTTGCGGAGGGCCCCATGGATGCGGAGGCCGTCGTCCAGGTCGGCATCCAGGTGGCGGCCGCCATCGACGCGGCCCACCGGGAGGGGGTGATCCACCGGGACGTGAAGAGCGGCAACATCTTCCTCAACGACCGGGGGGACGCCAAGGTCCTGGACTTCGGCATCGCCAAGGTGGCCGCCGAGGCGGATGCCGAGGCGCGGGCCGAGGGAGCGATCACCCGCACCGGGACCGTCGTGGGGACGGTCACCTACATGTCGCCGGAGCAGGCGCGCGGAGAGGACGTGGACGCCCGCTCCGACCTTTTCTCCCTCGGCGTGGTCCTCTACGAGATGGCCACCGGCCTCGCCCCGTTCCGCGGCACCAACACGGCGGTGGTGGCGCAGCTCGTGTCGCCCGACCCCGTGCCCAGCCCCCGGGCGCTCCAACCGTCCATCCCCGCTGAGCTGGACCGGATCATCTGCCGGGCGCTGGAGAAGGACCGGGAGATGCGGTACCAGACCGCCGCCGACCTCCTGGCCGCGCTGAGGGCGCTGCGCCGGGATCTCGCCACGGGCGCGGTCTCCGCGGGGGCGGAGGGGAGCAGGGGTGGGCGCGGGCAGGGGCGCCGGCGCTTCGGACGCCTGCCCATGGCGGGCGCCGGCCTCGCGGTGGTGGTGCTGGCCGTCGTCGCGTGGCGACTGCTGGCACCGAGCACCCCCGTCAACCGCCCCATCCACACCATGGCGGTCCTCCCATGCTCGGACCAGCAGGCCGCGGGCACCGAGTATCTGTGCTCGCTCATCGCGGAGCGGATCATCACCAGCCTGTCCCAGGTGCCGGGCCTCACCGTGAAGTCCTTCCAGGCGGTGGAGCCCTACGTGGGGTATTCCCGAGGAGCCATCAAGGCCGGCTCCGAGCTGGGCGTGGATGCCGTGCTCACCGCGCAGGTCCGCAAGGAGGCCAACGCCCTGAATGCGTTCGTGGAGGTCACCGACGTGCGCAGCGGCTTCCACGTCTGGAGCAGCCTGTTCACGAGTCCGGCGGCGGAGGCGCAGGGGTTGCCCGAGAAGATCGCCCTGGCAGCGGCCCAGGCGCTGCAACTCCGGATCAGCGCCACGGACCAGGCGCGACTCCGGGTGCTGCAGACGTATCAGTCGGCCCAGTACTACTGGAACGACCGCACCGCGTCGAGCCTGCGCAAGGCCATAAGCCTCTTCAACGAGGTCATCCAGGAGGACTCGACCTTCGCCCCGGCCTACGTGGGGCTCGCGAGCGCGTATACGCTGTTGCACTACTACGGTGACCTGTCGCCCGCACAGTCGTATCCGCGCGCCCGAGCCGCCGCGGAGAAGGCGCTGCAGCTGAACGAGGGCCTGGCGGACGCCCACGCCAACCTCGGACTCGTGGAGCGCGACTACGACCGGGACTGGCAGGGCGCGGAGCGGGAGTTCAAGCGGGCACTGCAGCTGAACCCGAAGTCGGCCACCGCCCTCCAGTGGTACGCCGAGCTGTTGACGATGACGGGGCGGTTCGGCGAAGCCGAGACGCGGATCCGGGAGGCGCAGGAAGCGGCACCCCTGTCCCTGACGGTCCGCGCGGTGCACGGCTGGATCCTCACGTCGGCCGGACGGTTCCGCGAGGCCCGTGCGGTGTTGGACAGCACTATCGCCATGGACCAGGACTTCGAGCTCTCCCACTGGTTCCTGGGCCAGCTGGACTTCGCCCAGCGCGACTACACCGCCGCCGTGAAGGCCTTCGAGACCTCCGCTACCCAGTCCGGACGGCTCAGCCGCCGGCTGGCCGACCTCGCCAGCGCCGAGGCCTTCGCGGGGCACAAGGACCGGACCCGGGAGCTGCTGAGCGAGCTCGAGCAGCGGCGGCAGGCAGGCCAGTACGTCTCCGATTACGACATGGCCATCGTTCTCGCTGGGCTGGGCGAGAAGGACCAGGCCTTCAAGGAGCTGAGCGCTGCCCTGGACGAGCGCACGTGGGAAGTGGCGGACATGGCCGTCGACCCCATGCTCATCCCCCTGCACTCCGACCCGCGCTTCAAGCAGCTACTGGTGCGCGCCGGCCTGGGCGCCGGTTGAATCGAAGAGCGCCGCATTTTGTCCGCCACCACTTCGTTCCGGGCCGTGACGTTCGTGGTGGATCCGTCGATGTACGGTGCCCGCTACGCTCCGCCCCGGGAGGTATACGGGAACCTGGACCGCGTGGTCCGGCCGGACCTGTACTACCACTACTCCACCCCGATCTGCGCCCAGCGGTGGCTTGACGTGTGTGAAGACCCGGCCTACGGACACGGGGCCCTCCTGGACCGGGTGACCGAGATCATGCCGGAGGTCACCGCCGCGCTGCGCGCCGATTCCGGAGGTCGA
>JAJDNC010000042.1 GCA_022340865.1 Gemmatimonadota bacterium
CTCCACCAAGCTCGACCTGACCGGTGCCCTGGGCACGAACATGATGCCCGTCCTCGACGCTCTCGACGGGAAGGGCTCGCTCTCGACCTCGCGCGTCGCGCTCGAGGGATTCCCCATGCTGCAGAAGGTGGCTGACGCCCTGAAGACCCCGCGCCTGAGCAGCCCGACGTTGGACGCCATTCGCTCCACGGTGGAGATCAAGGACGGGCGGCTGCACGTGCGCCCGTTCCACGTCCGCGTGGGGAACGTCGGCATGTCCGTCGAGGGGTCCAACGGGATCGATCAGTCGCTGGACTACACCCTCGGCTTGGTCCTCCCGCGCGGTGCGCTGGGCGACGCCGCGAAGCAGGTGGTGCAGGGCCTGGCCACCCGCGCCGGGCGGGCGGGTCTGAACCTGCAGGCGGCCGACTCCGTCCGCGTGGGCGTGAATGTGGCCGGCACCGTCAAGTCACCCACCGTCGACGTCGGGCTCGGCGAGGCCGTCACGTCGGCGGGTCAGCAGGTCGAGAAGGCCGTGACCGGCCAGGCGAAGGCGAAGGTCGATTCGGCGGAGATCCAGGCCCGCCGGCGCGCACAGGCCCAGGCGGACAGCATGGTCGCTGCGGCGCAGCGTCAGGCCGACGGGGTACGGGCCGACGCACGGAAGCTGGCGGATCAGATGCGCGCGGAGGGGAACCGGCAGGCCGACGCGGTCGTTGCGAAGGCCACCAACCCCATCGCACGCGCCGCTGCGCAGCGCGTCGCCGACGCCATGCGGAAGGAAGCGGACGACAAGGCGAACGCTCTGGTTCGCCAGGCGGATCAGCGCGCGGACTCGATTATGGCCGACGCGCGCAAGAAGGCGGACCGGTTAGGGGCGGGGGGATAGTCGGGCCACGGCCTTCACCCCGGATGGACCGGGGCACCGACCCGACCTCCCCCCCCGCCTCTATCAGCCCAGCGGGAATCCCACGCCGGCCTGGACCGTGAGCGCGCGGTTCTTCGCGTCCACGTTCTTGACGATCGACGAGAGACCGAAGTTGTAGAGCGCGTCGACGGAGATGTCGAGCTTGCCCGGAAGTCCCAGGCTGAGACCGACGCCGCCCAACGTCCCGATATCGTACGACTTCATGCTGCCAAACGAACTGCAGTCCGCGCTGGCGCTCACGCCCCCTGCCGAGGCGCTGACGCTGCACTTGGTCTGGAACGAGAAGGACGGACCGACGAACAGGTGGACACCGAACGGGGTCCCGGACGGGACGCCCACCCTCAGCAGGACCGGCACCTCGAGGTAGTCGATGGCAAACGTTCCGGTGCCGACGCCCGGGATGCTCTCCTTCGTTCCCTTCTGCACGAAGTTGGCGCCCACCTGGAGGCCCAGGATGTGGGCCACGGGGAAGGTGAGGGATGCGCCGACGCTCACGCCGGCGCGCGCGGTGGCGTTGGTCACGTCGGTTCCGCTGAGCGTGGCGACGGATACCCCCGCGTGGAGCCCGAGCACGGTCTGCGCTGAGACCGGAACGATCGCCAGCGCGAGTGCCATGACCGCGATGCCGGGCACACGGATGCAACGAGGCATTCTGACCTCCTGACACACAGTGAATCTCACGAGGCGCCGCGAGGGCACCCCACTGGCGTTACATCGGTCGACATGCGACCGGCCGGCGAGGAGGGAGTGCCGGCCCGGGTCGACGGGGGGATTCGACTATATCCACTACTAAACGCATCCGGGGCGCGCTGCAAGAAAAACGAATTCACAGCGAGGGTCATTGGGGCACAAGTTGAACTGGAGTATACACTTATGCCTAGATCTGCGGGCCGGCTCCATATGTTTATCGATGGCGGAGAGACCGCGCAGGCCCTTGGCCACGGTCTCACCGGATCACGGACCTCAGCAGGTCACGGACGATCCCGGTGGCTGCCTCCACGAGGACCACGTCCAGCCCGACTTCCACCAGCTGGTAGCCCGCCGGAAGCCCGATCTTCGACGACAGGGCGGCGGGCGCGAGCTTCTTCGCGATCCCCGGAGGCAGGGGCTTCCCCTTCGCGAGCCTCTTCTGCATGCCGGGCGGGAGCGCCTTGGCCCCCCATCGCGGATGCGAGCCGTAGTACACCCTGATGCTGTGCTGCTGGCTCACGGTGAGGGTAATTCCGGCCCGCACTTCGACGGAGGCCTTGTGGCCGTGGCTTTGGGCCTGCGCCCGCCCGGAGAGAAGCGCGAACGTCGAGAGGACCAGCGTCCCGACAAGCAGGCGTCGGCGCAGGTTCGTAGGCATGGAAGAGAGCTCCGCTGGAGGTTTGCGCGTCGTCCCCGTGCAACCACCGTGCCGGGTCCCGGGACGGTCACCCACCACCGGACGCCGGTTGGTCCAAGCTATTGGCGGAGCGCAACATTGGGCGTTGCGCCTACCTCGCCGGGATGTCCTGGGCTCGGGAGGCGTCCGAGACGCCCCCCCCAATTCTGCTGCGGGCCAGTACTTTGTAGCCGTCGGCCCTGTCCGCCGCGTCGCAGGGAGAGGGGGGGCGGGTCGGATGCGCTCGGTTCACCGTCACTTCGGCCCGGCCTGGCGGGCTTCCGATCCGGGGAGCGCATCCGACCCTGACACCGATCCGCTAGTAGAACAGCACCGCCGCCTGCTTTTTGCCGGGCGCGTTCACGTCGTCCCCACCGAGGATCATGACGTGGGCGACGCCGGCGGCGTCCACGTACGCGATGGCGGCGTGATTGAACAGGTTCACACCCGCGACCGACTGCAGCGTGTTCGAGCCCGTGGCGCCGGCGAAGCTCCCTACCGAGCCGTCCGAGTTGATCTGGGCGTAGCTGTTCTCGCTGGATCCCGTGCCCGCCGCCGCGTACAGACCGGCCGAGACGAAGATCGTCCCCCCGGCGACCAGGGCCGAGTGCTTACTGCGCGCTTTCTGCATCGTGCTCAAGTTCACCACCCACGACCCCACATCTCCCGAGCGCAGGTCGATCTTGGCGTAGATCACGCTCGCGAGCTTCGTGGAGTTCCCCGTGTAGTTGCCGTCGTTGGGATCCACCGCCGCGGTATCGCCTCCCACCGCGTAGAGGTATCCGCCGAAGGTCTGGAAGTCGAAGTAGGCGCGAGCGCTGGGAAGATCCGGCATCGGCTGCCAGTCCGAGAGGTTGCCGAGCGTGTCGATGGTAGCGCGGTAGACGCTCGCGGTCGGGGCGTTGTCGGTGGTGGCGCCTCCCGCGATGTAGATCGCGCTCCGGAAGAGGACCGCGCCGAACGAGTGCAGCGGCGCAGGGAGCGGCGTGACCTCCGTCCACGAGCCGAGGGTCCCGTCGTTGTTGAGCTGGGCACGGTACACCGTGGTGGTCGGCTGCCCGTTCTTGGTCTCGATGCCGCCCATGGCGTACAGGTAGCCCGAGCCCTGGACCTCGGAGTTGAACGGGGTGGCGGCGACCATCCGGTGAAAGGTACGGCCCGCCGGCAGGGCGGTGGCGGAGCTCCAGGTGCCCAGCGATCCGTCCTGCTGGATCACCGCCATGTTCACGTCGGAGACGGGCACGCTGTCGTTACCGGCGCCGCCGGAGACGTACACGTACTGGACCGTGGTGCCGGTGGTGTCATCGATGGGGACGTACTGTGCCCGGTGCCCGCTGAGCGCCGCCGGCAGAGCCTGCGTCTGGGTCCAATGGATGGTGGATGGGCTGAACGTGGCGTTCTGCGTCACCGTGAACGGGAGTGAGTCGCTGGTGCCGGTCCCCGTCATGACGGCGACCGGCCCGCTGGCCGCGCCCGCCGGGACCGTGGTCACGATGAACGTGTTCGTCCAGTCGGTCGCCTGCGCGATGGTGGCCGCAACGGTCCCACCAGCGCCGTCGGAGAAGAGAACCTGACCCGGACCCTGCACGTCGCCGAAGGCATCGCCGTCGATGATCACGGTGCTGCCGGCGTTCCCGGACGGCTTCGTCGCGCTGTTCACGAACCGGAGCGTCGGTGCCACGGCCTCGAACGCGTTTTGCAGCGTGACCGAGGTGCCGTCGCTGTTGGACAGCTTGACCGAGTACGTGGAATTCGCCTGCACGCCCGAGGGCACGAGAGCGAATGCGGCCGTGTCGCCGCTCAGCTGCGCGGCAGTGGCAGTGAAGTTGCCGACCTCCACCGTCGCGCCCGACCGGAAGTTCGTTCCGGTGACACGCAGCTCGGTGCCCACCGTGCCGGTGGAAGGACTCACGGCCAGGGCCGTGGGAGCGGGTCCCTTCTGCTGGTTCAGGCCGGTGGGGGACGAGTGGCACGCCGACACGCCGATCAGCGTGGCCAACGCCGTCACGACGACATTCATCCGTCTTGGAGACATGACCGTTCCTCCGCATGGACAGGAATGACTGAGGACCTCATGCCGCCAGGCGGGGGGAACACACTTTCGGTGCTCATGATGACGGCAACCCGGATTGACCGGCCGGGTACACACCTTGTCTGTAAACATTTGGTCACTGGCGAGTGATCGTGCAAGACCACAGGTTCGGGCCGGGCGCCGGCAGGCGCGGGGCAGGGGGTGTGACCAAAACGGCCCCGAGAGAGTGTGAAGGTCGCGACGATTCCTCGCGGCCAGAAGACTGCCGAATGTGCCTGCAAGGCTTGCGACCCCCGGATACCGAGCGAGATGGGCGACACCCCTCCAGACGCGGTGGTTGTTGCGCGGGTGCTCGACGGAGACGTCGAGGCCTTCGCCCTGCTCGTGGATCGGTATCAGGACGAGTTCACAGCCTACGCGAAGCACATGACGGGCAGCGCGGACGACGCGGCGGACATCGTCCAGGAAAGTCTGGTGCGGGCGTACCGATCATTGCGCAGATGCGGGGATCCGACCCGCTTCAAGGGGTGGCTCTTTCGCATCGTGAGCAATCAGTGCAAGACGCACGTGACGCGACGCGCGCGGCGCAGGCGGGATCATCTCGACGACGTGGCGGACGACATCGCGTCGCCGTACGAGGCCGACTCGGCGGCCCGACGCGCCGAGCTGCGATCGGAGCTCGAGGCCGGTTTGCAGCAGTTGCCCGCAGACCAACGAGAGGCGCTGGTGCTCAGGTACATCCACGACTTCAGCCTGCGGGAGATGACTGAGGTGGCGGGGGCGTCCATTCCGGCGCTGAAGATGCGGCTCAAGCGCGGGCGGGAGGCCCTGCGCGAGAAGCTCGAGGGGGCTGTATGAAGCACGAACACGAACTGCTCACGCGGTATCTCGACGGCGAGCTGCCCCGGGAGGCGCTGCCCCCCGAGCTGCAGGCCGAGGCCGATGCGTTCCACGGGATGTTCGAGGACCTGAAGCAGGAACGGATCTCCGCGCCGCCCTGGGTCCGCACGGCGGTCATGAGCCGAGTCCGGGCCGCCCCACGCGCGAGATGGCGCGACCTCCTCGGATGGCTGGTCACGCCCAAGCTCGTGCCGCTCTCGCCGGTGACCGCCATGGTGGTGCTCGCCGCGGGCGTGGCCATCGCCGCCGCGGTCCGGTACCAGCCGACGGCCCCTTCCCAGGTCGCGGCGCAGGTACAGGACGGCCGGGTGATGACCCGGTTCATCTTTCTCGCTCCCGAGGCATCGAGCGTGGCGGTGACCGGGGATTTCGTGGATTGGAGGAAGGGGGGAATCCCCCTGGAGAGGGATCCGAGCGGCAACGGCATGTGGGTGGGGGTCGTGCGACTCGAGCCGGGCGTGCACCAATACGTGTTCGTGGTCAACGGGACCGAGTGGCGCCCGGATCCGAACGCTCCGGCGCTCAACGACGGCTACGGACAGAAGAACAGCATGCTGCTCGTGCCGCAGATCCGGAGCTGACCCGGTGCTGCGCTCGTTGGTGACGGCCCTGGCGGTGTCGACGCTGCTCGCGGGAAACCTCACGGCGCAGGCAGGCGGATCCCCCGCCCCTCGCCTCAGCCCGGAGACCGAGGCGCTGCTGCGACCCGTGCTGGACTCCGCGGCGCAGGACAGCCTGCCGGTGAGCGCGCTCCAGTCCAAGGCTCTGGAGGGAGCGGCCAAGGGCCGGCCACCTGCAGAGATCCTGGCCGTCGTGCGGGGTCTGGCCGGCCGCCTCCGTCAGGCTCGGTCGGTTCTGTCGCAGGCGGTGCCCGGCGCGCCGGTGGCCGCCGGGGACATCGTGACCGCGGCCGAAGCGATGGCGGGCGGGGCTCGCCCGGAGGACGTCGCCCGGCTGCGCAAGAACGCACCCCCGGGGGCCTCGTTGGAGATCCCCTACGCCGTGCTCGGTGAGCTGGTGCGCCGAGGTGTGCCGGTCGGCCAGGCGTCCGACGTCGTCGACCATCTGGTCGAATCCAAGGTGCCGGAGGCGAGGATCATAGAGATCCCGGCGCGGGTAGACGTCGCGATCCGTCTCGGCGCACCTCCGGTAGCGGCGTTGGGGCGTGCGCTGCATGGGCTGGGACTTCCCGTCCCGCCCCCAGTCCCGGGATCCAAAGGCAGAGGCAGAGGCAGAGGCAGAGGCAGAGGCGGAGGCAGAGGATAGGCGTGAGACATGTGGCCACCTCGAGCATGCTCCTGGCCATGCTCCTACTTGGCGTGCTCTCCGCACCGGCCCACGCACAGCGGTGGGACGTGCAAGCCGTGGGATCCCAGGTTCGATTCGACAACAACGCGACGCGCGGCTCCTTCTCCCTCGTGCCGCGCGTCGAGTATCAGCGCGGTCCCGCATACGCCAGCGTGACCGGCCTCGTCACGGCGTTCCAGCCGTCGGAGTGGGCCGGACAGGGGAGCGGAACCGGTTCGTTGCTCTTCGCGCCCGCGGGCGTGTCGAGCCCGCTGCGGCTCGAGTTCGTCGGGGTCGCGTCCGGCACGGTCCACTCCGGCGGCTTCCGCACGGGCTCGACGCGGGGCGAGGTTCGCGTGCATCTGGCCGGTAGCTACGCAGGGGCGTGGCTGGGCGGTGTCGCCACGACCGGGTGGACGTCCAGCGGCGGTGGCCTGGTCAGCGGGGTCGGACCGACGGCCGGTGCCTGGGGCCGCTACGGGCGGGTGCGTGGCTCGACGACCTTCACCCCTCTCCGCATCGACGGGTACTGGTTCCCGGAATGGGATGCGCAGGTCGCGCTCACCGCCGGGCCGCTGGACCTGACCGGCTACGCCGGGTGGCGGCACGGGGCGTTCGGCAGCGGCATCGACACCGAGAGCTGGGGTGGGGCCAGCGCGTCCTTCTGGCTGAACGATCGAGTCGCGTTCACCGTCGCCGGCGGAAGCTACCCAGCCGAGATTCTGCAGGGTCTGCCGTCCGGCCGATACCTGACGGCCGGCATCAGGATCGCTTCGCACCGACCCGCGGTGCCGCGGACCAGGAGGATCGGGCGGCCGGTCTACGAAGTCCACGGCAGCAGCGGAAGGCTGCACTTCCACGTTTCCCATGCCACCAGGGTTGCCATCGTCGGCGACTGGACCGGATGGCAGCCGATTCCGTTGCGACGGGGACCGAACGGTTCGTGGATCCTCGACGTGGCACTCGATTCGGGTGTGTACCGGTTCAACCTCGTCGTGGACGGCAAGCGCTGGATCGTGCCTGAGGGCGTGCCCTCGGTGGACAACGGCTACGGTGGCAAGAACGGGCTTCTCATCGTTCCGTGAGTGACCGTGTGAGGGTTCGGCGAGTCTGTATCCGGACCGTACGACGGGATGGGCCCGTCGCCGGACACGGAGGTTCGATGCTCATGAAACTGCTCAAGATGCTCATCGCAGCCAGCGCCGTGGCATTCATCCCGGCGTCGCTTCTGGGCCAGGCCGATCCAATCCAGCACCTCCAGGCGGTGCTGCCGGCGGATGTGGCCGCCCAGGTCGTTCCCATCGTGCAGGACGCCATTGCTCACGGTCTTCCGGGCGAGGCGGTGGCGAGCGTCGCCCTGCAGGGCGTCGCCCTGGGGCGTAGCGGTACGGAAGTGCGCGCGGCGGCAGAGTCCATGGTGGCCGACCTCCGTGCCGCTCACGACGCCATCGCGGCCGGCGGCCGAGACGCTACGTCCCAGGAGACCGAGGCGGCTGCCGCGGCCATGCAACAGGGCGTCGACGGCTCGACGATAAGTGCTCTGGCCTCGTCGACCCCGGCCGGGCGTTCGCTCACGGTTCCGCTCGCTGTGCTCGGCGAGCTGGTGAGCCGTGGGCTGCCGGCCGACAACGCGCTGCAGGCGGTTCAGCAGCGCCTCCAGTCCAAGACCAGCGACCAGACGCTCGCCGGGCTCCCCGACGCCGCCGGTCAGATGCTTGGACAAGGAATGAAGCCGTCCGCCATCGGAACGGCGCTCGGCAGCTCCCGGGCGGGCTTCACCGTTCCGGCGAGTGGGGTCTCCGTCCCGGCGGGGGGGGTGCCCACCGGCGTGTCGGCCAACGGCGGCGTTGCCGGCAAGCGTCCCGTCACACCGCCCGTCGGAGGGCGTGGTGGCCGGGGCGGTGGGGGCGGCGCCTGATCCGCCGTCGGTGCAACGAGCCGAGAGGGCCGGGAGCGATCCCGGCCCTTTTCGCGTAGGCGGTGCACGCCGAAATGCGGGATCTCGCTTGCGTGCGACCGTCCATGCCGGAATCTTCTGTTTCCGATCACAGTCTCGCACGCACCCCGTCCAATGCCACGGATGCCGTGCGGGACAGTTTCGTCGGTAGGTAGCCCCCGATGCCCGGTTGGAAGTGGAACCAGGCTCGCCTCGGCCTCCCGCTCCTCTGGCAGGTCGCGTCGGTCCTGTGGTTGAGCGCCTCGCCTCTGGCGGCCCAGGAGCTACCGCTCAAACGGGACATCCCGGGATCGACGCCGTACCAGTGCCCGGCGGGGGACGTCGCCGCGCACCCGGGCGCGGCCGAGCGCACGCAGGCCCGCCAGATCGCCGCCACGGCGGCGCAGGCCGTGATCCTCGGTGATCTCCAAAGGGCCCGCTCGCTCCTCGACCGGGCTACGGAGCTGGACCCCTCATCCGAGGATCTCGCCTATCGCCACGCCCGCGTCCTGGAGGAGCTGGGAGAGCGCACGGCTGCGATGTCGGAGTACTGCAGGGCTTTGACCCTCGATCCCAAGGGTGCAGCGGCAAGCGATGCCAGGGACCGGCTGAATGCTCTGGTGGCGGCGGGTCGCGCGGCCATCCCGGACGCGGCGATGAAGGCATTCCAGGACGGTCTGGCCCAGGCTGATGCGGGCCGTCTGGAACGCGCCGTAACCTCATTCGATTCGGCCACGTCCGGCGCGCCCCGGTGGGCGGAGGCCGTCTACGATCGGGGGGTGGTCTATGCGCGGCTCGGCCGGGTCTCGAACGCGGTGCGCGACCTCCGCAAGTACCTCGAGCTCCAGCCGGATGCGGCGGATGCCATCACCGTCTCTCAGAAGATCGGAGCGCTGCAGAGCCTGGCGGTGGTCGGCATGCCGCACTCCGGTACGGCGCTGGCTCTGGGACTCGTCATTCCGGGGATGGGGCAGTTCTACTCCGGCAGGGCGCTGAGTGGCCTTGCCGTGCTTTCCCTCGCAGGCGGCTCCGTCGCCGCCGGCCTTCTCATCAAAAAGGTGACCGTGAAGTGCCTCTCGGACGTGCCCCCCGGTGGCACGTGCCCGACCGGCCAGGTGCTGGGGCAGGAGGTGGGTCACCCGTATCGGATCGCGGGGCTCGGAGCCGCCGCGGCCGTGAGCGTGATCGGGGCGATCGAGGCCTTCGTCAAGCTCCGACGGCGACACAGCGCCGGGCAGGAGGTGGCCTCCATCGACCTGGGTAGGGCCAGGGTGGGTACGCTCGAGGTCACAGACTCCGGGGATCGCGTGGACCTCCAGCTGGTCCGGCTGGTCTTCTGACGATGTCTCCCGCCGCTTCCGCTCGGGCTTCGGTGTTGGCAGCGCTGACCGCGCTCGCAGTGACGTCTTGCCAGAAGCAGTCCGTGGTGCCGGTGAGTGTCGCTTCCGTGCAGATCTCGCCGTCCAGCCTCACTGTCCTGGAGGGAGAGTCCCAGACCCTCAAGGCCACCCCCCTGGCGGCCGGGGGAGATGTGCTTTCGGGCCGTTCGGTCACGTGGTCGAGCGATGTCCAGAGCGTCGCCACGGTGGACGCCGCCGGGACGGTCGAGGGCGTGACGGCCGGCCAGACGACGGTGCGAGCGACGGTGGGAGGAGTCACCGGAACCGCTTCCGTGACCGTGCTCAAGGGCCAGTCCATCGTGCTGTCGAGCGCGAGCGTCTCCCTGACCGCGGTGGCCGGAGGTAGCTCCGGCACCCAGATCGACACGGTGACGAACGGGGGCAATGGGCTGCTGTCCGGGCTGTCCGCGTCCGTGGCCTACGCTCAGGGGCCGACGGGTTGGCTGACGGCGACGCTCGACGACACCATCGCGCCCGCCCATCTCTCCATTGCGGCGTCGGCGGCGCTGCTCGCGGCCGGATCGTACACGGCCACGGTCACGGTGGCATCACCGGTCCGGGGCGGATTGTCCGCCCAGGTGGCGGTGACGCTCCAGGTGGCGCCGGGGCCGCCCGACGTGGCGCTGACCAAGACGGGTCCCGCCACGGCCACGGCCGGCGCCCAGATCACCTACGCCCTCGCGGTGGCTCATGTAGGGGGGACCATAGGCGCCACCGGGGTGGTGGTGAAAGACTCGCTTCCGGCTCAGCTGACGTTCTCCTCGGCGACGGGCGGGGGAACGTACGACGCGACCACGCGGACGGTGACCTGGAACGTGGGGTCCCTCGCGGTGGGCGGGAGCACGAGCCTGGGGCTGACAGCGCAGGTGGGCTCGGGGGTGAGCGGGGCGGTGAGGAACACCGCGACGGTGAGCACCACGAGCACGGACCCCAATCCGGCCAACGACACGTCCAGTGTCACGACGACGGTGGGGCAGGCGGCGGATCTGTCGGTGGCGAAGACCGGTCCGGCGACGGCCATTGCGGGCACTCAGATCACCGATACGATCCGGGTGCATCACGTGGGCGGGACGAGCGACGCGAGCGGGGTGGTGGTTACGGACACGCTGCCGGCAGCGTTGACGTTCGTGTCCGCCACGAGCTCGGGCACGTACAGCGCCACCACGCGGGCGGTGACGTGGAGCGTGGGCACCGTGGCGGTGGGTGACAGTGCCATCCTGGCGGTGACGGCGACGGTGGGGCCGGGGGTGAGCGGCTCGGTGAGCAACAGGGCGTGGGTGGGCAGCACGAGCGCCGACCCAGTGAGCGCGAACGACAGCTCGACGGCGGTGACGACGGTGACGCAGACGGCGGATCTGTCGGTGACGAAGACGGCCCCCGCGGCGGCCGTCGCGGGCGGCCAGGTCACCGACACGATCCGCGTGCGTCACGTGAGCGGGACGAGCGACGCCAGCGGGGTGGTGGTGGCGGACACGCTGCCGACGGCGCTGACGTTCGTGTCGGCCACCAACTCGGGGGCGTACGACGGGACCACCCGGGCGGTGACGTGGAACGTGGGCCCCGTCTCGGTGGGTGACAGCGCCATCCTGGCAGTGACGGCGATGGTGGGGCCGGCGGTCACCGGGACGGTGAACAACACCGCGACGGTGACCAGCACGAGCACCGACCCGGTCGCGAGCAACGACACGTCGACGGCGACGATGGCGGTGGTCCAGGGCGCGGACCTGTCGGTGACGAAGACGGCTCCAGCGACGGCGGTTGCGGGCACCCAGGTGGTCGACACGATCCGCGTGAGGCATGTGGGCGGGACGAGCGACGCCAGCGGGGTGGTGGTTACGGACACGCTGCCGACTGCGCTGACCTTCGTATCGGCGACGGGCGGGGGGGCGTACAACGCGACTTCGCGGGCGGTGACGTGGAACGTGGGGACGGTGGCGGTGGGTGACAGCGCCGTCCTGGCGGTGACGGCGACGGTGGGGCCGGCGGTGAGCGGCGCGGTGAGCAACACGGCGACGGTGAGCACCACCAGCACGGACCCGAACACGGCCAACAACACGTCGACGGCCACGACGACCGTGGGCCAGACCGCGGACCTGTCGTTGGCGAAGACTGCTCCAGCGACTGCCATAGCGGGCGCTCAGATCACCGACACCATCCGCGTGCGTCACGTGGGCGGTACGAGCGACGCCAGCGGGGTGGTAGTGACGGACCCCCTGCCGAGCTCGCTGACGTTCGTGTCGGCGACGGGCGGGGGGACGGCGTCCGGCGGAACGGTGACGTGGAACGTGGGGACGGTGGCGGTGGGTGACAGCGCGATCCTGACGGTGACGGCGACGGTGGGGCCGGGAGTGACCGGGACGGTGAGCAATACCGCGACGGTGAGCAGCACGAGCACGGACCCGGTGACGAGCAACAACACCGCGACGGCCACGACGGCGGTGAGCCAGAGCGCGGACGTGGCCGTGACGAAGACTGCCTCCGATACGGCCGTGGCCGGTGCGCAGATCAACTACACGATCACAGTCAGCCACGCAGGCGGGACGAGCGACGCCAGCGGCGTGGTGGTAACGGACGCGCTGCCGAGCTCGCTGACGTTCGTGTCGGCGACGGGCCCATACGCGTACAACGCGACGACGCGGACGGTGACGTGGAGCGTGGGCACCCTCGCGGTAGGCGTGAGCGACAGCCTCGGTCTCTCGGCGACGGTGGGGGCGGGGGTGAGCGGGTCGGTGAGCAACACCGCGACGGTGAGCAGCACGAGCACGGATCCGAACACGGCCAACAACAGCTCGACGCTGACGACGACAGTGGTGCAAGGCGCGGATGTGGCCGTGACGAAGACGGGTCCGGCAACGGCGACGGCCGGTGGGCCCATCAATTACACGATCACGGTGAGCCACGTGGGCGGGACGAGCGACGCGAGCGGGGTGACGGTGGTGGACACGCTGCCGAGCTCGCTGGCGTACGTGTCGTCGACGGGCGGGACGAGCAGCGGCGCGGTGGGGCAGGTCGTGACGTGGAACGTGGGCACCCTCGCGGTGGGCGCGAGCAAGAGCCTGGGGCTGGCGGCGACGGTGGGATCGGGCGTGAGCGGAACGGTGAGCAACAGAGCGACGGTGAGCAGCACGAGCACGGACCCCAATGCGGCCAACGACACGTCGACGTTCACGACGACGGTGGGCCAGACAGCCGACCTGAAGGTGTTGAAGACAGGCCCGACGACGGCTACTGCGGGCACGTCGATCAGCTACACGATCGGCGTCAGCTACGTCGGCGGAACGAGCGACGCCAGCGGCGTAATGGTGACGGACACGCTGCCGACGGGACTGACGTATACGGGCTCGACGGGCGGGACGAGCAGCGGCGCGGTGGGGCAGGTCGTGACGTGGAGCGTGGGCACCCTCGCGGTGGGTGGCAGCGCGAGCCTGGGGCTGACGGTGACGGTTGCGCCGTCGGCGACGGGCACGGTGAGCAACCGTGCGTGGGTGAGAAGCGCGGCCATCGACCCGGTGCTCACGAACGACAGCTCGACGGTGGCGACTACCGTGAGCCAGAGCGCGGACCTGGCCGTGACGAACACGGGTCCGGCGACGGACACGGCCGGCACCCAGGTCAGCTACACGATCGGTGTGAATAACACGCTCGGTCCGAGCGACGCGAGCACCGTGAGGGTGACGGACACGCTGCCG
>JAJDNC010000049.1 GCA_022340865.1 Gemmatimonadota bacterium
GGGCCGGCCCTCGACGGATGAAAGGTATCTCCTGCGCGCGCGGTATGAAGTCCACGGACCGCGTATCCGTGGGAACGAGGGCGGGGGGCGGGTGTTAGAATGCCGACTCAAGCCCATTTCCGGAGCTCAGGCCCCGCATGAAGCGACTCATTCCGACCGTGGTCCTCGTCCTCGCCGCGGCATCCCCCCTGGCGGCGCAGACCGCTCCGCCCGACAGCGTCGTCATCCAGCGGCACGAGGTCGCGGTGCTCGACAGCGCCATCGCCGCCATCCACGCCAGGCACCTCCAGCCCGTCGGGGACTCCGCCCTCTGGGAGGCGGCCATCCAGGGGATGGTGGCCTCCCTCAACGACCCCTACGCGGAGCTGTACACGCCGGAGGGTGCGGCGCAGTACAACGAGGAGACCACCGGCAACTACTCGGGCATCGGCCTGCAGATCACGGAGCTCAACAACCGCATCACCGTCACGGCGGTGTTCCGGAAGACGCCCGCCGCCCAGGCGGGGATCCTCGTCGGCGACCTCATCATCGGCGTCAACCAGTACGACGCCACCCATTGGACCACGGCGACGGCGGCGGACTCCATCCGGGGACCCGTGGGCACCCAGGTGAGCGTGAAGATCCAGCGCGCCGGCTACGACGAGCCCATCCCCTTCCAGATCACGCGGCGGGAGGTGCACGTGCCCGCCGTCTACGCGGGCCTCATGCCCGACAGCATCGCCTACATCCAGCTGGACCAGGTGAGGCGAAACGCGGCCCAGGAGATGGACAACGCCCTCCAGTCGCTGGAGAGCTCGCGGGGGCTCATCATCGACCTCAGGCACAACCCCGGCGGCTTCCTGGACGAGTCCCTCCTGCTGGCCGATATCTTCCTGAAGCGGGGCTCGATCCTGGCCACCACGTCCCAGCGGGTTCCCGACGGCCCCGCCGCAGATATGACCACGGACACGTTCCGCGACCACTACCCCGTACAGGCGCCCAACCTGCCCATCGTCATCCTGGTGGACGGCTACACGGCCTCGGGTGCGGAGATCTTCGCCGGAGCGCTCCAGGACTACGACCGGGCCCTCATCGTGGGTCAGCGGAGCTTCGGCAAGGGGCTCGTGCAGACCGTGCTGCCGATGCCGTACGGGCGCAGGCTGAAGTTCACCACCGGGGTCTGGAAGACCCCCCTGGGACGCTCTCTCCAGCGTCCCAGGGACAAGAACATGAGGCCGCTCCCCGAGGACATCGACACGTTCCCGACGGTGACGACGCCGGACGGGCGGAAGCTCACCACCGCCGGCGGCATCTTCCCGGATCTGCCCGTCAAGCCGGACACGCTTACGCTCGACGAGCGGGCGCTCATCAAGGCGGCGGCCGATGCGAAGGTGCCGTTCCTCGTCCGCCTCGACGAGTTCTCCTTCGGCGTGGCGAAGGAGCTCATGGCCGCGCACAAGCCACCGGCCCTCGACTCCGCCAGGCTGGAGACGTTCGTCGAGAAGCTGAAGGGCGACGGGATCCCGGCTTCCGTCCTCGACGCGCCGGGCGTCCGCGACTACCTCGGATGGCAAGCGCGCATGGACATCGCCGATCATATGGAGGCGTACGGCGTGGAGGCCCAGATCCGCATGCAGCGTGACCCCCCCCTGGCCGAGGCGGCGCGCCTCCTGAGCTCGGTGACCACGCAGGCACAGCTCTTCCAGGCGAGTCGTGCCGAGGCGGCGCGCCTGGCGGCTCAGGCCACTGCGTCCGGCGCGGCGGGTGGGTGACCGGGGCTTAGCAGGTCGCTAAGCCCGGGGGTGGTATCTGCGGTGCACGTCCCGGAGGTACTCCCGGTCCACGTGCGTGTAGATCTGAGTGGTCGAGATGTCGGCGTGGCCGAGCAGCTCCTGCACGGCCACCAGGTCCGCTCCCCCCTCCAGCAGGTGGGTCGCGAAGGTATGCCGGAGGGTGTGCGGTGAGACCTTGCGCCGGATCCCGGCACGCCGTGCCGACGTGCGCACCACGGTCCACACCGCCATGCGGCTGAGCGGTGTGCCCCGCGCGTTGAGGAACACCCTGCCGCCCCCCTTGCCCCGATCCAGCCCCGGGCGCACGTCCCGGAGGTAGCGGCCCAGGGCGCGAAGCGCGGGCTCCCCTACGGGCACCAGCCGCTCCTTGGACCCCTTGCCGAAGACCGTGACGAAGCCCTCGTCGGCGTCCACGGCCCGCAGCGGCAGCCCGGAGAGCTCCGAGACGCGCATCCCCGTGGCGTAGAGCAGCTCGAGGATGGCCCGATCCCGCCAGTACAGCGGCAGGTCGGGGTCCGGAGCCTCCAGGAGGCGCTCGACCTCCTCGTGGGTCAGGCACTCCGGGAGGCGGCGGCCCAGGCCCGGGGACTCGAGGCGCTCGGTGGGGTCCGACTCCACCACCCCCTCCGCCAGGAGGAAGGCGTAGTAGGTGCGCAGCGCCGACTGCGCCCGGCGGATGGAGGACGCAGCCAGCCCGGCATCCTTGAGGGAGAAGACCCACGTCCTCAGATGGGCCGCCGTGACGTCCGCCGGCCCGGTGGCGCCCCTGGCCCGCACCTCGCGGAGCCAGCGGTCGAGGTCCCGGGCGTAGGCCGCCACGGTGCGGGCGGAGAGGCCCCGCTCGAGGGTGAGGTAGTCGAGGAACTGCTCGAAGCGGAAGGCCCGTGTGTCACTCATGATGGTCATGGTGTCTGGTCCGCCACCACCAGACGACGACGGCGCCGGCCACCAGGAGGGCGGGCCCCAGGAGCCACGCGTTGACACGGTGGATCGTCCCGAGCACGAAATCGAGGTTGTGACCCGCGAAGGCCCCCGCCCATGCCAGCGCACCGTACCAGATGGCCGACGCCACCGCGATGGGCAGGGCGACGCCCCAGAAGGGCCGGCCGGCGACCCCCGCGGACACCGGCACGGCGGAGCGGAGACCCGGGAGGAAGCGCGTGAGGAGGATGGCCGGCGTCCCCCAGCGCTCGTAGAACCGCTCCATCCGCCGGAGCTGGTGCGTGTTCAGGAAGCGGCGACCCCAGGTGCCCTCCAGAGAGGGACGCCCGTACCGGTGCCCCAGGCGATACATGACCATCGCGGACGCGACGTTCCCCACCCATGTGGCCGCGAAGACCCAGCGCAGGCGCAGATCCCCCACGGCGGACAGGAAGCCGCCGAGCACGACGAACGTGTCGGCGGGAATCGGCGGGAACACGTTCTCCACCGCCGCCCCTCCCCCCAACGCCAGGTAGACCACGGCGTTCGGAAGGCCCTCGAACCAGATCAGGAACGTCTGCCACACCGGTGAGCTTCCCTACAGCGGAAGACCTTCGTCGGTGGCTCCCCAGGTCGCGTCGAAGCCCCCGATGGCCTCCACCAGGGCCACGGCGTGCACGGCGATTCCCTCCCCGCGGCCGATCCAGCCCATCCCCTCGTTGGTCTTCCCCTTCACGGAGACCGCGCCGGCCCCCACGCGCAGGACGTCCCCCAGCCGCCTCCGCATGGCCTCGACGTGGGGAGCGAGCTTGGGGCTCTCGCATATCACCGTGACGTCCACGTTCACCACCTGGTAGTTCCTGGACTCCAGGATGTTGACCGCGCGCGCCAGGAGGTCCATGGAGTCGGCGTCCTTCCAGGAGTGGTCCGAGGGCGGGAAGTAGCTTCCCACGTCCCCCGCCCCCACCGCTCCCAGGAGCGCATCGATGAGGGCGTGGGCCACGGCGTCGCCATCGGAGTGCCCCGTCAGCCCCGTGTGCTCCGGGATGTGCACTCCCCCCAGGATGAGCCTCCGGCCCTCCTCGAACCGGTGCGAGTCGTATCCAACGCCTACGCGCATGATCGATCCAGTCGGTGCGGCGTCATCGGCCGCTCGTGTGCCGGCTGCGGCCCCGCCGCCGGCTCAGTCCCACCTCCGGATGGCGAGGCACACGTTGTGGCCGCCGAAGCCGAAGGAGTTGGTGAGAGCCATGCGCACCGGCCGCTCCACCATCCCGTGGTGCGCGTAGTCGAGATCGCAGGCAGGGTCCGGCGTCTCGAAGTTGATGGTGGGCGGGATCCGCCCCTCGCGGACCACCATGGCGGTGATGATCGTCTCCAGGGCTCCCGAGGCCCCCAGGAGGTGCCCGGTCATGGACTTGGTGGAGCCGACGACGATCTCCCGAGCGCGCTCGCCCAGGACCTCTTTGATGGCATGCGTTTCCACCGCGTCGGCCATGGTGGAGGTGCCGTGCGCGTTCACGTAGTCCACGTCTCCGGGAGTCGCGCCAGCATACTCCAGAGCCATGCGCATGGCCTTCTGGGCGCCGTACCCGTCGGGAGGCGGCGCGGTGATGTGATACGCATCCCCGGAGAGACCGTACCCGACCACTTCGGCGAAGATGGTGGCGCCCCGGGCCCGGGCGTGCTCCACCGACTCGAGTACCACCGCAGCGGATCCCTCGCCGATGACGAAGCCGTCGCGGTTGAGATCGAAGGGCCGGCTCGCATGGGCCGGGTCGTCGTTGCGCGTGGACATGGCCTTCATGGCCGCGAAGCCGGCGATGGCCATGGGTGTTATCGTCGCCTCGGTGCCGCCGGCGACCATCATGTCGGCGTCCCCGTGGCGGATATGACGTGCGGCGTCCCCGACCGCGTGCGCCGAGGACGCACACGCCGATACCGTGGCGTAGTTGGGCCCCTGCAGGCCCCAGCGCATGGAGATGAGGCCCGCCGAGATGTCCGGAATGAACATGGGGATGAAGAACGGGCTGACCCGGTTCGGCCCCTGGTCGATGAGCTTGCGATGCTGCTCCTCGAAGGTGGCGATCCCGCCGATGCCGCTTCCGAAGATCACACCGAAGCGGTGGGGCGGCATGCCCTCGGGAATGCCCTCGAGCCCCGCCGACGCCATGGCCTGGGCGGCCGCCGCGAGGGCGAACTGCGAGGCCCGGTCGTAGCGCCGGGCGTCGCGCTTGTCCATGTACCGAAGGGGGTCGAATTCCTTCACCTCGCAGGCGATGCGCGTGGCGAAATCCTCGGTGGCGTCGAAGGCCGTGATCCTGCCACCGCCGGACTTGCCGGCGAGGAGCCCGGCCCAGGTGCTGTCGAGGTCGTTGCCGACGGGAGACACCACCCCCATCCCCGTGATCACCACCCGGCGAGCGTCGGAGTCCGTCTCGTTCTCCCGGCTCATGCCCGCACCATCGGAACTGCCGACCTCAACCCTCGCCGCCGACGTTCTTCCGCAGATAGGCGATGGCGTCGCCCACCGTGCGCATCTGCTCGGCATCCTCGTCGGGGATGTCGATCCCGAACTCCTCCTCGAACGCCATGACGAGCTCGACCGTATCGAGGGAGTCCGCCCCGAGATCCTCGACGAACGAGGCGTCGTCCGTCACCTTCTCCGGCTCGACACCCAGCTCGTTGATGATGATCTCCCTGACTCTGGCCTCGGTGGGCTCGCTCATTTGACCTCCTCCCGATGACTGAACTTGTAGCAGAATTTCGCAGAAAAAGGCGGCTGCGCGGGGCCTACATCACCATGCCGCCGTCGACCGCCAGAACCTGGCCGGTAATGTAGCGGGCAGCGGGGCCCACGAGAAAGCGAACGGCGTCCGCAATGTCTTCGGGCTCCGCGAGGGCCCCCATGGGGATCGCCCCCTGCAGAGCTTCCACCTGCGCCTCGGTGAGCTTCGCGGTCATGGCCGTTCGGACGAATCCCGGAGCGACGGCGTTGCACCGCACCCCCCTGGAGGCGAGCTCCTTGGCCACGCTCTTGGTGAGGCCGACCAGGCCCGCCTTGGAGGCCGCGTAGTTCGCCTGACCCGCGTTCCCGGTCAGGCCCACCACCGACGCGACGTTCAGGATGGCCCCACCGCGGCGCTTCATCATTCCACGAGAGACCGCACGCGTGAAGTTGAAGGAGCCCTTGAGGTTGGTGGCGATGACCTCGTCGAATTCCTTATCCGTCATGCGCACCAGGATGTTGTCCCGGGTAATGCCTGCGTTGTTCACCAGGACATCCACCGGACCGAGGTCCGACTCCACCGCAGCCACCGTGGCCTGCACCCCTTCGGCCCCGGCCACGTCGCACGCGTACCCCCGGTGCCCCTCCCCCGGGAGCGCGGCCGCCGCCTGCGCAGCGCCGTCTCCGTCGAGGTCCACCACCGCCACCCGTGCGCCGGCCTCGGCCAGGGCATGGCACACGGCGAAACCGATGCCCCGTGATCCTCCCGTCACCAGGGCGACCTTTCCTTCCAGCTCGCGTACGTTCATGTCGTCCTCCTCCGTGGTGCTCCGTCGTGGCTCCTCGGACTCCGAATCAGACCTCGAACGCCTCGAGGTCGGCGGCTTCGCCCAGCGAGGTGCATGGAAGACCCCTCGCGTTGCGCCGGTTGAGACCGCCGAGCACGCTTCCCGGCCCCAGCTCCAGGAATCGGTCGGCGCCGGCTTCCACCATGGCCGCCACCGACTCCGCCCAACGAACCGGTGAGGTGAGCTGCTCCACCAGGAGGTCACGGGCGTCGGCGCCCGATGCCACGGGCCCGGCGGTCACATTGGATATCACGGGATAAGCGGGATCGGCGAAGGTCGTGGTCTCGAGATGCTCCCGGAGGCCACGGGCGGCCGGTGCCATGAGGGGCGAGTGGAACGCCCCGGAGACGTTCAAGCGGACGACCCGCTTCGCCCCCGCCTCCGTCGCCAGGGCCATCCCCTGCTCGATGCCGGCCAGGTCACCGCTGATGACGATTTGGCCGGAGGAGTTGAAGTTGGCCGGAACGCAGATTCCCGCGTCCACCCGGGCACACACCGCCCGAAGGGCGGCATCGTCCAGGCCCAGCACCGCCGCCATCGTCCCCGGACGCTCCAGGCCCGCCTGGTACATGAGCTCACCCCTCAGACGCACCGCCTCGAGCGCATCGCGGAATGAGAAGGTGCCCGCGGCCACGTGGGCGCTGAACTCGCCCAGCGAGTGTCCCGCCGCCAGCGCCACGGAGCCGAGGCGCTCCCCCACCACCCGGAGCACGGCCACCGAGTGGGCGAGGATGGCCGGCTGCGCGTTCTTCGTCGCGGTGAGCTCCTCTTCTGGTCCGTCGGCCATGAGCGTGGACAGCGGGAGCCCGAGGACGGAATCCGCCTCCTCGAGGGTGTCCCGGGCGGACGCAAAGCCCTCCGCCAGTGCCTTGCCCATGCCGACGTACTGGGATCCCTGACCGGGAAAGAGCAGTGCGAGGGTCATGGTTCTCCGTCAGCTTTGTTCAGACCAGCAATGTGATGGGACGCGTCAAATCGGATGCAGGGCGAGACGGGCGAGGAGGGCGACTGAGACGTACCTAAATGGTACGCCGCCACCCACGCCCAGGGGGCGCGGGTACCCGGCCCCCTGGAGCCCAACGAAGCCCTGCACCGATTTCACGCGTCCGCCATCTAGAAACGCCAGGCCATGGCGCCCCAGGTCAACCCCGCCCCGAACGCCGCGCTGAGCACGTTGTCCCCCGGACCGATGAGCCCGCGCTGTCGCGCTTCGTCCAGGGCAACCGGAATGGAGGCCGAGCTCATGTTGCCGTAGCGGTCGAGGTTGATGAACACCTTCTCCATGGGAATGCCGGCGTACTTCGCCGTAGCCTCGATGATGCGGAGGTTGGCCTGGTGCGGCACCATGAGATCCACATCGACGGCGGTGAGCCCGGCGTCGTGGAGCGCCATGTGGGTGGCTTCGCTCATGGAACGGACCGCGTTCTTGAAGACCTCCCGTCCCTCCATGCGCACGAGGTGGTCGTGGCGCGCGAGCACCTCCGGCGTCAGGGGCACGCCCACGCCTCCGGCGGGGCGCCACAGCAGCTGGGCCAGGTTCCCGTCGGAGCGCATGTGGCTGGAGAGGATGCCGCGGCCCGAGCCGTTGCTGGGCTTCACCACGGCCGCGCCGGCGCCGTCCCCGAAGAGCACGCACGTGGATCGATCCTCCCAATCCACGATGGCGCTCATCTTCTCGGTGGAGACGACGAGGGCCACCTCTCCGCGTCCCGCGGCGATGTAGCCCTCCGCCATCGAGAGGCCGTACAGAAAGCCCGAGCATGCCGCCATGATGTCGAAGGCCACCGCGTTGGCGCACCCGAGCAGGGCCTGGACGTCGCACGCCGTGGAGGGAAGCCAGCGGTCGGGGGTCGCGGTGGACAGGATCAGAATGTCCACCTCCCCCGGGTCGACGTGGGCGCGCTCCAGCGCGATGCGCGCAGCGGCAGCCCCCATGTCCGCGGCGCCCTCGCAGTCCGGCGCGATGCGTCGCGCACGGATTCCGGTCCTGGAGCTTATCCACTCGTCGGAGGTGTCCATGCGTCGGGCGAGGTCGTCGTTCGTGACGATGTTGCTCGGCACGTACCTGCCCGTGGACACGATCTCGGCCAGGGGCTTGGGGTGTCTCATGGTACTTCCTCGGGAGGGTCCGCGGTGGAGATCTCGCGGGTGATGTGACGCACCATGTCGGAGCGGACCGCCCGGGCCGCCACCGCCACCGCGTTGCGGATGGCAAACGGGGACGACTCTCCGTGACAGATGATGCAGACGCCGCCCACGCCCAGGAGCGGCGCACCGCCGTATTCCTCGTAGTCCAGCACGCGGAAGAGCTCTTCGAAGTCCATGCTCTCCCCGGCCTGTTGGAGCTCCTTGCGCATGAGACCGATGATGAACTGGGCCACCGACTCGTAGAACTTCAGAAGGACGTTGCCGACGAAGCCGTCGCACACCACCACGTCGCAGACGCCCCGGATGATGTCGCGCCCCTCCAGGTTGCCTACGAAGTTCAGACCCTTGGCCCGGGAGAGCAGCTTGTGGGTCTCCAGGGTCAGCTCGTCGCCCTTCTCGGGCTCTTCGCCGATGTTCAGGAGCGCCACCCGGGGTCGGTCGCGCCCCATGAGGTCCTGGGCGACGATCTGTCCGAGGCGGGCGAACTGAACCAGGTGCTGGGGCTTGCAGTCCACGTTCGCCCCGGCGTCGAGCATCAGGCACGAGCTTCCCGCGGTGGGAAGCAGGGTGCCGATCGCGGGCCGGTCGACACCCGGGATGCGACGCAACGTGAAGAGGGACGTGGCCATCACCGCGCCGGTGGAGCCGGCGCTGATGAAGGCGTCGGCCTCGCCCGCCTTGACCATCTGCAGACCGACGACGATGGAGGAGTCGGGCTTGCGCCGGAGTACCGTCGCCGGAGAGTCGGCTGCGGTCACGCGGTCCGGCGCGTGATGCACGTGTAGTCGTCCCGCCGGGACCGACGGGTGCTCGGCCAAAGCCGCCTCGATCAGGTCCCGGTCTCCCACCAGGACAATCTCGATGTCCGGCTCAAGTTCGTCGAGGGCTCCGATCGCGCCCGCGACCTCCGCCGACGGGGCGAGATCGGTGCCCATCGCATCCAGCGCGATGCGCACCGCGCGGCGAGGCTACTCGGCCTCGACCTCGAGGACCGACTCGCCCCGGTACGTTCCGCAGGTCGGGCAAACGCGGTGCGGGACCCGAGGGTCACCGCACTTGGGGCAGGTGTCGACGGTCACGGGTTCGGCCCGGTAATGCGTGCGCCGCTTCCGCTTTCGCTGCTTCGAAGTCCGCTTCTTGGGGACAGCCATATCCTGCTCACTCTTCCTTGAGGGCCCTGAGGGCATTCCATCTGGGGTCCAGCTCCTCCGTGGTGCAGCCGCACGTCTCAACGTTCAGATTCGCGCCGCACCGCGGGCATAGCCCCTTGCACTCCGGCCTGCACACGACGTACGGATCGATGGCGAGGATCACCTCCTCGCGCAACGCCTCACCCAGGTCCAGCTCGCCGGCACCCTCCTCGAACAGGCGGGTCTCGCCGTCGTCCTCCATCCCGGGCTCCGTGACCGGCAAAAAGACCAGCGTCACTTCCTCCGACAAGGCTCCGGGCACCGGCTCCAGGCAGCGGCGGCATTCCTGGTGGAGGGGCGCTTCCATCGTCCCCCTCACCACGATCTCTCCGCTCCCCGCACGGGAGGCCCGGACCCGTACCTGCACGGGCCCCGCGAACGTCACCTCCATGTCCGACCAGAGGGGGTCGTCCGGCGGGATCCGTGCCTCGATCTGGATGGATCCTTCCCGCTCCAGACGAGTGAGATCGAGCCTGAGCATAGTCGAAAAAGCTAGCCCTGGCCCAAGGAAGTGTCCAGGCGTCGAGGCTCCGGGCGGCGGCACCCCACCGACCGTTCCAGCCGCCCCGCACGACCTGGAGAGATCCCCCCGGAGGACCGGGCTAGGCGCCGATGAGATCCTGTTCCGAGAAGAAGAACGAGATCTCCACGGCCGCATTCTCGTCGGAGTCGGAAGCGTGGATGGCGTTCCGCTCCTTCGACTCCGCGTAGAGCTTCCGCACCGTCCCCGGAGCGGCCTCGGCGGGATCCGTGGCACCGATGGTCTCCCGGAGCCTGGGCACCGCGTCATCCGCCTCCAGGACCATGGGAATGCACGGCCCCGAGGTCATGAACGTCACGAGCGGGGTGTAGAAGGGGCGCTCCCGGTGCACGGCGTAGAAGGCCCCGGCCTGCTCGGCGCTCAGGCGCGTCATCTTCATGGACCGGACCCGGAAGCCCGCGGCCTCCAGGTGCGTGAGGATCCTACCGGCCTTCCCGGCCGCTACCGCGTCCGGCTTGATGATGGCAAGCGTCTGGCTCATTCGGTCGACTCGCTCTCTCTCTTCGGGTTTTCCGTGTCCGCCTGCGCGGGGCCGTACAGGGCGCGTAGGATCGAATCGCGGGTGACGAAGCCGACGAGCTCACCATCCCGCACCACCGGGAGCTGCTCGACGTCCCGGTTCACCATCATGTTCGCGGCCTCCACGAGCGCCTGCTCCTCCGACACGCAGAGGACGCTCCTGGTCATGACCTCTTTGGCCCTGGGGCGCTCGATGACCGCCACGCCCTCGCTCTCCTGGTCGGGATGGCCGCGTCGAAGCAGGTGAGCCAGGGCGTCCCCGGACGTGAGGATGCCCAGCACCTCGTAGCGCTCTCCCACCACCGGCACGGCTCGCGTGCCTCGCCGCACCATGAGATCCACGACCTCCCGGAGCGGCGTGTCGGGGTAGACGCGGTACCGTACCGGAACCAGCGCATCCTCCACCAGGAGCCGCGCGCGGAACTCGACCTCCATGAGCTCCCGGAAACGCCTCACCGACGTCGCGGACCCGGCGCCGAGCAGGCGCTCCACCTGCTCGGGCTCCCTGAGCACTCGCACCAGCGCCGGCACGAAATGGTGGCGAACCCCCGAAAACCGCCCGGGCGTGAGAACCAGGAAGACGGCGCGGGCCACTCCCGGCTCGTCGCCGCCTTCCCCCGCCACCGAAAAAGGCGTCGCCGAGACGGCGATGCCGAGACAGGGTCCCTCGAGCGCGTCCAGGGACCCGCTGACCACGACGACGTCGGCGTTGACACGCACGATGTCGCCCTGACTCCCCTGAGAGAGGTCCCGCACCATCTTCGTGGCCCGGGGCTCCTCCAGGGGAAGGTGCGGCCGTCCACGCTCGAAGATGGAGGCCAGGGCACCCCGGAGGTCCGGCGTGTCCACCGGCACAACGACACAATCGTCGACGAGTAGATCCGCGAGCTTCATGCCACACTCCGGTCGGAGGCGTGGACGGCGCTCCGGCGGCGCCCCCGGGGCTCGGGGGCCGCCGCCGGGGCTGCTCCGCTATGCCAGGGCGGCCTGGACGAGGCCGGCGATATCGATGGGCCGTCTGGCCACCGCTATGCCGTTCTCCTCGAAGGCTCGCACCTTCTCCTCCGCGGTTCCCGCCGAACCGCTGATGATGGCCCCCGCGTGGCCCATGCGCCGTCCCGGCGGTGCGGTCCGCCCCGCGATGAAGCCCACCACGGGCTTGGACATGTGCGCCTTCACGTACGCCGCGGCCTCCTGCTCATCGGTGCCGCCGATCTCGCCGATCATGACGACGGCCTTGGTGTCCGGGTCGGCCTCGAAGGCCTCCAGGCAGTCCACGAAGTTCGTGCCGATGAGCGGGTCGCCGCCGATACCCACGCACGTGGTCTGTCCCAGGCCCAGGTTGGTGAGCTGGAAGACCGCCTCGTAGGTCAGCGTCCCGGAGCGCGACACCACGCCCACGGGGCCCTCGGCCACGATCTGGGCAGGTAGGATGCCCACCTTGGCCTTCCCGGGGGAGATGATCCCGGGGCAGTTGGGTCCCAGGACCCGGACCCCCCGGTCCCGGGCGAAGGCGTGGGCGCGGGCCATGGACTGCACGGGCACGCCCTCGGTGATGGCCACCACCAGCTTCACCCCGGAGTCCGCCGCCTCCATGATCGCGTCGGCCGCGAAGGCCGGCGGGACGTAGATGACCGAGGTATTGGCGCCGGTGGCCGCCACGGCCTCGTCCATGCTGTTGAAGATCGGAACCGTCTTGCCGTCCGGACCCTCGAAGCTCTGTCCGCCCTTGCCCGGGGTGACCCCGGCCACCACCTGGGTGCCGTACTCCATCATCTGGCGGGTGTGGAAGGAGCCGTCCCGTCCGGTGATGCCCTGGACGACGAGCTTCGTGTCCTTGTCTATGAGGATCGACATGGTCGTCTATGCCTTTGCCAGTTCCACGGCCTTCTGCACCACCTCGTCCATGGAGGTGAAGGCGGAGAAGCCCGCGTCCGCGAGAATCTTGATGCCCTGCTCCTCGTTGGTCCCGGTGAGCCGGATGACGATGGGGAGCTTGATGTCGATGCGCTTGGTGGCCTCGACGATGCCGTTGGCCACGTCGTCACAGCGCGTGATCCCGCCGAAGATGTTGAAGAGGATCACCTTCACGTCGGGATCCGCCGTGATGATCTCCAGCGCCGCCACCACCTTGTCGGGGTTGGACGAGCCGCCGATGTCCAGGAAGTTCGCGGGCTCGCCGCCGTAGTACTTCACCAGGTCCATGGTGGCCATAGCCAGGCCGGCACCGTTCACGCAGCACCCCACGTTGCCGTCGAGCTTCACGAAGCTCAGACCGGCGTCCCGGGCCTTGGTCTCCTCCCAGGGCTCGTCGGAGGTGTCCCGCATGGCCGCCACCTCGGGCCTGCGGAAGAGCTCCGAGTCGTCGATGCTCATCTTGGCGTCGATGGCCTTCACCTCGCCGGCCTTGGTGGAGATGAGCGGGTTGATCTCCGCCATGGAGGCGCCCGAGTCCACGAAGGACGTGTAGAGCTGGCCGATGACCTTCGCGCCCTGCTTCACCAGCGCCGGGTCGTCGTACAGGGTGTTCGCCAGCCAGTACGCCTGGTGGGGCAGCATGCCGTAGCGCGGGTCCACCTTCAGCTTGCGAATGGCCTCGGGCTTGGTGGCCGCCACCTCCTCGATGTCGATGCCGCCCTCCGAGGAGACCATGAACGTGGGACACTGGCTCTTGCGGTCCACCAGCACGCCCACGTACGCCTCGGTGGCGATGTCCTCCGCGGGCGTGACGAAGACCTTGGTGACCTTGAGGCCCTTGATCTCCATGCCCAGGATCCGGGACGCATGCTCCCGAGCCTCCTCGGGGTTCTTGGCGAGCTTCACACCCCCCGCTTTGCCGCGTCCACCGGAGTGGACCTGAGCCTTCACCACCACCATGCCCCCGATGGAGCGGGCGATCGCCTCCACCTCTTCGGGCGTCGTGGCCACCTCTCCCGGCGGCACGGGAATCCCGGCAGCCCGGAAGCGTTCCTTGGCCTGATATTCGTGTATGTTCATCGCCGTCGTCTGGTTCGGTGCTGGAAGCCGGCGTGTCTGGTCCGGGGAGGCGCCACCAGATGGGCCGGACAGGAAAGACGGTTCAAGCTACCCAGGGCTCCGAGGGCGATCAACGTCCGCCCGGATGCCCTCCCGGAGGCGGTGCGGCCGCTCCCCCCTTGGCCGCCTGCTGAAGGAGGGCCCGCAGCCGCTTCAGGCTCTCGCCGAAGCCCTGCCAGTCGCCTGCCTTGAGCTTCGACTCCGCCTGGTTCAGGAGGTCGAGGGCCTGCGCCGACCAATGGGGGGCGCCACCCTGGGAAGGCTGGGGGCCCGCGGCGGCGCCCAGGGCGGAGGCGGGATGGATCCCCTCCAGGTCCGCGATGGCGCCGGCCAGGTTGGGGCTCATCGCGACCTGCCGTCCGTCGCTCACCACGTAGCGCCGAAGCTCCGGGATGGCGTCGGCATCCGCGGCCAGGAAGACCGGCTCCATGTAGAGCATGCGTCTCCCCACGGGAATCACGTGCAGGTGTCCCGTCCACACCTCGCTCCCGCCGGTGCGCCACAGAGAGAGCTGCTGGGAGATACCTGGATCCTGCTCCACCAGGGCCTCGATCTGCCGGGGTCCCGGCACCTGATTCTCCACCGGGACGTCGTAGAGGATGAGCTCGGGCCGCTCGGACGCGTCCAGGCGAGCCACCAGGATCGCCGTGAGGTTCTGGCGGTCCGCGGGAACGAACACCGTCGTGAGGTTGAAATGGGGCTTGTCCTCACCCGGCAGCTCGTAGATGCCGTACTCCGGCACGTACGGTACGGGCGTCGTGCCCTGCAGCTGCTCCCCCGGGATGGACCAGACATCCTGCTGACCGTGGAACGCCCGCGCCGTCTCCTGGTGGTACTCGAGCAGCACCTGGGCCTGGAGGTTCATCAGATCCTTGGAGTAGCGCAGGTGCGCCCGCAGGTCCGCCGGCATCTGCGCCAGGGGCTTGAAGAGCCCCGGGAAGGCGCGAGCGTACACATCCGCCAGGGGATCGACGACGGGCACCCGGTAGAAGTTCACCGCGCCCGTGACGGCATCCACCGTGACCTTCACCGAGTTGCGCACATAGCTCACCGGCCGACTGAGCCGAAGGTGCATCTGATGGGGAGCAGAGAGCGGAAATGCCCTGGTGACGGTGAAGCCCTCCAGGATCCACACCACGTGTCCCCCCACGATCACCGGGTACGGGGAGTCTGCGTACCGGAGGAACGGCGCGATGGCCCGGGCGCGATCCACCACCCGTCGACGGTAGATGAAGCGGCTCTGTGGGGAGATCTCGGACGCGAAGATCAGGTTCGGGTCCTCGAAGCGCCACGCCAGCACCAGCTTCCTCAGCGTGGAGGAGAGCTGAATCCCCTCGGGGAACGCGGCCGCCACCGCCGAGTCGCGAGGCGCCGTGCCGGTGGAGTCCGAGGACGGGTTCACCACGGCATTGAGCTGGGGGCGGGAGCCGAAGAAGATCTCGGGCTCCCCCAGCGTGAGGTGCGGCGCCACCAGGGAGTCCCCGACGAACTCGGGTGGGATCCCCGACACGATCATGGGCGGGTGTCCCTCGGGCGTATGGCTCGACGCCAGGCTGGCCACCGCCCCCATGCCCTCGATGTACCGTCTCCTGAGGTGGAGGTTCTGCCAGTTGGGATTCTGGATCCCGTTGGGATCGATCTCCCGCACCGACACGGCGACGGGAACTGGTCCGTCGGCAGTCTGGTAGCGGTCGATGGTCGCCTCTGCGAAGTCGTAGTACGGGAAGCGCGCCTCGAGCTGGCGGAACGTGGTGAGCAGCGCGCTCTGGTTCCACACGGGAAGGCCGGCGAACTGGCGCGCCGCGTTGGGCCAGTTGACCCCCTCGTCGGCGTCGTAGGCGAAGCGGCGGCGCTCCATCTTCTCCAGCCCGTAGCCCATGCGCGTGAACTTCAGGTTCGCCTGGATGTAGGGCGTCTCCCGCGCCAGCTCGTTGGGCTCCACACGGAAGCGCTCCACCATGGCCGGGTAGAAGCCGTCGATGACGATGGCGGCCACGATCAGGGCGATGAGCGCCGCCACCACGGGCGTGCCCCGGTCCTTCCAGGTGCCCCAGAAGACCAGTGCCGCGGCGGTGACGCACAGGACCACCATGGTCTGCAAAGCCGGCAGGCGTGCCTGGGCGTCGGCGTAGCCGAAGATCCCCTGCACGTGGGACGAGCCGTTCAGCAGCAGCAGGTAACGCCCTATCCACAGGCGGACCGCCACGAGGAGGAGGAACGCGGTGAGGAGAACGCCCAGATGCATGCGCGCCACCGGCTGCGCCACCACCCCCCTGCGCCCCCACCGCAGCGCGCCCGTCGCCGCGTAGCCCGCCGTGGCCAGCGTGAACAGGAGGAAGGTGACCACCAGGATGAATCCCAGCACGCTCTGCAGGACCGGGAGCTGGAAGACGTAGAAGCTCACGTCCTTGCCGAGGATGGGATCCTTGAGACCCCAGGGCGCGGCGTGGAGGAGCAGGAGTCCCCGCGTCCCCACCGAGGCGGGCACGGCCGCTCCCGACCAGAGAGCCATGAGCGCGGAGATTCCCAGCATGGCCGCGAGCACCATCCCGTGGGGTAGCTGCTCCGAGATCTCGATATTCCCGAAGCGGCGCTTGATCTGGATGCCGCTCAGGGTTCCGGAGACGATGCGCAGGTCGAAGAACACCAGCACGCCCACGCCGAGGCCACCGACGAGGCGCCCGCCCCACTGCCACAGGACACGCCTCCAGAAGACGCTTATGTAGCCGGCCTGAGCCTGCCAGAGGACCTCCGTCACCACAGACGTGGCCAGACGACCCAGCACCACGAGGAACAGGACGAGCACGACGATGAAGACGAGGAGACGCGCTCCGTGCAGCGACTTCAGAAACGACTTCATCCGGACTCCCCTCGGGCCGTCTGCGACACGTTACGGCGCCACCCCCTGGCTCCGCAGCCACTCCTCCACCTCGCTCCTGATCTCCTGGAGGCGTTGGGGGTTACGGGCTTCGTAGCGGGACACGATGACCGGCTGCGTGTTGGACGTGCGCAGCAGCGCCCAGCCGTCGCCGAAAAGCACGCGCGCGCCGTCCACGTCGATGACGTCGTATCGGCTCTTGAAGTGCGCCACCGCCGCCTCCACCACCGTCCACTTCTGCTCCTCGGTCACGTCGAGACGGATCTCCGGAGTCGCCACGTACGACGGAAACGCCCCTACCCTGTCGGAGAGCGGCTCCTCGCCGCGGGCCACCAGGTCGATGAGGCGACACGCGTCGTAGAGGGCGTCGTCGAAGCCCAGGTAGTCGTCGGCGATCATGATGTGGCCGGAGAGCTCGCCGGCGACCAGGGCCCCGGTCTCCTTCATCTTCCGCTTGATGAGGGAGTGGCCGGTCTTCCACATGATGGGCTCGCCGCCCGCCTGTCCGTAGATCTCGGGAAGCACCTGGGAGCACTTCACGTCGAAGACGAGCTTCTGGCCGGCGCCCCTCTTCGACAGGATGTCCAACCCGAACAGCAGGAGCAGGATGTCCCCGCGCACGATGGCGCCGGTCTCGTCCACCGCACCGATACGGTCGGCGTCGCCGTCGAAGGCCACACCCAGGTCGTGGCCGCCGGCCCGCACGGTGGCGATGAGGTCCGCGAGGTTCGCATCCACCGTGGGGTCTGGGTGGTGGTTTGGGAAGCTGCCGTCGGACTCGCAGAAGAGCGGCGTCACCTCGGCACCCAACGCCTCCAGCAGGTGCACCGCCACCACCGACCCCGTGCCGTTCCCGCAGTCCGCGGCCACCTTCATGGGCCGGGCCAGGTGGAAGCGTCCCGCGACATCGGTCACGTAGGGTTCCAGCACCTCCTCGCGGCGCTGTCCACCGGCGCCGCGGGCCATGTCGCCATCCACGATGCGTCGGTACAGATCCTGGATGGCCTCGCCGTACATGGACGCGCGCCCCACCGTCAGCTTGATCCCGTTCCATTCCGGGGGGTTGTGGGAGCCGGTGATCTGGACCGAGGCGTCGGTTCCCAGCGTGGCCTCGGCCCAGTAGAGCACCGGCGTGGGTACCGTGCCCACGTCCACCACGTCGCACCCGGAGGCGCGCAGCCCGGCGATGACCCCGGCGGAGAGCTCCGGGGAGGTGAGACGGTTGTCGCACCCTACCGCCACCTCGGGGGTCCCGCCGGCCGCGCCGGCCCGCACGTGGCTGCCGAAGGCACGACCCACAGCCTCGGCGACAGCCGCGTCCAGATCGTCACCGACGATGCCCCGGATGTCGTACTGGCGGAAGATGTGCTGTGGGGGAGTCATGCAACCTCCGGTTGGATCGGCTCAGGGGAAGGTATCGGGGGCCCGAGGGAGAAGTACAGCGGTGCGGGCCGGGGGTGCCCCGGCGGGGGCCCCGCCCTCGGTGATGGAAGCGGGGCTGTCGGCGCAGGGTGTGTCGTTCGGGGGGCGGGGCCGGCCCCTGCCCCCGTCAGGGCCTGAGCCCCAGGAGGCCACCTCCCAGGGAGCCCAGCCCGTGTACGGAGGCCTGTGCGAAGCCCAGGGCCGAGGACGGGAAGATCCCCATGTAGAGGATCAACGCGACGCTGGCCACCAGCGCCAGACGCATGGGAAGCGGCGCCGTCACCAAGTCGTGCTGGCCCTCCGACACGGGCTCGCGCATCCACATGAACCAGGCCACCCGCAGGTAGTACCAGTACGACACCATCGTGGACAGGACGAGGATCACGGAGAGCACCCACAGGCCCGAATCCGCGGCCCCCTGGAGCAGGTAGATCTTGCCCATGAAGCCGCCGGTGCCGGGAAAGCCCGCCAGGGACAGCAGGAAGATCGTGAGCAGCACGCCCAGTAGCGGGTTCGACCACCCGAACCCGGCGTAGTCCTCGATCTGGAGGCGCTCCTCCGACTGGTGCGACACCGCGATGACGACGGCGAAGGCGCCGATGTTCATCAGGGTGTAGACCAGCAGATAGAAGAGCATCCCGGCGGCAGCGGTGGCGTTGGCCGCGGTGAGGGCCACCAGCAGGTAGCCCGCGTGGGCGATGCTGGAATAGGCCAGCATGCGCTTCACGTTGGACTGCACCAGCGCGATGAGGTTGGCGACGACCATGGTGATGGCTGCCAGCCACCACATGATGGGATACCAGATGTCGTACGTGGTCGCGGCGTCGAAGCCCACCAGGAACACGCGCAGGAATGCGACGAACGCCGCGGCCTTCACGGCCGCGGACATGAACGCGGTCACCGGCGCCGGGGCGCCCTCGTACACGTCGGGGGTCCACATGTGGAACGGCACCGCCGAGACCTTGAAGGCGAAGCCGATGGTCAGCAACGCGATGCCCACGGTGAGCAGACCCGTCCGAGCCGTGCCGTTGGCCACGCTGGCCCCGATGGCCACCACGTTGGTGCTTCCCGTGGCGCCGTATACCAGGGCGATCCCGTAGAGGAGGAATCCCGTGGAGAACGCTCCGAGCAGGAAGTACTTGAGCCCCGCCTCGCCGGACTTCCGATCCCGGCGGTTGAAGGCCGTGAGGGCGTACACGGAGATCGACATCACCTCCAGGCCCAGGAAGATGACGATGAGGTCCCGGGCCGCGGCCATGAACATCATGCCGGTGATGGCCAGCAGGATGAGACCGTAGAACTCGCCCACCTGGAGGCGCTGACGGTAGACGTACGAGAACGAGATCAGGATGGCCAGCGCCCCCGCCAGCAGGAAGATCCAGTTGGCGAAGAGACGGAAGTGGTCCACCGCGATCATCGAGGTGTGGCCCACCTCCGTGACGCCGTAGAGCCACCCGTTGAAGAAGCCGGCAACCAGAATGCCCGCCAGGGCCAGCCACCCCAGGGTGGCACCCTGTCCGAAGTCGGGATCGCCTTCCGAGTCCGTCCGCTGTCCCGGACGGTGCCTGCCGCTGACGCCGGCCACGAGGACCACCATGGCCCATACGCTGAGGACGATCTCCGGGAGAAGCGCCCAGAAGTAGTCGAGGTTCCGACTGAAGTCGAGAGTCATAGGGCTAGGAGGTTGTCCGAGTCATGGGGTGGGCCGCGTCGTGAGCGCCATGGTCCCGGGTCCCGGGCGAGGCGTCGACGGCCTCACCCGGGCTCCGTCGTGCCGCCGACGGCTCACGTGCCTCGGCGAGGTCCGTGGTCGGGTTCGGAGCCGGCGCGGTGGACGGCTCCGACGTTGCCGTCGCCGCGGGCGTGGCGGACTCCACGCGCTCGATGACAGCTCGCACGCTGGGCTCCATCCGCCGCAGGATGGGCGTCGGGTACCAGCCAATCAAGATCATGAGCGCCACCATCGGCGCGAGGATGGCGATCTCCCGGTGGGAGAGGTCCTTCATCGCGCGGCTCTCGGGCTTGTCCAGCGGGTTGTAGAACACCTTCTGCACCATGGGCAGCATGTAGTACGCCGCGAAGATCACGCCCGTCGCCGCGAACCCGGCCATGATCTTGTGGGTCTCGAAGGTGCCCAGGAGCGCCAGGAACTCGCCGACGAACCCGCTGGTCCCCGGCAGCCCGATGGAGGCCAACGCAGTGATGACGAAAGCCGTGGCGAACCAGGGCGTCACCCGGCCGATGCCGCCGAACGCGTCGATGAGGCGGGTGTGTCGCCGCTCGTACATCATGCCGAGGAGGAGGAACAGCGCCCCCGTGCTCAGGCCGTGGGAGATCATGACCATGAGCCCGCCCTGCAGGCCGTTCACCGTGAGGGCGAAGACGCCGATCACCACGAAGCCCATGTGTGCCACGGAAGTGTACGCCACCAGCTTCTTGGCGTCGGGCTGGACGGCCGCCACCCACGCCGTGTAGATGATCCCCGCGATGCCCAGCGTCAGCATCACGGTGACCACGGTGGGCTGCATGGCGGCACCCGGGAAGAGCGGCAGCACGAACCGGAAGAAGCCGTACGTGCCCATCTTCAGGAGCACCGCAGCCAGCACCACCGAGCCCGGCGTCGGCGCCTCCACGTGCGCGTCCGGCAGCCACGTGTGCAGGGGGAAGATCGGCACCTTCACCGCGAACGCCAAGGCGAAGGCACTGAACAACCAGATCTGCTCGTGGAGCGTCAGAGGCACCTGGAGCAGGTCCGCGTACGCGAACGTGGGGACCCCCAGGAGCGCCTTCGCCTTGAAGAAGAGGTACAGGATGCCCACGAGCATTAGCAGCGAGCCCAGCGCCGTGAACAGGAAGAACTTGATGGCCGCGTAGATGCGCCGCTCGCCGCCCCAGATCCCCACGATGAAGTACATGGGGACCAGGGAGAGCTCGAAGAACACGTAGAAGAGGAAGAGGTCGGTGGCGCAGAAGACGCCCACCACCGCCGCCTCCAACATGAGCATGAGGGCGTAGAAGGCCCGCTGCCGCTGCTTTACGTAGTTGAACGACCCCAGGATGGCCGCCACCGACGTGAACGTCGTGAGCAGCACCATGAAGAGGCTGATCCCGTCCACGCCCAGGGAGTAGTTGATGCCCCAGGCGGGGATCCACGGCGCGGAGGTCTGCAGCTGCATGGCGCCGCTGTTGGGGTCGAACACCCACCAAAGCCCCAGGCTCAGGACGAAGACGCCCAGGCTCCACCAGAAGGCGACCGTCTTGGCCCGCTCCTCCTCCACCCAGAGCACGAGGCCCATGCCGAGGACAGGGAGCCAGATGAGGGCGTGGAGGATCCAGCTCTGATATCCGATGGCGGTCAGTATCGCGTTCATCGCCGGCCTCCTAGAAGATCACGACGCCCAGGATCACCAGGACGCCGAGGCTGAGGATGAGCGCGTAAGTGTTCACGGTGCCGGTCTGGAAGAGGCTCCCGAACCAGCCGAGCCCCCGGGCGAGGTAGCCCAGCCCGTTGACAATGCCGTCGATCACGCCCGCGTCGATGACCTTCCAGCAGAAGCGCGAGGTCGACTTGAGGGGCCGTACCACGATGGTGTCGTAGAGCTCGTCCACGTACCACTTACGGTTGAGCACACGCGCGAAGCCCGTGTCTGCGGGCGACTCCTCGGCCGGCACGTACTTCCGGCTCCCCACCATACGCCAAGCGAAGGCGATGACGGCGACGGCCAGGAGGAACGAGACGACCCCCCACAGCACCTCGCCACCTCCGAAGGGAGCGCTCTCGGACACGGCGCCCAGGTGGGTGGCCTGTATCTGCTGCGCCGCGGCGGTCACGGGCTCCAGCCAGTGGTGCATCCACTCGCCCATGGGCAGCGCCCCGAAGAGACCGAGGAAGGACTGGTGCAGCTTCTCCGGGACGTTGATCCAGCCGCCGAAGAGGGAGAGCGCCGCCAGGGTCACCAGAGGTATCCACATCACGGCCGGCGTCTCGCGGAGGTGCCTGGACTCCTCGGTGCCCGTGCGGTTGGGGCCGTGGAAGGTCATCACCATGAGGCGCGTCATGTAGAACGCCGTGAGCAGCGCGGCCGCCAGGGCGAGGATCCAGTAGAACGTGTACAGCCTCGGGTACGGCGCGTGTGCGGCGCCGCCGAAGGCCCCGGCCTGCCAGATGATCTCGTCCTTGGAGAAGAACCCCGCGAAGGGCCAGACGCCCGAGATGGCCAGCGTCGCCACCCACATGACGATCCATGTGATGGGCATGTACTTCCTCAGCCCACCCATGTTGCGCATGTCCTGCGCGTCGGCGTGGCTGTGGGTGTGATGCAGCGCGTGGTGCATGGAGTGGATGATCGCCCCCGCGCCCAGGAACAGAAGCCCCTTGAAGAAGGCGTGGGTCATCAGGTGGAAGATGCCGGCGGCGTAGGCCCCCACCCCGACGCCCACGAACATGTAGCCGAGCTGGGACACCGTGGAATAGGCCAGCACCTTCTTGATGTCGTACTGCTTCAGCGCGATGGTCGCCGCGAAGAACGCGGTGAGCGCGCCGACTCCGGCCACCGTGGCGCTCCCCACCGGCGACAGCGCGTACAGCACAGAGGAGCGCGCCACCATGTAGACCCCCGCCGTCACCATGGTGGCCGCGTGGATGAGGGCGGACACCGGCGTGGGGCCGGCCATGGCGTCGGGAAGCCAGATGTAGAGCGGGATCTGCGCGCTCTTGCCGGTGGCGCCCAGGAAGAAGAAGAGCGTGATGGCGGTAATCAGGCCGCCACCGTAGGCCAGACCCGCGGCGGCGCCGTGGAAGACGGGGACGAAGTCCAGCGTGTGGAACCTGGAGAAGAGCAGGAACATCGCCACCAGGAAGCCGAAGTCCCCGATGCGGTTGACGACGAACGCCTTCTTGCCCGCGTCGGCCTTCTCCCGGTCGGTGAACCAGAACCCGATGAGGAGATAGGAGCAGAGCCCCACCCCCTCCCACCCCACGAACATCAGCGCGTAGCTCGACGCCATCACCAGCGTGAGCATGAAGAAGACGAAGAGGTTCAGGTACGCGAAGTACCGCGGGTAGGCCGGATCGTCTCCCATGTAGCCCACGCTGAACACGTGGATGAGGAAGCTCACCCCGGTCACCACCAGCATCATCACCATGGAGAGCTGGTCGAGCTGGAGCGCCGCGGCCACGTGGAAGGTGCCCGTGTCGATCCAGGTCCAGTACGTCCGCACCACCGGCTCCTCGAGGTGCACCCCGAGCATGCGCACGAAGTTCACCAGCGTGATGAGGAAAGCCAGGCCGACGACGCCGGGCCCGACCCAGGTGGGAAGCGTGTGGGTGAGGGGACGGCCGCCGGGACCGTCGAGGTCCAGCTCCCCGCCGTTGCGGACAGCGACGGCGGAGGCGCGGGCGTGCAGGAGGGCGAGCACGCCGTTGATGACGAACCCGATCAGGGGGAGGAGCACCACGAGGCCGGGCAGGAAGGGCACGAACGCCCCCGCGCCGGATTGTGAGCCGGCCTCGGTGCCGGCCTGGAGTGCCGCCGTTCCCCCCGTCAGGAGCATCGGAAGAATTGCGTGCATGCCCCTACCACTTCAACAGGTTGAAGTTGTTCACGTTGACGGTCTCGTAGTGGCGGAAGATCGAGATGATGATCGCCAGGCCGACGGCGGCTTCCGCCGCCGCCACCGTCATCACGAAGAAGACGAAGATCTGCCCTTCGATGCCCCACACCCGTGACAGCGCCACGAAGGCGAGGTTCACGGCGTTGAGCTGCAGCTCGATGCTCAGGAACATGATGATGGCGTTCCTGCGGATGAGGACGCCGAGGGTGCCCACCACGAAGAGGAGGGCGCTGAGGATCATGGACGCGACGACCATCAGACGTTCCTCTTGGCCAGGACGAGGGCACCCACGATGGCCACCAGGAGGAGGATCCCGGTGATCTCGAAAGGCACCACGTAGGTGGTGAAGAGCGGTCGGGCGATGGCGCCCACCGCGCCGAACTCGGAGACGGCCGCGTCGATGGAACGCCCTCCCGCGGAGGACATCACGTCACCCGTGGAGCCGGCCCCCAGGGCACGGGCGAGGAAGCCCGCGAGCGTGCCCACCACGATGAACGAGAGCACGGAGAAGGCCCCCCACTTGAGGTCCTTCTGGTAGTCGTGCCCCAGGTTCAGCAGCATGATCACGAACAGGAAGAGGACCATGATGGCCCCGGCGTACACGATCACCTGGACAGCGGCCAGGAAATGCGCCTCCAGAAGCACGAAGATGCCGGCGAGGCTCGCCAGGGTCGCCACCATGAAGAGCAGGCTCCCCACGGGGTTCCTGGACATCACCACGCCCAGCGCGCTGCCGATGGCAACGGCCGCGAAGATGTAGAAGAGGATATCAACCATTTGTCGAGTGCCGCGGATTGAAGAGCCTGCGGTTCAAGGTGGTCACTCGGACCTCGGATCCGACGGATCCCACAGGAGGGTCGTGGGATGGTCCTGTTCCATGAGGCGATCGAGGTCGTAGACGAAGCGGTCGCGCGTGTACTCCGCGTTCTCGAAGTGCCGGCCGACGTGGATGGCCTCCACCGGGCAGACCTCCTGGCACATCCCGCAGAAGATGCAGCGGAACTCGTCGATCTCGTACACGACGGGGTAGCGGTTCCCCTGGTCGTCCTCCCCACCCACCAGACGGATGCAGTTCGCCGGGCACACCGTGGGGCACAGCCCGCACGCCACGCACTTGGGCCGGCCGTCGGCGTGCACCTCCATGCGGTGCGTGCCGCGCCAGCGCGCGTGCAGATCCGCTTCCTCCTCCGGATACTGCAGGGTCACCTTCGCCGGATTCACCAGATGGCGAAACGTGAGCGCCATGCCGCTGAGGGTCGCCCGGAGGTAGGAGTTCTTCTCCGGCTCCGGACGCCTCATCATCTTCACCGAGATCGTCATCGGTTCCCTCGCTTCCCTCTCGCTCCGTTGCTCAGCGGATCGTGTTCGCAGTCATGCCCCGGCCTCAGTCGCCCGCCTGGGCGGGCACGCCGGCCCGATGCCGTACGATGGTCTTCTGGTCCCTGGCCGCCGCCGCACCGAAGATCGTGTGGCCTCTGTCGAGGAAGACCAGGAAGCCCGCGGTCGCCAGGCCGCTCAGCACGGTGAGGATCAGGCCGTACGTGAAGCCCCAGGGGAGACCCAGCTGGTCCAGCACCAGCGTGGCGCCGGCGATGAGCATCACGTACCCGAGGCCCGTGGGCAGCAGGACCTTCCACCCCAGAGCCATGACCTGATCGTACCGGAAGCGGGGAAGCGTCCACCGCACCCAGATGTAGACCACCAGGAAGAATGCCGTCTTGATCGCGAACGCGACGAAGGTGAGCAGGGTCTTCCAGAGCGCCGGGTGGGCCAGGATCACCGAGCCGTTGGCGGCGAAGCCGCTGATGAGCTGGCCGTGGTACCAGAACATGTTGTCCCAGGAGCCCGGAAGGTCCCAGCCGCCGAGGAACAGCGTCGCCATGAGCGCCGACGACGTGACCATGTTGGCGTACTCGGCCATGGGGAACATGGCGTACTTCATCCCCGAGTACTCGGTGTGGTAGCCGGCCACCAGCTCGGACTCCGCCTCGGGCATGTCGAAGGGGAGCCGGTTGGTCTCGGCGTACGCCGACGCGAGGAAGAGGATGAAGGCCAGTGACAGCGGGAACGCGAACCAGAAGTGGAGTTGCTGCTGCTGCCACACCACCTGGGTGAGGGTCACGTTCCCCGCCAGGATGAGCACCGCCACCACCGAGAGGCCGAGCGCCACCTCGTAGCTCACCATCTGCGCCGAGGCGCGCATGCCGCCGAGCAGCGCGTACTTGTTGTTGGAGGCCCACCCCCCCAGCACCAGGCCGTAGACGCCCAGCGAGGTGATTGCCAGGATGTACAGGATGCCGATGGGGACGTCCGCCACCACCATGTCCACCACGCCCCAGTGTGTGGGCAGCGGTGCGGCGAAGGGGATCACGGCGAAGGTGACCAGCGCCGGCATCAGCGCGATCATCGGCCCCATCAGGAAGAAGAGCTTCGACGACTTCGCCGGAAGGGTCTCCTCCTTCAAGAGGTTCTTGAGGCCGTCGGCGATGGGCTGCAGCAGGCCGAAGGGCCCGACCCGGTTGGGCCCGATGCGGTCCTGGATCCAGGCCGAGACACGGCGCTCGGCGAGGGTCATGTAGGCCACCGTCAACATCACGCCGGCGAAGACCAGGACGACCTTCGCGACGCTGGCGATGAATCCGGCGATTCCGGAGACGGGTTGAAGAGCGTCCATCCGGTCAGTCTCCCGAGAGCGGGACGGTGTCGTTCACCACCGCCCCGCGCGTTCCGATGTCGTCGTAGCTCAATCCCGAGAAGGCGTCATGGGCCGCCACCAGGCGGGCGAACGCCTCGTCGGCGCGCCGGGGCGTCTCGCTCCCCGTCCCTTCGGCCACGAGCGCGCCGAGGACCAGCCACGCCGGCCGGGCGAGCCCCGGCGCATTCAGGGCGGGCCAGAAACGCTGCACGCGCCCCTCGTGGTTGGTGAAGGTGCCCTCCTGCTCGGCGAAGGTGGTGATGGGGAGGACGAAGTCCGCCGTGGCGACCGCAGGCCCCGAACGGGTGCCCAGATGGACGCGCAGCGCCGCCCCGGACGCGAAGTCCGCTCCCTGGTCCGCCAGGCCGTCCCCCAGGACGATGACCACGCCGGCGTGGGCGGACACGTCCTCGAGACCACCGGTGCCGTCGTCGCCTCCCACGCGCCTCAGGCCCAGGAGGTCGGCTCCCCGGCCGTTGGGCGCCAGGTCCCGACGCCGAGCCAGCGTGGGGAACCCCTTGAGGACGATCTCGTCCTCCGCCCGGGGCATGCGATACACGATGTCGCCGCCACCCAGGCTCTCCACCAGGGCCTGGAGGGCCGCCAGGTCCTCGTTGGAGGCGAACGGTGAAGCGACGGCCTTGACTGTGCCCTCCACGTCGCCGAGACGCGCCACCAGGAGCGTGAGGGCCTCCTTCCACCCCATGGCCTTGACGCCGCCCTGGTCGCGGACCAGGGGCGCCTCCGCGCGCTCGCCGTGGTTGATCCACTCGTAGTTGAGGCGCCCGTGGTCGCACATCCAGAAGGCGTTGACCTCGAGGTTCTCCCTGGGCTTCAGGCGCTGGACGAGGTTGTCCCGGGTGTGCAGCTCGATGTTGCATCCCTGCGAGCAGCTCGGGCAGACGGACGGCGTGTGGTCGAGGTCCCAGGCGCGGGCCTTGTGCAGGAAGTCCTTGGAGACCAGAGCACCCACCGGGCACAGGTCCACGATGTTGTCGTGCCAGTGAGTGCCCTCGAGACCCCGCTCGAAGAAGGTGTCGATGACGGAGCGGTTGCCCCGCTCAACCACGCAGAGGCGCTGGTCCTGCTCCACCTCGTTCATGAAGCGCACACAGCGGGTGCACATGACGCAGCGGTCGCCGTAGAAGAGCACGTCCCCGCCGAAGTCGTCGCGCCCGAAGACCCGCTTCGGCTCTCGCGACCTGCCGTGGTCCCGGCCTTCCTCGTGCACGTAGTCCTGCAGGTGGCACTCCCCGGACATGTCGCAAATGGGACAGTCCAGCGGGTGGTTCACCAGATAGAACTCCAGGACCCCCCGGCGCATGTCCAACGCGAGCTCGGACTCGGTGCTCACCACCTGGCCGTCCATGGCCTGGGTGACGCAGGCGGGCATGGGCTTGGGCGCTCCCTGCACCTCCACCAGGCAGAGCCGGCACATGGCCGGCGAAGAGAGGCCGTCGTGGTAGCAGTAGTGGGGGACGTCCTTGCCGACCTTCTCGGCGGCCTTCAGGAGGGTCGTTCCCTTGGGAACCGATACCTCCTGGCCGTCGATGGTGAGCGTGATCGTGTCAGCCATCAGGCAACCCCTACGCGTTCACCCCGGCGGATAAGCGCCAGGTACTCGTCCTTGAACTTCTGGATGGAGGAAACCACGGGGGCGGCCGCCGAGTCCGACAGCACGCAGATGGTGGTGCCGGTCATCTGGCGACTCATCTCCAGAAGGGTGTCCAAATCCTCCTCCGTCCCCCGCCCCTCCTCGATGCGAAGCAGGACCTTGGTCATCCACGCGGTGCCCTCACGACACGGCGTGCACTGCCCGCACGACTCGTGAGCGTAAAACTGCACCATGCGGCGCACCTGCTTCACGATGTCCGTGTCCTCGTCCATGACGATGACGGAGGCGCATCCCAGCATGGATCCCACGGCTTGCACGCCCTCGTAGTCGAGGTTGCAGCGGCCGCACTCCTCGGCGTTCAGCAGAGGCACGGAGGAGCCCCCGGGGATCACGGCCTTGAGGGCTTTCCCATCGCGCATGCCCCCGCACACGTCCTCGATGAGCTCCGTGAGGGGAAAGCCCAGGGGCAGCTCGTAGTTGCCCGGCTTGTTCACGTGGCCGCTCACGCAGAAGAGCTTCGTTCCCGGGCTCTTCTCGGTGCCCCACTGGCGGTACCATTGACCGCCGTGCGTGATGATGTGCGGCACCGCGGACAGGGTCTCCACGTTGTTCACCGTGGAGGGCATGCCGAAGGCACCCACGGCCGCCGGGAAGGGGGGCTTCACCCGGGGCTGTCCACGACGGCCCTCGAGGGAGTTCATGAGCCCCGTCTCCTCACCGCAGATGTAGGCCCCTGCGCCCACGTGCACCGTGATGTCGATGTCGTTGCCCGAGCCCATGATGTCGGCGCCCGCATAGCCCTTCGCGTAGGCGTCCTCCACCGCCTTGGCCAGCACCTGGGTGGCCTCGAAGAACTCGCCCCGGCAGTAGATGTAGGCGTGCTTCGCGCGGATGGCGTACGAGGCGATGAGGATGCCCTCGATGAGCTGGTGCGGATCCCAGCGCATGAGCTCCCGGTCCTTGAAGGTGCCGGGCTCGGACTCGTCGGCGTTGCACAAAAGGTAGTGCGGCTTGGTGGGCTGCTTGGGCATGAACGACCACTTCACGCCTGCCGGGAAGCCCGCCCCGCCCCTGCCCCGGAGGCCGGAGGTCTTCACCTCGTCGATGACGGCGTCCTGGCCTATCTCGAAGGCCTTCTTCAGCGCCTGGTAGCCGCCCCGCTCCACGTAGGTGTCCAGGCGCCGTTGCGCCGGATCGCCGAAGTACTTGCTCAGAACGCGAACCTCGCGGTCCGACACGTAGGGGTAAGCCATCAGTCCCCTCCTGCGCCTTCCGCCTTGAGCCGCTCGATGATCTTCGGCACGTCGGCAGGAGTGACGTTCTCGTAGTAACGGGAGTTGATCTGGACGCAGGTGGGAAAGCCGCACGCGGCCAGGCACTCGGCCTCCACCACGGTGAACTCCCCGTCCTCGGATGTCTCCCCTATCTCGGTGTCGGTGTAGCGCAGAAAGGCTTCCATGACGTCGTCCGCGCCACACAGGTTGCACGAGATGTTGGTGCACACCTGAACGAGGTAGCGGCCCACCGGCCGCTTGTTGTACATCGTGTAGAACGTGGTGACGCCCCGCACATATGCCGGAGACAGCTCCAGGAGCTCCGCCACCCGATCCATGGTCTCGGGGCTCACGTGCCCGCGCACTTCCTGGGCCAGGCCCAGCGTGGGCAGCAAGGCCGCCTGCTTGTTGGGATACCGGGTGAGGATCTTGTCGAAGCGCTCCTTGTGCTCGCCCTCGAAGAGCGGAGCGTCGGGGTGCTTCTCCGGCAGCATATATGGGTAGGTGGCGGCGCCCGACGGGTGTCCTCCCTCCCGCGGTCGCGTACCCACGAAGTCGTCGCCCCGCACCTGGTCCTCGTCGAGGTCGAACTCCCCGGTGTTGCCCGCCCAGCCGGGGTTCTTGAAGGGGACTTCGCTCATCGGTCGATCTCTCCGAGGACGATGTCCAGGCTCGCGTTGATCATGATGAGGTCCGCGATCAGATGGCCCTGGGCCAGCTTGTTGATCACCGAGATGTTGACGAAGGAAGGGGGCCGCACGCGCCAGCGCACCGGCTTGGGGCCGCCGTCGCTCACCAGGTACATGCCCAGCTCGCCCTTCGAGGCCTCCACGGGATAGTAGCAGTCCCCGGGCGGGCCCTTGATGCCCTCGGTGATGAGCTTGAAGTGGTGGATCATGCTCTCCATGTCCGACATACAGTCGGTCTTGGAGGGCAGGGATACCGCCGGGTCCGGGTTGTTGATGGGCCCGTCGGGAAGTCGGTCGATGGCCTGGCGCAGGATGGAGACGCTCTGGTTCATCTCCTCCATGCGGACCAGGTACCGGTCGTAGCAGTCGCCGTTCTCCCCTATCGGGACCTCGAAGTCGTAGGTCTCGTAGTCGTAGTAGGGGTTGTCCTTGCGCACGTCGTACGCGACGCCCGAGGCGCGCAGGTTCGGGCCGGTGAAGCCATAGTTCACCGCGTCTTCCGGGCCGATGGCACCCACGCCCTGCGTTCGGCCGATGAGGATCTGATTGTTGGTGAGGAGCCTGTGCACCTCGGCCAGCGTCCGGGGGAACGTGTCCAGGAAGTGCTCGAGCTCGCCGATCCATCCCTCGGGAAGGTCCGCCATCATCCCTCCCACCCGGGTGGCGGACGTCGTGATGCGTGCACCCGTGTAGCCCTCGTGCATCCGATAGATGCGCTCCCGCTCCTCGAACGTGTACAGGAAGGGCGTGAACGCGCCCACGTCGATGGCGGTGGTTCCCAGCCAGAGCAGGTGCCCGAAGATGCGGTCCAGCTCCATGAGGATCACCCGGACCACCTTGCACCGCTCCGTGACCTCGATGCCCAGCAGCTTCTCCACCGCCATGACATAGGCGCAGTTGTAGATCAGCGGCGCCAGGTAGTCCATGCGGTCCGTGAGCGGGACGATCTGATTCCAGGTGCGGTACTCGCCGAGCTTCTCGAAGGACGAGTGCAGGAACCCGATGTGCGGGGTGACGTTGAGGACGGTCTCGCCGTCCAGCTCACACACCAGGCGGAGAACTCCGTGGGTGGCGGGGTGCTGAGGCCCGATGTTGATGAGCATGTGCTCGGAGCCGAGCTGGGGCTCCGGGATGTCGAAGGGCTCGAGCGGACTCGCGGTGGGCAGGCCCCCGGGTCCCATCTCCGGGTTCCGGCCTACGGTGTACTCGATGGTCTTCTGCGCCATGTCGTGCTCTCAGGCCCCGCTCTCGTCGGAGCCCGCGCCGGGCCCGGAAGCGGGCTGGGAGGGAAAGGTCACTTCCTGCGGCTCGCGGCCCACGGCCCGCTCCGCCGGGATGTAGAAACGGTCCACGTCCTGGTTCAGCGCCCGGCGCGTCTGCTCGGCCCTGGAGAACCTGCCCCGCAGGGGGAAGTCCTTACGCAGGGGGTACCCCTCGGCGTAGTCGTGGGGCATGAGGATGCGCCGCAGGTCCGGGTGCCCACGGAAGGTGACCCCGAAGAGGTCGTAGACCTCGCGCTCCAACCAGTTGGCGGCGTTCCAGAGCGGCACCACCGAGTCGATCTCCAGCGCATCCACCGGGAGCAGGCACTTCACCCTCAGTGCCCTCCGGTTCGGGATGGACCAGAGCTGATAGACCACCTGGATGGGCTGACCTCCGCCATAGTCGACGGCCGTCACGTCCGCCAGCAGGTCGTAGCGGTGGGCGGGATCGTCCCTGAGCCAGGTGAGGATCTCGATGTTGCGGGCCGGATCCACATGGACGACGTGCTGGTCCCCGGCGTTCACCTCATGGTGGCGGACCGCGTCGTGGAAGCGCTCGAAGAGCGCGGCCACTGAGGGGTGGGCGTTCCTGTCCGCGGGCGCACCCGCGGCCTGGGGGCCGGATCCGTCGGAGGGAGTCGGCCCCTCTTCGACGGCATCCAGCCCGCTCTTGGCTTCGTCGGTCATTGGCGTCAGGGGATGGAGTCTTCGGTGTCCCGGTCCCCCACCACCCTCACGCCACTCGAGATCTTGTCCTGCCGCGTCGAGTTCCCGAAGGGACCCGTGAGGCCCACGACCTGCTCGTCGGAGGCCTGCGGCCGCGCCGCCCGCAGGGGATCCTCGGCCCGGAGCGCGGCGTGCTCCGTCAGCGACTCCTGACGGATCTTCTCCTGGATCATCATCAACCCGTAGATGAGGCCTTCGGGCCGCGGTGGGCACCCGGGCACGTAGACGTCCACCGGCACGATGGTATCGATGCCCTGCACCATGGAGTAGACGTCGAAGACACCGCCCGACGAGGCGCAGGCGCCCATGGAGACGCACCACTTCGGCTGAGGCATCTGATCCCAGATGCGGCGCAGGACCGGTGCCAGCTTGTACGGCACGCGTCCCGCACAGATGAGGACGTCGGCCTGTCTCGGGCTGAACGACATCCGCTCCATGCCGAAGCGGGACAGGTCGAAATCGGAGGCGAACGCGGCCATCATCTCGATGGCGCAGCACGCGGTTCCGAACGGCATCGGCCAGAGAGAGTTCCGGCGCGCCCAGTTGACGAGGAAGTCGATCTTCGAGGTGAGGAAGGTAGGGCTACCAGAACCGACAAGTCCGCCGCTACCCGTGCCGGTCCCGCCGACCGGCAGATTTCCTTCTAATCCCACTCGAGCCCTCCCTTCTTCCATTCATAGAGGAGCCCGACGGCGAGGACGACCACGAACATGGTCATCGCCAGGAAGGGACCCCATCCCAGCGCCCTCGCCTGCACCGCCCAGGGGATCAGGAAGATCGTCTCCAGATCGAAGACGATGAAGCTGATCGCCACCATGTAGAACTTGACGGAGAATCGGGCCCGAGTGTCGCCCAGTGGGATCATCCCGGACTCGTAGGGCATCTCCTTCTGAGGGGTCGGCCGGCGGGGGTTGAAGATCTGGGTCAGCACCAGCATCCCGACCGCCGTGACTACCGACACCGCAAAGAGCAGCAGAAGAGGGAGATAGGCTCCCGACATGACGCCGCCGAGGTTTGTGAATTCGATCACTAATGACCTGAAAAGCTACCGGCAGCGGCGGAGGAGTGTCAAGCCAAGGACCCTTGTCTTTTCAATGTTTTCCGCGTGTTTGCACCCCTCTTCCCTCCACCGGTATCTTCCGCGGTCCGCGGGGCCTGCAGGCGGGGCTTCGGGGCGTCGGTTCTCACCTCTTCACAGCCGTCGGAGCGCGGTCCATACCATGCCCATCAAGTGCGACAAGTGGATCCGGAGGACGTCCCGCGAGCATCGCATGATCGAGCCGTTCGAGGACCGTCAGGTCCGGGAAGGTGTCATCTCGTACGGGCTGTCGTCCTACGGCTACGACATCCGGGTGGCGCCCGAGTTCAAGGTGTTCACCAACGTCCACCACGTCGTGGTGGACCCGAAGAACTTCGACGACCGCTCCTTCGTGAACATCGACGAGCAGGAGTGCATCATCCCGCCCAACTCCTTCGCCCTGGCACGGACGGTGGAGTACTTCCGCATCCCCCGGGACGTGCTGGTGGTGTGCGTCGGAAAGTCCACGTACGCACGCTGCGGCATCATCGTGAACGTGACCCCGCTGGAGCCCACCTGGGAGGGACACCTCACCCTGGAGATCTCCAACACGACCCCGCTGCCTGCGAAGATCTACGCCGGCGAGGGGATCGCGCAGCTCCTCTTCTTCGAGGGCGACGAGGAGCCCGAGATCGCCTATGCGGACCGCAAGGGGAAGTACATGCAGCAGCGAGGGGTCACGCTACCGAAGATGTGAGGGCCCAGGCCCTGCGCCGATTTCACGCGCCCGGCTCTAGCTCACGCTCTTGAGCGTCACCTCGAACACCAAGACCGCGTTCCCGGGGATGGGCCCGTTGCCCTGCGCCCCGTAGCCCAGCGCCGGCGGCACCACCAGCCTGCGCACGCCCCCGACCTTCATGCCGGTAACGCCCTCGTCGAAGCCCGCCACCACCTTGTGCGCGCCGATGGTGAACGGGAACGACCCGGAATCGACCTTCGTGCCGTCGGGAAGCCAGACCGTGTAGTCCACGGTCACGGACGAGCCCGTAGCCGCCTCGGCGCCGGTGCCTACCGTGACGTCCTGCACGTAGAGCCCAGAAGAGGTCTTCGTCATCTGCGAGAGATTCACGTCCAGCGAGGAGGCGAACGTCGTCGTGGCGGGATCGCCCGTTCCGGCCTTGGCCTTGCCGCCGCTACACGCCGCCATCGCCAGGGGGAGGGCGAACGCCGTGACGAGGGCCGCCGCGCGGCCCGTCCGCAGGGATCGGATGCTGTTTCTGTTCATGGTCTCAGGGAGTGGGGGTTGGGTCAGCGCACGTTGACGAGCTGTATGTCGAAGACGAGGGTCGCGTTGGGAGGGACGCCGGCGGTGCCGCGCTTGCCGTAGGCGAGCTCCGGGCGTACCACCAGTCGGCGGATGCCTCCTTCCCTCATGCCGGGGATCCCCTCGGTCCACCCGCGGATGACGTCGCCACCATCCAGCCGGAACGACACGGGCTTGTCTCCGCCGGTGGTGTCGAAGATGGTGCCGTCCGCCAGGTATCCCGTGTAGCGCACGGACACCGTGCTGGTGCGCCGGGCGACGGCCCCGGCGCCCACCTTGATGTCCTGGATGTAGAGGCCCGAAGGAGTCCTCCGCATGGCGGAGAGATCCACCTTCAGGGCAGGCGCGAAGGCCGTCTCTTCCGGCTTCGAGGAGGGCGCGGGTGGCGCTCCGGCGCTCCCCCCGCTGCCCCCGCATCCCGAGACCAGGACGAGCGACGCGAGAGCGACTCCGAGGAACGCCCTCGGGAGGTCTCGACTCCCGCTCTCGCGGCAGGCGCTTCCCTTCCGGTGCACCTACGCCACCTCACCGGGGAGCATGCCGTCGTGAGCCACCAGCCACTCGCTCACCCGGGTACGCGGACCCACGAGCTCCTGGGGAGCCGGCAGCAAGGCGTCGATCTCCGCCAGCCGCCTGGCGCCGTCCTCGCCCGCGTGCAGCTCACCGAGGATCGTCCTCGCCTCGGCCCGTACCCGCTCCGTCGAGCGCTCCTGCACCAGACGCGCCAGCGCATCTCGGACAGCCCGCTCTTCAGGGCCACCGCGGCCCTCGAGCTTGGCCACGCGCAGCGCCGCCGTCTCGGCTGCATACGTCTCCATGGCGATATCGGCCAACGACGCCAGGAACTGCTGTCTCGCCGGATCCTTCAGGTTGGCCGGGCCGACCTTGGTGACGACCTCCTCCATGAGGAGTAGGTACGCCTGCTTCAGACCCGTCACGGCCTCCAGCATCGACGGGGCACCCTCGGAAGGATCCGTCTGCTGCATGGCGTGAAGCTGCTTGAAGGCGTCGAGGCCGGTGGACACCACCCCTCCCCCGCCTTCTCCGCCGGAGAGCTTCTTGAAGATCGTCCTTTGGGCGTATAGCCTGCAGATTTCGTTGGTGCCTTCATAGATGCGCGAGACCCGGGAGTCGCGGTACATCCTGGCGGGCTTGTATTCCTCGCTGAACCCGTACCCTCCGAAGACCTGCACCGCGTCGTCGGCGTTCCCGTTGTACGCCTCCGTCGCATAGACCTTGGCCAGGGCGCACTCGACGGAGAACTCCGAGAGCGTATCCAGACGGGCCTGGGCCGTGACGCCCCCTCCCTCCTTCATGCGCTCCAGCGCGTGGTACACCAGCCCCGCAGTCCGATAAGCGACACTCTCCGCGGCATAAGCGCGCGCAGCCATGTCGGCGAGCTTGCGCTGGATGAGGCCGAACCTCGCGATGGGAAGGCCGAACTGCACCCGCTCCGCCGCGTATTTCGCGGCGACCTCCACGGCGACCTTCGCCCCGGTGGCGGAGCTCGCCGAGAGCTTCAGACGACCCATGTTGAGGGTGCAGAAGGCGACCTTGTGTCCCTTGGCGATCTCACCCAGGACGTTCTCCACCGGCACGCGTACGTCCTCGAGCGACAGCGCGCACACCGACGAGCCGTGCTGGCCCAGGAGCCTCTCGGGCTCGGCGACGGTGAGGCCCGGGGTGTCGCGGTCCACCAGGAACGCCGTGAAGTGCTCACCGTCGATCTTGGCGAAGAGCACGAAGAGGTCGGCCCAGCCGGCGTTGGTGATCCACTGCTTGGAGCCGTTGATCACGTAGTGCGTGCCGTCGGGGTCCAGCACGGCCTTCGTCTGGATGTTCATGGCGTCGGAGCCCGTGCCGGGCTCCGTGAGGGCGAAGGCCGAGAGAATGTCGCCCTCCATGCATCGGCCCAGGTACTTCTCCTTCTGCTCCGGCGTGCCGAAGAAGACCATGGGAAGCGTGCCGATCCCCTGGTGCCCCATGATCATGGGCACCAGGGGTCCCATGTCGGCGCGGATGGCGAGCATCCCCGTCACCGCCAGGACGTTGAGATCCAGCCCGCCGTCGGCCTCCGGCACCTCGGCCATGAAGATGCCCAGCTCGGCGGCCTTCTTGAAAAGCCTCCGGGACGTGGCCGGATCCCGGGCGACGAGCTTGTCCATGACCGGCACGACCTCGCGCTCCGCGAAATCCTGCACGGCCTGGACCAGCATGCGCTCTTCTTCCCCCAGGTCGTCGGGCGTGACCATGTCGGGGGGGTCTGTGGCGCGGGTCAGGAACGACGCCCCCGACACGCTCGCCGGAGTCGCCATGGCGTCACCTCCCCCCGGCCACGGCGCTCGCGGGGGGCTCGGCGGCCTTCCAGCTCGACTTGAGCAGGTCCCGATTCAAATGGGCGATGAAGTCGACGCTGATCCCCTTGGGGCACGCCTCCTGGCACGCTCCGTGGTTGGTGCACGTGCCGAAGCCCTCCAGGTCGTGCTGGGCGATCATGTCCACCACGCGGGTCCACCGCTCGGGCTGGCCCTGGGGCAGCATTCCGAGATGGCTCACCTTCGCAGACGTGAAGAGCATGGCCGACGCGTTCGGACACGCCGCCACGCACGCGCCACATCCGATGCACTGCGCCGCGTCCATGGCCAGGTCGGACTCGTGCTTGCGTATGGGAAGCGCGTTGGCGTCGGGCGCGCTTCCCGTCCGGACGGAGATGTAGCCCCCTGCGTCCATGATGCGGTCCAACGCGCTCCGGTCCACCACCAGGTCGCGGACGACCGGGAACGCCGTGGCCCGGAACGGCTCGATCCAGATGACGTCGCCGTCGTGGAAGAACCGCATATGGAGCTGGCACGTCGCCACCATCTTGTTGGGTCCGTGGGGCACCCCGTTGATCATCATGCCGCACGACCCGCAGATCCCCTCCCGACAGTCGTGCTCGAAGGCGATGGGCTCCTTGCCCTCGCGTGTGAGGTCCTCGTTCACCAGGTCGAGCATCTCCAGGAAGGAGGCGTGCTCGCTCACGTCCTTCGCCTGATACGTCTCGAAGCGCCCCGGGGCGGAGGATCCGGCCTGCCGCCAGACATGTAGGGTCAGGTTCATTACTTGTAGCTCCTCGTGGAGAGCTTGACGTACTCGAACTCCAGGGGCTCCTTGTGCAACTCGGGCTTCTCGCCCACGCCCTTGAACTCCCATACCGACGAGAACGCGAAGTTCTCGTCGTCACGCTTGGCCTCACCGTCGGGCGTGGTGTGCTCGACGCGGTAGTGGGCGCCGCACGACTCGTCGCGGGTGAGGGCATCCCAGCACATCACCTCCGCGAACTCCAGGAAGTCGGCCACGCGGCCGGCCTTCTCCAGCGACTGGTTCAGCGTGTCGCCGGAGCCCGGCACCCGGACCTCCCTCCAGAAGCGCTCCCGGATCTCCGGGATCTTGGCCAGCGCCTCCTTCAAGCCGGCCCCGCTCCTCTCCATGCCGCACTTCTCCCACATGAGACGGCCGAGCTCGATGTGAAACTCGTCCACCGTCTTGCTCCCGTTCACGCCGAGAAGGCGGCTCGTCTTTTCATGGACGCCCTGCTCGGCGTCCCGGAAGGCCGCGTGGTCGGCATTGACCGGCTCCCGCGGGACGCCTGCCAGGTAGTTGCCCACGGTCATGGGTGCCACGAAGTAACCGTCGGCCAGGCCCTGCATGAGGGCGCTCGCCCCCAGGCGGTTGGCACCGTGGTCCGAGAAGTTCGCCTCGCCCAGCACGAAGAGGCCGGGCACCGTGCTCATGAGGTTGTAGTCCACCCACAAGCCGCCCATGGTGTAGTGGGGCGCAGGGTAGATGCGCATGGGCACCTGGTACGGGTTCTCCCCGGTGATCTTCTCGTACATCTCGAAGAGGTTGCCGTACCGCTCGGCGATGACGTCCTGCCCCAGGCGCGCGATGGCGTCCTTGAAGTCCAGGAAGACGCCGTTCTTCATGTGTCCCACGCCGTGGCCGGTATCCACCATCTCCTTGGCCCGGCGCGACGAGATGTCCCGGGGCGACAGGTTTCCGAAGCTCGGGTAGAAGCGTTCGAGGTAGTAATCGCGCTCCCCCTCGGGGATCTCCGCGGCCCGCCGGGAATCCCCGGCCTCCTTGGGAACCCAGATGCGCCCGTCGTTCCTGAGCGACTCGCTCATGAGCGTAAGCTTGCTCTGGTAGTCTCCGGCGGGTGGGATGCACGTGGGATGGATCTGCGTGTAGCACGGGTTGGCGAATCCGGCCCCGCGCTTCGACGCCCGCCACGTGGCGGTGACGTTGCAGCCCTTCGCGTTCGTGGACAGGAAGAAGACGTTGGAGTAGCCGCCCGTGGCCAGCACCACCGCGTGCCCGGCCCAGCTCTCCACCTTTCCGCTCACCAGGTCCCGCGTGACGATCCCCCGGGCTACGCCGTCCACCACCACCACGTCCAGCATCTCGTGGCGCGTGTGCAGCTCCACCATGCCCAGCGCCACCTGCCTCTTGAGCGCCTGGTAGGCGCCCAGCAGGAGCTGCTGGCCGGTCTGGCCGCGAGCGTAGAAGGTGCGCGACACCTGGGCGCCCCCGAAGGAGCGGTTGGCCAGGAGCCCGCCGTACTCGCGGGCGAAGGGAACGCCCTGGGCCACGGCCTGGTCGATGATGTTCAGGCTCACCTGGGCGAGGCGGTAGACGTTGGCCTCGCGGGAGCGGAAGTCGCCGCCCTTCACGGTGTCGTAGAAGAGGCGGAAGATGCTGTCCCCGTCTCCCTGGTAGTTCTTGGCGGAGTTGATACCGCCCTGAGCCGCGATGGAGTGGGCCCGGCGCGCCGAGTCGTGGAAGGTGAAGCACTTCACGTGGTAGCCGAGCTCGGCCATGGTGGCCGCAGCGGAGGCGCCGGCGAGGCCGGTACCCACGACGATGACGTCGTATCTCCGCTTGTTGGCGGGGTTGACCAGCTTCATGTCGAAGCGGTGCTTGTCCCACTTCTGTTCGATGGGGCCCGCCGGGATCTTGGCGTCGAGGTTCACGGTCAGGCCTCCGCTATTGCAGGTGTACGATGCGGGTCAGGATCGCCATCGGGATCGACACGAACCCGAAGAAGATCACGATGGACACGACGACCGCGATGGGCCGCCGCCAGCCCACGTACTTCGGGTGGCTCGCCCCCAGGGTCTGGAAGAGGCTCCAGACGCCGTGCCACAGGTGGAAGAGGATCGCCACCATGGCCACGATGTAGATGGCCGCCACCCACGGATTGCCGAGGCCGGTAACCAGGTTGTGGAAGGCGAAGCTCTGGGTGGTGGTCTCCGCCTCGAAGCCGGCGTGCAGGGTCCCCGTGGTCATGTTGAGGATGTGGTAGACCAGGAACACGAGGATCAGCACCCCGGTCCAGCGCATCCACCTCGACGCGAAGTCGAAGTTGAGGCTCTCCTGCCTCCTGTACTTCGTGGTGCGGGCCGCCCAGCTCAGGCGGGAAGTCTGCCACGAGAGCAGGACGTGGATGACCAACGCCAGGAACATCACCGCACGGAAGATCCACAGGAAGCCCTTGTAGGGGAGAATGGGCTCGCCCAGGATCCGCAGGTGGTGGGCGTAGGTGTCAAAGGCCCCGGCTCCCTGGAATGCCTTGAGGTTCCCGAGCATGTGGCCCGCGAGGAACCCGATCCAGATGAAGCCGGTGACTGCCATGAGGATCTTCTTCCCCACGGACGACCGGTACAACGCAACGACCCGGCGCATCACGACTCCTGTCGAATGCAACAAGAAGCCCGGCCGGGGCGGGCGGCCCCGGCCGGGCCGGCCGAAATTCGTGGGAGGGTATTAGTGTCCCGTCCCACAAATGCGATGGCATTCGTGCGCCGCTACATCCGCTCTGGCGGCGTTGCTCCTCCTCGCCGTAGCGCTGCTACGACTCGTCGTCGCGCCTTGCCAGCGCGGCGCATCGACGCCCTCGGTGCTCACCGCATTTGTCGGGCGGAACACTAGCCGAGCGCCTTCCAGGCGGCGATCACCGACCGCACCGCCTCGGCGCTCTTGGCCAGCGCCGCCTTCTCCGCGGCGCTCAACTCCACCTCGATGACCTTCTTCAGGCCACCCTCGCCCAGCAAGCAGGGAACTCCGAGGAAGAGATCCTTCATCCCGTACTCTCCCTGCAGCCACGCCGCGCACGGTAGGATGCGGCGCTTGTCCTTTACGATGGCCTCGGTCATCTGGACCGCGGCCGCCGCGGGCGCATAGTACGCGCTTCCCGTCTTCAGGTAACCGACGATCTCACCGCCACCCTTCCGGGTGCGCTCCAGCATCGCGTCGATGCGGTCCTGCGGCACGAGCTGCGTGAGCGGAATTCCGCTCACGGAAGCATAGCTGGCCAGAGGCACCATGGTGTCTCCGTGGCCCCCGAGGACCAACGCCTGGATGTCCTCGACGCTCATGTTGAGCTCGAGGGCGATGAACGACCGGTACCGAGCGGAGTCCAGCACCCCCGCCATGCCGATGACGCGCTCCCGCGGGAAGCCCGTCGTCTCCAGCGCCACCTGGGCCATGACGTCCAGGGGGTTGGAGACGATGATGACGATGGACTTCGGCGCGACGCGCTTGATCTCCTTGGACACCGACTCGACGATGCCCGCGTTGACCTTGAGGAGGTCGTCGCGACTCATCCCCGGCTTGCGGGGCACGCCCGCGGTGACGATGAAGATGTCCGATCCCTTGGCCTTGTCGTAGTCGTTGGCGCCGTAGACCAGAGAGTCGAAGCGCTCGATGGGAGCGCTCTCCCACTGATCGAGTCCCTTGCCGATGGGCACACCCTCGAGGATGTCGAGGAGGACGACCTCGCGGGCGAGCTCCTTCATGGCCAACAGCTGGGAGCACGTAGCGCCAACGTGACCGCCGCCGACCACTGTGATCTTTTTCACGCTCATGTTCGTGGAAGCCCCTTTCGGGCAGGATAGGTCTATGCAGATGAACGAACGTATCCGAAGATCGGGAGGGGTGTCAACGCGGCGCCGCCGGCGCGGAGAGGCTCATCACGGCGGGCCGGGGAGATGCCCGACACGGGGATGCGCCGGGGGCTCGGTGGGTATCCGGCTCGGCGCCGGTGGTGGGCGCCGCGTCGTGGTGGCGCGGCCTTGGACGCGAGGCCGGGGATGCCCCGAGCGAGCGGCCGCGCGACCGAGCCGGTGCTCAGCCCCCGGTCTGGGAGAGGGCCACGAGCCCTCCGGACCCCTGCACGCTCCCCTGCACCAGGTTGTGGCGCTCCGGCTTCACCGAGAGTGTCTGCTCGATGAGGCGGGCCACGTCCTCCCCGGCCCTGAGCGGATCGCGCAGGTTCGTCTGCAGGCTCCCGAAGAGGCAGGGGCGCAGGTGGCCGTCGGCCGTGAGGCGCATGCGGTTGCACCTGTCACAGTACGTGTGGCTCATGGGGGTGATCACCCCCACCGTGCCGGGCGCGCCCGGAAAGCGATGATAGAGCGCCGGCCCGTTGCCCCGGGGGCCCGCCACGGGCTCCAGGCGATCCACGGCGCGCAGTCGGCGCAGGGCCTCCTGGCAGGAGAAGAACTGTTTCGCGCTGAGCTCGAGGTTCGAGCCCGTCGGCATGAGCTCGATGAAGCGCACGTGCCAGGGACGCTCACGCGTGATGGCCGCGAAGTCCTCGATCTCGTCGTCGTTGGCCCCCTTCATGAGGACCACGTTGACCTTGATGGGGTCGAATCCCACCCGCTCCGCCGCTTCGAAGCCCGCCATGATCCGGGAGAACGACCCGGCTCGACGGGCGATCTCGTCCACCCGCTCGGGGCGGAGGGAGTCCAGGGACACGTTGACCCGACGGATGCCCGCCTGACGCAACGTCTCCGCGTGCTCCGCCAGGAGCACGGCGTTCGTGGAAAGGCTCAGGTCGTCGATCTCCGGCACCCCCGCGATCATGCGGACCAGCTCCGGCAGGTCCTTGCGCACCAGGGGCTCGCCGCCGGTGATGCGCACGCGGCGCAGTCCCATGCCGGCCATGATGCGCACGATGTGCTCGATCTCCTCGTAGGTGAGGAGCTCCGCATGACGCATCCAGGGCATCCCGTGCAGCGGCATGCAGTACACGCAGCGCAGGTTGCACTTGTCCGTGACGGAGACGCGCAGGTACTCGATACGGCGTCCGAACTGGTCGATCATCGGTGGTCTGCCGGCCCGACGGGAGCGGGCACAGCCCCCCCCACCCACGCTTCCTCGCCACTCGAGTAGTGCTCCTTCTTCCAGACGGGGAGCCGCTTCTTGATCTCCTCGATGACATATCGCGACGCTTCGTACGCCTCCGCCCGGTGAGGGCTGGAGACCGCGATGGCGACGCTCACCTCGCCGACCTTCAAAGTTCCGATCCGGTGGACCACCGCCACGCGCTCGGTGCCGAGGATCTCGGCGGCCTCGCCGGCGATGGCGCGGAGCACCTCCCGGGCCATCGCCTCGTATGCGTCGTAGGTGATGCCGTCCACCGGGCGGCCTCCGGCGTGGTTGCGCACCGTGCCGACGAAGAGGAGCGCGGCACCGTCGCCGGCATCGCCGACGCCCGCCAGCACCTCGGCGGTATCGATGGGCCCCCTTACGACGTCGGCGCGGATCATCGTGGGCACCGTGGCTATCCGCCCGCGACGGGCGGAATCAACGCCACCTCGTCACCCTCTCCCAGCGGCTGCGACGCGGATGCGTACACACGGTTCACCGCCACCGCCGGATCCGGCGGGAGGTGGGCAAACGGGCCGCCCCGGCTGCGCAGCTCGGCGACGAGGTCGGCCACGGTGGCCCCGTCCGCCAACTCCAGGGGGAGCTCGGACGTGCGCACGAGGTCCCGGTAGGCGGCGAAGAACAGGGTTCGGACAGCCAGGGCCATGGTACCCAGGGTTGGGAGGGGCAGAAGGAGTGAGTACGACGCTAGAACAACCCCCTGCGGAGCGCCAGCGTTCCGTCGGGAGAGGTCGTCCACCCGCGGCTCGGCCGGGTTACGGCATCCCGGACCAGCCCCACAGCGGGGGATCGAGGCCCGGGAGCCCCCCTCCGAGAGCCTGGGGAATCCCACCACCCCCGTCACCGCCGCCCCGTCCGCGGAGGCCTCGGCCCCCACCCATCATGCCACCCATGCGGAGCTGCTGGATCCGCTGGGCAAGCTGATCGCGCATGAGGTTGAAGCGCAGCAGCTGGGAGGGTGAAAGCACCTTCCTCAGGCTGTCCTGCTCGCTCTGGTAGAGTTGGTTCTCGCGCTGCCGGAGCTCGCTCATGCGATCCAGGAGCTGCTGGGCCTCCGGGTCGGAGCCGTTGCCCTCGATGTTGAACGCCTGCACCCGCTTGCGCAGGGCCTCCTGATCCCGGGCCAGCTGCTCGCGTTCCGGCCGGAAGGCCTGCACCGTGCTGTCGAGCGCGCTGGCGGTCTCGTCGTCCAGGCCGAGCCGCTGTTTGATCATCTGGGCGAAGCGAGCCCTGATGCGTTGCTCCAGCTCCTGACGGTTCCTCTGCGCTCCGGGGCCGGCCCGCATGGGCAGCCGTTGCGCTGCCAGCGGAGAGACCACCAGGGCCAGCATCAGCGCACCTCCCGCGATCCATCGACGTGGGTCCGTCATGCCGAACCTCCCGTCCCATTGCTCTCCAACTCTTCGAGAAGCGCCTGCAGGGCCTCGTCGGAGAGCCCGTCGAGGGCCGGCGCTCCGGCGACCATGCCGTTGTCGCTGACCCAGGCTCCGGTGGTGGAGGTTCCCTGCGCCACGAAGCCGGGCACCACCGTCTCCGTGTCCCTCCCGCTCCTCGACGCGACGCCGATTCCGAGAGCGAGCACCGCCACCGCCGCTGCCGCCAGGCCCCACCAGGGGCGCCGTCCATGCGGAGCATCGGCGCGCACCGCCGCGAGCACGCGCCCGGTCACGCTCTCGGGCACCTGCGGGCGGGCGACATAGAGCAACTGCACCAGCTCGGCTTCGGCGCGGCAATCTGCACACGTCTCCAGGTGGGCGGCGACCCGCGACGCTTCCGCGGCGCCCAACCGCCCCCCCACCAGGTCCGGGATCAGCTCCCGAGCCGTCTCGCAGCGCACGTCGGTCATTCCATCCACTCCCTCAGCCTGTGGATGCCGTGGAAGTAGTTCACTCTGGCGGCACCTTCACTCGACCCGATGATGTCTCCGATCTCCCTGAAGCTCAGCCCCTCGTCGATCCGCAGCTGGACGGCCAGCCGCTGCTTCTCCGGCAGCTCCTGCAACAGCGCCCTCGCCCGTTCCGCCGCCTCCCCCACCGCCACACTCTCGTGCGGATCCATGTCCTCGGCCGGCACGGGCCCCGCGGCTTCCAACCTCGCTTCCCTCCTGCGTCCCTGCCTCCTCAGCGCCCCCCTGGCCGTGTTGGCCGTTATGGTCAGGAGCCACGTCCGGAACGTCGCGTCACCGCGGAAGCCCCTCAGGCCCCTGAACGCCCTCAAGAACGCGTCCTGCACCACGTCCTGCGCCAGATCCCCGTCTCCCACCAGCGACAATGCCACCCGGAATGCGGCGGCCTGATGCCGATCCACGAGCTCCCCGAGGGCGATCTCGTCGCCCTCCCGACCCCGACGGACGAGCTCGGCGTCTGTGATGGCCTCGCCCGACGCGTCCGTCTTCACCGACGATCAGACGCCTTCCGGGAGGGGTCCGTTAAATGGCTGGCTCTCATGCGGCGCTCGTGGGGCTCGTGGTGGCCCGCGGGGACGCGTCAGCCTGTGGCCAGATCCCGCTTGGCCACACGACTGCGCAGATGCTTGGACGGCTTGAAGACGGGGACGCTTCGGGATGGGACCTCGACGGGGTCTCCCGTGCGCGGATTGCGGGCGATGCGGGTCTTGCGTCTGCGCACCTTGAACGTCCCGAAGCCACGGATCTCGATGTTCTCGCCGTTGGCGAGGGCGCGCTTCAACGCGTTGAGGAAGCCGTCCACCACGAGGGCGCAGTCCTTCTTCGTGATCCCAGGGCCGATGGCTTCGGCCACCTGCTCGACGAGGTCCGCCTTGGTCATGCTTCCTCCAGAGGATGTCGCCGTGGCTCGGGCTGGCCCACGGGCCCGTCGACCCGTTTCGACCAAGCCTTCGACGGAGACGGTAACGCTGCCCGGAAACGGCCGCAAGAACCGTTGAGTTGTTGTCACGCGCAGACTTGCGCCGCCGGAAGGAGACGGCTCAACCCGTCGTCCGCTCCTCCATCAGAGCGGCGAAGTGGTCGAAGAGGTATCGGCTGTCGTGGGGCCCGGGCGCCGCTTCGGGGTGGTACTGGACGCAGAAGACGGGGAGCTCACGATGCGCCACCCCCTCTACGGTGCCGTCGTACAGGTTGACGTGGGTCAGGCGCAGGCCGGGGGCTCCCGGGATGGTGTCCCCTTCCCCGGCGCGCACGGCGAATCCATGGTTCTGGGAGGTGATCTCCACGGTATCCCCGTCCAGGTTCCTCACCGGATGGTTCCCCCCGTGGTGACCGAACGGGAGCTTGTAGGTGCTCGCGCCGAAAGCCCTGGCGATGAGCTGGTGACCCAGGCAGATGCCGAACACCGGAACGTCGGCCCGGGCGAGGCCCAGGATCGCCTCGGACGCCTTCTCCACCGCTGCGGGGTCCCCGGGGCCGTTGGACACGAAGAGCCCCGAAGGCGCTTCCGCGAGGATCTCCTCGAAGGGTGTGTCCGCCGGAATCACCGTCACCCTGCACCCGCGTTCAGCCAGGAGGCGTGGCGAGTGCGCCTTGACGCCGAAGTCGTAGGCCAGGACGTGGAAGCGCTCGGATCCCATGGCCGCGACCTCGTAGGGCTCCGCGGTGGAGACCCCGCACGCCAGGTCGAGGCCCTCCATCCGGGGGTGGCCCTGGATCCGTCCCATCACCTCGGCCGGCTGTGCGTCTGCGGGGACAACGGCGCCCCGCATGGCACCCTGGGCGCGTATATGTCGCGTAAGCGCCCGCGTGTCCACGTCCGCGATCCCGGCTACCCCGTGCCGGCTCAGGTACTCGTGCAGGCTCTCGCGAGCGCGCCATGAGGACGCCAGGCGCGAGGCCTCTCGGACGATGAACCCCGCCACCTGCGGGGCCGGGGACTCGGAGTCCTCGTCGTTCACACCGTAGTTGCCCACGAGGGGATAGGTCATCGCCACCAACTGGCCGGTGTAGGACGGGTCGGTGAGCACCTCCTGGTAGCCGCTCATGCAGGTGTTGAACACCACCTCGCCGACCGCGGGGGCCTCGGCACCCAGCGCGGTCCCGTCGAAGCGGCGACCATCTTCCAGAAGGAGGTAGGCGCGGCGTCGCAAGGTAGTGGAGGCTCCTGAGCGAGGGTGCAGGCGTCGTCGCGGAAGAAGCTAGGCGCCTGTCCGCCCGCCGCAACGGGTGGCACGGCGGCCTCCCCCACGTATCCGCCGGGGGTTACCTTGCCGCTTCACCCATGAATCCCCGACCCGCCATGCCTCGCGACACGGTCTACGTCCACGCCGACGAGTCCTGCCTGGGAAACCAGTTCCGCAATCGGGCCAACCCGGGTGGTGCCGCGGGTCTCGTGGAGGTCTGGGGGAACACCATGTGGGAGCGGCGGGACTATTGGGTGTGGGAGCCCGACACCACCAACAACCGCATGGCGCTGCGCTCTGCCCTCGAAGCCCTGCGTAGCCTGAAGCGACCCTGCGTGGTGCACTTCGTCTCCGACAGTCAGTACCTGGTGAAGGGAATCGGCGAGTGGCTCCCCGAATGGAAGCGACGGGGATGGCGCCGACGGAGTGGACCCATCGAGAACCTCGCCCTCTGGAAGGAGCTGGACGCCGCGCTGGCCCGCCACGACGTCCGCGTGCGGTGGCTTCGCGGGCATGCCGGCCATCCACGCAACGAGTACGCGAACTTCCTGGCCACCACCGCGGCTCGGGAGCGGTCGTCCTCGGGAGGACTGGTGCCTTCCAGCTTCGACGACTGGCTTGCGGGGCAGCGCGAGCGAGGCCGCTACCTGGAGTTTCGGGAGGATCTGCCGCCGGAGGCCTGACCTACGCTCGGTGAGCGTGGCCCACGACGCATGAGACCGGCCGCGTCCCCGGGGAGGAGTCCGTCTCGTGGGGGGGGAAATCGAAACGGCCCGAGACGCGCAAGGCGCTCGGGCCGTTTCACTTGAAGGAGCCGTCCAGTCACTTCACACTGTGTCCGGCGGACCTCCCTACTGCGCTGGCGGGAATCCAGGTCCTTGCTTGGGACCGCCCGTGTGAGGGCGGCCGGGCCTCCTTCCCTTCTCCCCCCTTCGTGCCGCGCGGTCGGCGGCAGGGGGCACCCTCCGAATTCGTCTGAGGGCCTCTTCGGCAGTGGCCAGCGACCTCTCTGCCGTGCTCCCCGGGTATCCCAAGCCCCGGTTTGCTCGCCATCGTTACGCCGTCGCGCCCGATGGCTGCCTTTCGGATTCATCGTGAGGGATGACCATCGCCATCGATCTCGATGAGCCGCATCCGAAACGCGACGTATGAATACCTCCCCGCCATGCCGGGTGCAAGGGGTTCGTCGGGAAACAGATGGCGAAATATATGACACGTCGTAATTCGTTATATGACAGTAACATATGCGTAACACAGGAACTCGATTCGAGACCGTTCCAGGGACCCTGTAAACAGACGAATTCGGAAACATCCCTTCCCGGATCGCGGGGCTCGTGACAAGTAGAACTTGTGAAACGAACACGCCGCGAAGCATGTGGAAGGTGCCCTCCGCTCCAGGCAAAGTGTTGTATGCGCTACAACGCGGCCCTCTGGAAGACGTCCCCGAACGCCTCGAGGACCGCTTCGGAGGCCTGGTCCAGGGTGACCTCACGGCCCAGCTCGCGGCTCAGCGACGTGACGTCGCGATCATGGATGCCGCACGGCACGATGGTCCCGAACCAGGAAAGGTCGTTGCACACGTTGAGGGCGAATCCGTGAGAGGTGATCCATCCGGAAGAGACCCGCACCCCTATGGCTGCCAGCTTCCCCGTGGCGGTCCACACCCCCGTGAGCCCGGGAGAGCGATGGGCCGCCACACTCAGGGATCCGGCGGCGCGGATGATCACCTCCTCCAGATCCCTCAGGTACCGGTGCAGGTCCTTTCTGCCCGGCTTGAGGTCGAGGATGGGGTAGCCCACGAGCTGGCCCGGGCCGTGGTACGTCACGTCGCCTCCCCGCCCGACCTCGACGAGGTCGATACCCCTACGGTCCCGCTCCTCGGCGCTCACCAGGACGTGCTCGGGATCCGACGAGCTCCCCATGGTGATGACGTGGGGATGCTCCAACAGGAGGAGCATGTCGCCGACGCGACCGCTGCGGCGCTCCGACACGAGACGCTCCTGCAGGGCCAGGGCCTGGGCGTAGGGAACGACCCCCAGGCGTCTCACGGTGAGGCCGCGGACGGAATCCCCCACTCCTTCCGGGCGGGTCGTGGCTACGCGTCCTCCGGAAACGCGTCGAGAACCTCCTTGAGACGCGCGAGGAAGCGCGCCGCGTCCGCCCCGTCCACGATCCTGTGGTCGTAGCCCAACGAGAAGAGGGCTCTCTTGCGGATGGCCATGGCGTCGTCTCCGGTCGCGGGGTCCTGCACCACCACGACCTGCTTCTCGATGGCACCGGTGCCCAGGATGGCGGAGGTTCCCTTGGGGATCACCGGCATCCCCACGAGCGTGCCGAGCACTCCGGGGTTCGTGATGGAGAACGTCGCCCCCTGGATCTCGTCCGGATTGAGCTGCCGGGAGCGGGCACGCTCGGCGAGGTCGACGAGCTTCCTGGCGATGCCCACCAGGCCGAGCTCGTCGGCGTCCTTGATGACCGGTACGATGAGGCCCGGGTTCAGGTCCACCGCCATGCCGAGGTTCACGTTGCCCCGGTAGATCACGTTGTTGCCCGACACCGTGGAGTTGACCATGGGGAACTCGCGCAGCAGCCGGGAAGCCGCCCATGCCACGAAGGCGGTGTAGCTGACCCGGGCCCCCTGCTCCTCCCACCGCTGCCGGTTCGCGCTGCGGATCCGGTCGATGGCCGTGAAGTCGATCTCGATGAAGGAGTGCACGTGGGGCGCGATGCGCTTCGCCACCACCATGTGCTCCGCCGTGAGCCGACGGATCTTGTCCATGGCCTCGACCCGATCCGCGGAGCGAATCGGGAACTCCGGATGTCGAACCTCGCCGTAGAAGCGCTCCCACAGCTCGGAGGGCGCGGCGGCGGGAGCCGGAGTGGCGGTCCCTGGTGCCGAGGTGACGACCGCGGGCGAGGAGGGAGCCGCAGAGGGTGCCGGGGCCGTCCCGACGGCGGTCTGGCCGGGCCTGGTGGGCTCCTTGCCCGACTCGATGAACCCGAGGATGTCGTTCTTGGTCACACGGCCGGCGTGGCCGGTGCCCGGAATCGCCGAGATGTCGATGCCATGTTCCTCGGCGATCCGTCGCACCACGGGAGTCGAGCGGGTCCGCATGCGCTCCTCGGCCGAGTCGGGAGCCTGGACCCCGGCCCCGGCAGGTGCAGGCGCGGAGCTCGCGGGCGCCGCTGCCGGCGAGGGAGCCGCGGGCGGCGGCGACGCGGGCGGCGGCAGCGGCATCGACGGGGTGGGCTCCCGTGGCGAGGACTCTTCAGCGGGTTTCGACTCCGCAGGCGCCGCTTCGGCGGCCGGCTTCCCGTTGGTGGCCGGCGGCCCCCCGTCGGAGTCGATGTAGGCGACCACGGTCCCCACCTCCACCGTCGCGCCTTCGCTCACCACGATCTCGACCAGCGTGCCGGACGAGGGCGCCGGAATCTCCGCGTCCACCTTGTCGGTGGAGATCTCCAGGATCGGCTCGTCGCGCTGCACGGCCTCACCCACCTTCTTCAGCCACTTGGAGACGGTGCCCTCGGCGATGGACTCACCCATCTGGGGCATGGGGACTTCGATGCGGGCCACGCTCGTGCTCTCCGCTGTTGTCGGGTCGGAAGGGTCGCGCTCCCTTACCCTCGGCTTCCCGTCGATGATCCGCTGAATCCTGGAGCCTCAATACCTCGCAAGGTAACGCGCCGCAGCCGCGATGTCGGCGACCTGCGGCAGGAACGCGTCTTCCAACGAGGCCGCGTAGGGTACGGGCGCGTCGATGGCGGTGACCCGCAGGATGGGCCCGTCCAGCCACTCGAAAGCCCGCTCGCTCACGCGCATGCCGATCTCGCCGGCGATGCCGCCGGTGCGCGTGTCCTCGTGGACGACGAGCAGCTTTCCCGTCCTCTGGACGCTGGCCACGACGGCCTCTTCGTCCAGGGGCAGCAGGGTACGCAGGTCCAGCACCTCGAGCTCGATCTCGTCCTCCGCCTGGAGCGCGCGGGCGGCCTCCAGGGTCCGGTGCACCATGGCGCCGTACGTTACCACCGTCAGATCCCGCCCCTCCCGCGCGATCCTCGCCTTGCCGAGGGGCACCTCGTAGTCCTCGTCCGGGAGCACCTCGCGCAGGGCGGGAGCCCGGTACAGGCCCTTGTGCTCCTCGAAGATCACCGGCGCATCGTCCCGGATCGCCGCTTTGAGGAGTCCCTTGGCGTCGTACGCCGTGCTCGGATAGACGATCTTGAGCCCCGGCGTGTGGAAGAACGCCATCTCGACGTTCTGCGAGTGGAAGGGCCCGGCGCGATTGCCTCCTCCCACGGGCCCGCGGATGACCAGGGGAAGAGGTCCCGCGCCGCGGTACGCCGATGTGGCGACGTAGTTGGTGATGACGTCGTAGGCGGGAGAGGCGAAGTCCATGAACTGCATCTCCACCACGGGGCGCAGGCCCATGTGGGCTGCACCCGCGGCCGCGCCCGTGAAGCCGCCTTCCGCGATGGGCGTATCGACGACGCGCCGGGCCCCGAAGTGCTCCAGGAAGCCGCGCGTCACCTTGAAGGCGCCGCCGTAGGCCCCGATGTCCTCCCCCAGGAGCAGGACCCGGTCATCCCGCTCCATCTCCTCGAAGAGCGCCTCGCTGACGGCCTCGAGGAAGGTGACGGCCTCGCCGCGCCGGGTCTTGTCGACCGGTTTCAGCGGCCCGAGTTCCCGGTGGGGGCGGGCGCACCGGTCGACCCCCCGGCGCCCGTCGTGCCCGCGCTACCGGTGGCGGCGGCGGGGCCCGTGCTCCCGCCGAGCCCCGGAAGGACCGGCTGCGGCGCCGCTTCCGTGGCGGGTGTGTTCACCTGGATCACCGACTGCGGCTGCTGCGCCCTTGACGACATGATGGCCAGGACCAGGGAGAGCACCATGAAGATGGTGCCGGTGGTCCACGTGGTCCGCGTCAGCAGCGTGGTGGCCTGACGGCCCCCCAGCAACCCCTCGGTCATGGCGGCGCCCCCGCCCATGGCAGCGAGGCCTCCGCCCTTGCCCGACTGAAGCAGGACGACGACACAGAGAAGGAGGCCGTCGAGAACCAGAATGGCGAGGAGGAATCCGTACATCGTTCGACCGTGGAGAGGTTATCTGGACCAGCTTTGAAAGCTGGATGGGGCGTATGGGAGTGTCAACGGCGTGCGGCTCAGCCCGCGGCTTCCACCAGCGCCGCGAAGGAGGCCGCGTCGAGGCTGGCGCCTCCCACGAGGACCCCGTCGACGTTCGACGCGGTCAACAGCTCGCGGGCGTTCCCCGGCTTGACGCTTCCCCCGTAGAGGATGGGTACGCGCGCGGCGCGGGACGGGCCCAGGGCCTCATCCAGCCGAGCCCGCAGCGTCCCGTGGGCCGCGGCCGCGTCGGCGGGGGTCGCCGTCTCCCCGGTCCCGATGGCCCACACGGGCTCGTAGGCCAGAAGGAACCGGCCCTCCGCCGAGTCCACGGAGGACAGCACCGCGTCCAACTGGCGCAGGATGACCTCCTCGACCCGGTTCGCGCGACGCTCCTCCAATGTCTCGCCGACGCACGCCACGGGAACCAGCCCGGCTTGTCGAGCCGCCTTGAACTTGCGCGCCACCTCCTCGTCGGTCTCCCCGAAGACGTGTCGGCGCTCGGAGTGGCCGACGAGGGTGAACGCCGCCCCGGCCTCGCGGGCCATGGAGGCCGAGATCTCGCCCGTGAACGCGCCCTTGTCCTCCCAGTGGATGTTCTGGACCCCGAGCTGGACGAGGGGATCACGCTCGGGGGCGGCCACGGCGGCCGCCAGGGACACGGCGCTGGGAAAGACAAGGATCTCGTGGCTTCCGGCGTTGGACGGGAGCGTGAGAGAGGAGAAGAACGCCCGGGTGGCCCGGGGCCCGTGGTGCATCTTCCAGTTCCCTGCCACGACGGCCATCAGCTCTTCTCCGTCAGCGCCACCACCCCCGGCAGCGCATCGCCTGCGAGGAACTCCAGCGAAGCGCCGCCACCCGTGGAGATGTGCGTGATCCGCTCGGTGACCCCGGCCCTGCGCGCCGCGGCGGCGGAGTCCCCTCCTCCGACCACCGCCGTAGCGCCACCGTCGCACGCGGAGGCCACCGCCTGGGCCACGGCCACCGTGCCTCCCGCGAACGCATCCACCTCGAACACGCCCATGGGACCGTTCCACACCACCGTACGGGCGTCCGCGATCTCCCGGGCGAAGACGTCGCGCGTGGCCGAGCCGATGTCACCGATGCGGTCACCCTTCCCCACGTGGCTGCGCTGGACCACCTTCGTCTGCGCACCGTCCGCGATCTCCGCCGCCACCACGCAGTCTACCGGCAGCAACAGGCGCTCACCCGCACGCTCGAGGGTCTCCCGAGCCACCTCGATGCGGTCGTCCTCCACCAGCGACGCACCTGTCTCCAGACCCAGGGCCTTGAAGAAGGTGTTGGCCATGGCGCCGCCCACGAGCAGCCGGTCCACACGTGGCAAGAGCGCGTCGATGACCTCGATCTTCCCGGAGATCTTGGCACCGCCCAGAATCGCCACGAAGGGGTGCTCGGGATGGTCCAGGGCGTCGCCCAGGAAGCGGAGCTCCCGCGCCATGAGGAGTCCGGCGACCGCCTCACCTCCCCGGGCCTCGACCGCCTCGGCGAGCCCGGACGTGGACGCGTGGGCGCGGTGCGCCGTCCCGAAGGCGTCGTTCACGAACAGGTTCGCCAGGGCCGCCCACGACGCGGCCAGGTCCGGGTCGTTCTTGGTGTCTCCGGCCATGAATCGGGTGTTCTCCAGCAGCGCCACATCGCCGTCGCGGAGCTCGGCGGCGGCGGCATCCACCTCCGGACCCACCGACACCGGAACGAACCTCACTGGGTGTCCGAGAAGCTTCTCCAGATGCGCAGCCACGGGGGCGAGGGAGAACGCGGGGTCCGGAGCACCTTTGGGACGGCCGAGGTGCGAGAGGAGGATCACGCGCGCTCCCGCTTCGGTGAGCAGCCGCAGGGTGGGAATCGACGCGCGGATGCGCTGGTCGTCGGTGATCCTGCCGTTCTCGACGGGCACGTTGAGATCGGCGCGCACGAGAGCTGTACGACCCGCGAGGGTGCTCGGGTCGATGTCGGATACGGTCTTCTTGCTCATGGCTCGAGGGACCTGAGAAGGCATGGATTGCGGAACCCGGAAGTTAACGCGACGAAGCCTCCGGGCGTACGCCGCCCGGGTCCCCGAAGACGGGCCAATCCGCAGCCCGGCCGCCACGGCGTACCGGGCGCGCCGATGTCAGCGCCGGTCGAGATCGCGCGTCATCACCAGCGAGCGGCCGGCCTCGGGAAGCTCCGCAATCACCTTGAGCACATAGCGCCCGGTGGGGACGCCGCTCAGGTCCGCCGTCACGTACTCGCGCGTGGGCCCCTCCTTCGCCGGCCGCCGATCCCAGACGGTGGAAAACCCGTCAAATCCGGCGGGCCGTATGGGCAGGTGCCTGACTGCACCGGTCGAGCGGTCCTGCAGCTCGGCGTGCAGGCGGTACTCCGTCACCGCGCTCTCCAGGCCATAGAGCTCGAACAGCAGACCCACGGAGTCCGCCGCCACCGGCTCGCCGAGGGAATAGGGCACGACCCAGGACGCATCGGGCCGCACGTCCTGCGTGCCGGGGTTCGCGACGTGCACCACCATCACGTCGGAGTATGTGATACCCGGGTCGCCCTCGTGGCCGTGCGCGGGCTGTCTCAGCGAGGCCGCTTGGCCCAGACGCCCATGGAAGAACTCGATGTCTACGGTCTTCACGTCGGGCCCCGCCGACAACACCTCGGAGAGGGGGGCTGGGACGGCGGGAACCCTCCGCACCGACGAGCTCAGCTTCTCGCCGTGGGCCCCCAGCAGGAACACGCCGACATCGAGAGTGTCCCGTTCGCCGGTGGCGAAGCCCGCGGGCACCTGGCTGTTCACCCACACCACCGAGCGGCTCGGAACGGTGCCGCGGAATCGGCTCACCTGCCCCGCGAGGGGCGACACCGTCCGGGCATCCGCTCCGTAGCGCTGCGGGAAGACGCCGCTCAGCTCGCCCAGATACGCCTTCCCCTCGGACGTGAGATTCATGCTCTCGGAGGACGCCATGCGACGGAAGGTCAGCGCAGGCGCGGAGCTGCCGTAATCCCAGAACGTCGTGCGTACGCCGCTGGCATCGGCCACTTCCCAGACCTCGTTGGGCCGGCCGTAGCGCACCCACACGCGCCCGGGGTCGGACGCCGCGCTCCCGAAGCGGAGGTGGGCGTACGCGGTGCGTGCGTAGTGCTCGACCTCGCGCTCGTTGACCTTGGTCGTGAGGATCGGATCCAGCTGCGTCCAGAACGCATGCAGCCACGCCGCCCGCTCGCTTCCTCCCAGGGAGCGGTATTGGTCCGCCTGGTCGGGAGTCATGAGCGCGCTAGGGTCCTGGAGCTCGGCGACCTCGTCGGTGGGAAGATCCTGGAACGCGACGCGGAAGCGGTTCTCCGCCTCCTCGGAGCGCCCGAGGCGTTGAAGCGCGATGCCCTCCAGGAGCAGACCGTAGGGGTGTCCACCGGATGCCGCCACGAACCGGCGGGCACCACCGAGGACGTCATTCCAGCGCCACTCGTCGGCGAGCTCGAGGAGCAGCTCGACGTTCGCCCCCACATGAGCCGGATACGCATCCACCGCGGACCGGAACGACCCCACCATCATGACGTAGTCGGCGTCCACGTCTTGGTTGCCGGTGCGCTCGAACGCCGTCTCCATCGCATGCCCCAACTGCGCGGGGCACGTGTAGTTCCAGGCGATGAGCTGCTCCACGGGGACGTACCCCGACGTGGCGTCGCCGGACGAGCGGGCCTGGGGGCACGACCCGGAGGAGAGGGCGTCGGCCTGCAGGCGGCCCAGGTAACGGGAGGCCAGCCACTTCTCCTTCACCAGGGTCCCCCGCTCGTACTCGAGCTCCGAGAGGATCGCCGGTGAAGAGCCCGCGGGTGCGCGTCGTGCGCGCTCCAGCCCACGCTCGAAGAGGGTGCGCGCCTCGGTCTGCAGCCCCTGACGCCGGCGAAGCCGGGCCAGAGCGAGGAACGGCGCGGGGTTGTCCGGATCGTGGATGATGGCGTGCTCCAGCGCGTCGCCCACCCGGGTCCGCCACGCCGTAGGCTGCACGCCAGCCGGCGGCTCACCGTCGAGGATCGCGTCGATGGGACCGAGGCGCCGGAGGAGCGCGTCGTCGCCGATGGCCTTTCTGAGCAGCTCCCCCGCCTCTTGATCGACGGGCATCGGCAACGACCCCGAGCCACGCCACTCGGGGACCTCCTCCGGAAGCGCGGCGGATGGGTTTCCTCCTCCCTCCGTGGCGCCCCCGTCGGAGGCGCTCAAGCTGTCATCCGACGGAACCCGGAAGCGTACGTCGAACCGCACCCACGTGCCCACCGCCTGACCGAGGCGGCGTGCCGGAGCGAAGCGCAACGTGGGAGCGACCTGGAGCGCCGCCTTGTCCAGACGCCCGTGGCCCGACCCCTTGGCGAGGTCCACCACGTTCACGGTGCCGGTGGAGTCCACCCAGAGCTGAAGCCCCACCACGCCGCCGATTCCCGCACGCTGCAGGTCGATGGGATAGTGGCGGCGGATGAGCGCCTCCACGCCCGGACGGTCGATGAGCTTCGGCAGCGTGGCGGCGGGGCCGTCGTACGGCCGGGCCTTTGGCTCGGGCGGCGCCGGGGTGTGACGCTCGGGAGTGGTCATTCGGGGCTCGGCGACCGGCGGCGCCGCCTGCTCCGTCAGAGGCCGGTTCACGGTCCGGGACTCGGGCCGGGGCTTGGCAGCCTGGATGACGCGCGTCTGCACGACGTCGACGAGCCGCACCAGAGCCGCCCGTGCCGAGGGGACACCCACGGCCACCAGCAGGAGGGCCGCGATGCTCGCCGCCAGAAGAAGAGGCTTGAAGTCCCACCGCCTTCCGTGCCCGAGCTGAGCCCACTCGCGGACCAGCTCCGCTTCGAGCTCGGGCCCGAATGACGGTCGCTCCTCGTACCGGATGGATTCGAGCTCCTCCCGGAGCTCCGCCATCTCCCGCGGGACCTCCATGCCTTCGGAGTCCGATCTATCGTTCATGTTCCTGCATTCTCTCTCGTTCGAGGCGTTCCACGGCTGCCTTGAGGCGCTTGAGCGCACGGTGGAGCCGCACCGCCACCGCGTTGTTGCTGATGCCCAGGTGCTCCGCGATCTCGCTGTTGTCGAGTCCCGAGCCGAACCGGAGCGCAACGATCTCCTGATCGGCCCGCCGGAGCGTCTGAGTCCCGTTCAGCAGGCGCTGGATCCGTTCCTCGCGGACCACTCTCTCCTCCTGGGAGGGGAGCTCCGCGACCAGGTCGGGCACGCGGTCCAGAGAGACGTGGAGCGAGCCACGCCGCCTGAGGGACCTCAGGTGGTCCGTCACGGCGTTGCGCGCGATCCGCAGGAGCCACGTCCTGGGCGAGGCGAGATCGGGGTTGTACCGGTGGAGGGAGCGGAGCGCCTTCATGAACACGTCCGAGGTCACGTCCTCGGCCGCCTCCCTCGTCGCCACCCGGAAACGCACGTACCGGTAGACCACGCTCCGGTGGTCGTGGAACCAGGCCTCGAAGTCCTGGGGCAGCTTCCCCGGGACGTTCGCGGGAACCGCTCGTAGGCCTGAATCGGGCACGCGCTGTTGGGTATGCATTGCCCCCGTATACGCGGAATCCGGCGTCGCGTTACCGGCTTCGGCCCCCGGCGGGGGCTGTTTTCGCCGGGGATCTTCGGGTGCGCTTCGGTCCCGCCGCCTCGTCACCGGACCCGCCAGCGGCGGGTGGCGACTCTCACCGCCGCGGCCGCCGCCTCCGGCGAGCGCACTGCAACCTCGAGCTCCGCATGGCAATGGCTGCACGAGACCCACGCCTGGGGCCCGGCGTCCAGATCCACCTCGTCGGTGTGTCCGCACACCGGGCACCGATAGCTATGCCACCGGTGGGCACCCGGCACGGCCGGGGTCGGGAGGGTCGGCACATCGTCCATGGTCCTGCCTTCTACCCCTGAGCGCCGGCTCCGAGCCGCTTCCCCACATAGCTCACCAGGTCCACGACGCGGCAGGAATAGCCCCACTCGTTGTCGTACCAGGACAGCACCTTGACCAGGCGCCCGTCCAGGACGTTGGTGGACGAGAGGTCCACGATGCTGCTGCGCGAGTCGCCGGTGTAGTCCACGGACACCAGCGGCTCTTCGCTGACCCCGAGAATGCCCTTCATGCCACCTGCCGCGGCCGCTCTGAAGGCATCGTTGACCTCCTCCACGGAGGTGTCCTTCTCGACCACGGCGACCAGGTCCACCACGGAGACATCCGGCGTGGGCACCCGCACGGAGATGCCGTCGAGCTTACCCTTCACCGCCGGGATGACCACCCCGGTGGCCTTCGCCGCACCCGTGGTGGTGGGGATCATGGACATGGCGGCGGCACGTGCCCTGCGCAGGTCCTTGTGGGGCAGGTCGAGGATGTTCTGGTCGTTGGTGTACGAGTGCACGGTGGTCATGAACCCGTGACGGAACCCGAAGGAGTCCAGGACCACCTTGACCACCGGCGCCAAGCAGTTGGTGGTGCAGCTGGCGTTGGAGACGACGTGGTGACTGGCGGGGTCGTAGGCCTCCTCGTTCACCCCCAGAACGATGCTCACGTCCTCGTTCTTTCCCGGCGCCGAGATGATGACCTTGCGTGCGCCGGCATCCAGATGCACCGCGGCCTTCTCCCGGGACCGGAAGAGCCCGGTGGACTCCACGACGACGTCCACGCCCAGGTCACGCCAGGGCAGCTTCGCCGGATCCCGTTCGGCGAAGACCTGCAGATCGTCCCCGTCGACGCGCAGGCCCTTGTCGGTGACCTCCACGGTGCCCGGGTAGTGACCGTGCACCGAGTCGTGCTTGAGGAGATGTGCCAGGGTACGACTGTCCGTCAGATCGTTGACGGCGACGAAATCCAGATCGGTGCTGCCGGCCTGCTTCGCGCTCCTCAGAACGAGGCGGCCGATGCGCCCGAACCCGTTGATCGCTACACGGATGGCCATCGGATGGTGGCTCCTAGATTGCCAAGATGGAGTGACTGTCTCGCGGGCGCGCCGGGACTTCAGACGGAGGACGTCCGATACCGGGGCAGTGCCCGGGCGAACGTCACCAGCGTCACCCCCGACGCCCCTGCCCGGGCCAGCTCGGTCGCCGCGGCGCCAGCGGTGGACCCGGTGGTGAGCACGTCGTCCACGAGGAGGACGTGCGCGCCCCGCAGGCGGGGGGCCAAACCCCTCCGCACCGCGAAGGCACCTTTGACGTTAGCCCGGCGCTGAGAGGGGTGCAAGGCGACCTGAGTGGAGCCTCCCCGGGTGCGTTCGAGCACCGTCACCAGGGGAAGATCGAGGGCTCGGGCCATGCTTCGCGCCAGCAGCTCGGCCTGGTTGTATCCACGCCGACGGAGTCGTGCCGCGGTGGTGGGTACGGGGACCGCCAGAGCCGCGCTCCTCGCGTCCGCCGGGAGGAGCACATCGGCCATGGCCCGGCCCATCTCGTCGGCGAGCTCCCGCCATCCCTCGTACTTGAGCGCGTGCACCAGGTCGTCGGCCGGAGCGCCCAGGACGTATGCGTAGCGGGCGCTCCGGAGGGCCTTCGGCCACGCCGTGCACTCGCGGCACGTCTCCTCCGACCGCCGGCCCGTACCCAGCGGATGATGGCAGCGCGGACACCGGGGCCATGGGGCTCTGGGCATTCGGGAGCGGCACCGGTCGCACACCAGCGAGGACGCGCGAGCATCCGGGATCCATCCGCCGCACGCCACGCAGCCGCGGGGAAGAAGCAGGTCGAACAGGCTCCGGGCCAGTTCCGTCGCCCTCACCCGTCCTGCCTCAGGCGGTATGCCTCGCGCATGGCCTCCACCGGAGCGGGGCGCTCCCACCACCGCTCGAAGGATGCCGCCCCCTGTTGCACGAGCATCTCGGAGCCGTCGGTGGCACGGACGCCGAAGGCCTCCGCCGCCCGCACGAAGGGCGTGGCGACGCGTCCGTAGACCAGGTCCATGGCCGCCCCGGCCCGGAGCAGGAGCTCGAAGTCGAGGGGGCTGGGATCGTCGGGCGACAAGCCCAGCCGTGTGGCGTTCACCACCAGGTCGAAGCTCTCTCCCCTCAGCTCCTCGGTCAGGCTCACCACTCTGGCCCGGTCTCCCCCGATACGCCGGGCCACGGCGCGAGCGCGTTCCGGGCTCCGGTTCAGGAGCACCACCTGGTCCACCCGTTCCTCGAGGAGGGCCATGAGGGTGGCGCGGGCGGCCCCGCCCGCACCGAGGAGCAGCACCCGCATGCCTTCGGGCGATCCGTCCACGAACGACCGCAGGGTCCGGCGGAAGCCCTCCACGTCGGTATTGTCGCCGTGGACTTGTCCGTCCTTCCCGCTCCAGAAGGTGTTGCACGCGCCGGTGCGCCGGACGGCTTCGCTGGCGGTGTCCAGCACCGCCGCCGCCTTCTCCTTGTACGGAAGCGTGATGTTGCCGCCGCCGCCGGCCCGCGCGAGGCCGCGCATGAGACCCGCAAGGTCGTCGGCCGCACAGCGCACCGCGACGTACACGCCGTCGACGTCGGCCTCGGCGCAAGCGGTGTTCTGAACCACGGGCGAGAGGGAGTGGCTGACGGGATCCCCCAGCAGCATGAGGACCCGCGTGGATGAGGTGAGGGTCATGGTGCGACGATGGGCTCCAATCGACGGAGCGCGCGCTCGATGAGGCGCTCCAGCAGGGTGAAGGTGGCTTCGTACTCGTCGTCGGAGCCACCGAAGGGATCGGTTACCGACGCGGGGATCCCGTCCGGGTCGTCTGCGGCGGCGAACGCCGTCAGCAGCGAGGCCTTGTCCCCGCCGCCGAGCTCGACGACCCGCAGGAGGTGGCTCGGCGACATCGTGAGGACGAGGTCGGCCCAGGCGAGGGAGTCGGGGGTGAGAGGCGAGGCCCGGTGGTCGTCGAGGTCGAGGCCGTGCCGCGCAGCCGCCGCGCGCGCCCCGTCGGAGGGAGGCGAGCCCGCCACGGCTCCCGTTCCCGCCGAACGGACCTCGATGTGCCGCCAGCCCCGGTCGCCGACGGCCCGGCGGGCGATGGCCTCCGCCATGGGGCTGCGGCAGGTGTTGCCGCTGCACACGAAGAGCAGCCTGAAGGGCTCGGCGGGGGGCTGGTCAGCGGCCATGGATCTCCGGCAGCACGCAGCGCAGCCGCCCCAGGGGGACCGTCCCCTCGCGGATGACGACGCAGCGGGCATTGGTGCAGTCGATGACGGTGGAGGGCCCCGACGGCGGCAGCGTGCCCGCGTCGAGGACCCACATCTCGGGTCCGGCCCCCAGCGTGCGCGCCACCTCCAACGCCTCGGTGCCCGACCGCGCCGGCGACTCGCCGGGGACGTTGGCGCTGGTGGAGGTGAGGGGCGCCGCCACGGCGGCCAGAAGCCGGGCCACGAGCGGGTGGGGACTGACGCGCACGGCCACGCTCCCCGCGGGGCTACGGACGCCGGGAGGAAAGACGCCGTCGGGATCGCCGAGCACCAGCGTGAGCGCGCCGGGCCAGAAGATGCGGGCCAGCTCCCGGGCCTCCGCGGTCCACGAGAGGCCCGCCACGTCGTCCACGCCCCGCACCACGGCGATGAAGGGCTTCTCCGGCTCCCGCCGCTTCAGGGCCCGGAGGCGGGCGACGGCCTTGGGCGTGCACAGTCCCCCCAGGCCGTACACCGTCTCGGTGGGATACGCCGCCAGCCCTCCGCCGCGAACGTGGTCCGCGACACCACCGAGGTCCATGGAGTCGATGTCGGCTCCACGGAGATCCATCACGGTCGGGCCGGGGCTCACCATGCCGTCGCCCTCCGGGACTGCAGAAGGGCCTCCGCCACGGGCACGTCCTCGGGGCGTGTCACCTTTATGTTCGACGGACCGTCGTCCACCAGGTGGACCTCCCCGCCCACGCGCTCCACCAGCGCGGCGTCGTCGGTGGCATCCCCTCCGCCCATGGCGTAGGCGCGTCGCAGGACATCCGCAGGAAAGACCTGAGGCGTGTGCGCATGCCAGAACCGGGCGCGGTCGGGCGTGCCCACGATGGCGCCGTCGAGCCCAACCTCCTTGAGGGTGTCCACCGCCGGGCATCCGGCTACCGCACCGCACCCTCCGGAGGCCAGGTCGATGCAACGCGCCACCACCTCCGCCGTGACCAGCGGGCGCGCGGCGTCGTGCACCGCGATGACCTCCAGGTCCCGGGGCAGCGCCGCCAGCGCCGCGCGTACGGAGTCGGTACGGGTGTCCCCACCCGCCACCACGCCCACGCGGGCATCGAGATCCACGAGCCAGGACGGCGGGGAGGCCGCGTCTTCGGGAGCGAGGGCCACCACCACCGACACGACCCGAGGGTCGTCGAGGAGGGGCCGCAGCGCATGCACCAGAACCGGCTCGCCGAGCAACTCGATGAACGGCTTGCGCACACCGCCCATCCGCCGCCCGGCGCCTGCTGCCGGTACGGCGACGCCGACGCGGATCACGGGCCGAAGGGGGAGTGACGGTCGTCGGACTGCTGGACCACCGGCCGCTGGTCGAGCGATTCGAATCGGGTCCAGGCCTTGTGGAACATGAGCTTGACGACGCCCGTGGGGCCGTTCCGCTGCTTGGCGACGATCAGATCCGTCATGCCCTGCACCTCCCGAGCTTCTTCACGCTTGCCCTGCAGCTCGAGATAGTATTCTTCCCGGTACAGGAACATGACCAGATCGGCATCCTGCTCGATGGAGCCCGATTCCCTCAGGTCGGACAGCTGGGGTCGGTTTCCGGTCCGCTGCTCCGTCGCGCGGCTGAGCTGCGACAGAGCGATCACCGGCACGCTCAGCTCCCTCGCCAGAGCCTTGAGGCCCCGCGAGATCTCGCTGACCTCCTGAACCCGATTGTCGGGCCTCGACGACCCGGACATGAGCTGCAGATAGTCCAGGATGATCAGTCCCAACTCCCGCCCCTCGCGCCTGATCTCCGCCTGCAGCCGACGAGCCTTCGCCCGGGTCTCGAGGATCGTCACCCCCGGGGAGTCGTCGATCCAGATGGGAGCCGTGTTCAGATGTCCCGCCGCGGTGGCGATCCTGGTGTGCTCCTCCGCCTCCAACCGCTTGTGCCGCAGCCGATGCAGGTCGATGGCCGCCTCGGCGCACAGGAGACGCTCCACCAGCTGCTCCTTCGACATCTCCAGGGAGAGCACCGCCGTCGGCACGTCGTGCCGCAGAGACGCGTTGGCCGCCACGTTCAGTGCCCAGGACGTCTTGCCCATGGAGGGGCGCGCGGCGACGATGCACAGATCACCGCGTTGGAAGCCCGAGGTCGTGGCATCGAGATCCGCGAACCCCGAGGAGACGCCCGTGACGCCGCCACCGCTCTCCTGCCGAGCCTCGATCTGCTCCATCGCGGACCAGAGGATCTCCTTGATCCACACGAAGCCCACTCGGCTCTTGCTCTCCGCCACCTGGAAGATCCGGGCTTCCGCCTGGTCCAGGAGCTCCTCGATGCTGCGCTCCCCCTGGTCGTAGACGTCCCGGATGATCTGCGTGGCCTGCTCCACCAGCCGCCGGAGCAGCGCCTTGTCCCGAACGATGCGCGCGTGGTACTCCACGTTCGCGGCGGTGGGTACGGCGTCCACCAGAGCCGCCAGGTACTCGAAGCCTCCCGCGGCCTCCATCTCGCCGGTCTTCTTCAGCTCCTCCGAGACCGTGATGACATCGATGACGCCGCCGCGCTCGTAGAGCCGGACCATGGCCCGGTAGAGGCGGCGGTTCGCCTCGCGGTAGAACATCGCTTCGTTGAGGTGCTCGATGGCCCGGGTCACGGCATCCCGGTCGATGAGCATACCCCCCAGCACCGCCGTCTCCGCCTCCAGAGAGAAGGGGGGCGTACGGTCGAAGACGGCCTGGGCGAAGTTCGCGGACGCTTCCATGAGTGTCGGGGGACTCTGGCTGTCGAAACGTTCAATCTACGCGGGCACGCGGTGGCCCGCACACGGTGTCCGCCGCGCGACGGCATCCCGCGTGGACCGGCGGGGCCGAAGGCGGCGGACGATCTCCTCGCTATCCCCCGTCCATGACCTGTCTGAGAAGCTGGAGGTCGTCCCAGAACGCGCGTGTCCAACCGGAGTTCCGGAGGAGCGCAGCCGGGTGGTACGTCACCACCAGGGGGATGCCCTCGTAGGCATGGACGGATCCGCGGAGCCGACCGATGGGTTTCTTCTCCCCCGTGAGGAGCTGGGCGGAGAACGTGCCTACGGCGAGCAGCACCTGGGGGGCCACGAGCTCGAGCTGCTTCTTCAGGTACGGAGAGCACGCCTCGATCTCGTCGGGCAGCGGGTTACGGTTCCCCGGCGGGCGACACTTGAGGACGTTGCAGATGTAGACCGATTCCTTCCTCGACAGGTCGACGCACGCCAGGAGCAGGTCCAGGAACTGGCCCGCGGCTCCCACGAAGGGGAGCCCGGTGGCGTCCTCGTTGGCCCCGGGGGCCTCGCCCACCACCACCAGACGCGCGGGGACCGCCCCGTCGGAGAAGACCACCTGCGTCCGCGTGTCGGCCAGACGGCATCGCCTGCACGCCAAAGCCGTGCTCCGCAGCTCGGTGTAGGAGCCGGGGAGCACCGGTAGGGCATCCCCTCCCGCCCCGCTGTCGACCCTTCGGGGGGAAGTGGCGGCGCCCGCGGGCCGTGACTCCCGTGCAGGGGAGGAGGCGTCGAGGAGCAGCGCGAGGGCCTCGTCCCGGGTCAGCCCGTCGAGGTAGACCTCGGCACCTCCCAGCTCGGCGCGCTGCCGGAAGAGACGGGCGGCGTCCCCAGCGGTGCCCCGTTCGCCGCCCTCCCTGCTCACGTCGGGGCTCCGAGACGGCCTGCCACCCGGTCGAGGATCTCCTCCGCGACCTCGTCCTTCGTGAGCAGCGGGAGCTCCTCGGGTGCACCGTCCCCGGACAGGATCGTCACCCTGTTGGTGGGCACGTCGAACCCGGCTCCCTCCGCCGTGGCGTCGTTCGCCACGAGCAGGTCGAAGGCCTTGTCGCGCAGCTTCGTCGCGGCGTGCTCCAGGACGTCGTCGGTCTCCAGCGCGAAGCCCACCACGACGCCGCCCTCCTTCCGCAGCTTACGCGTGTCCACAGCCACGTCCGGGTTGGCCGTCAGCGTCAGGGTCAGCTCGGCACCGGCGGTGCCCCGCTTGACTTTGCGGTCCCGGGCCTCGGCGGGGCGATAGTCCGCCACGGCTGCCGCGAAGATGGACACGTCGGCTGCGGGAATGAGATCCGACACGGCATCCCTCATCTCCACGGCGCTCTCCACCTGCACCAGGTCCACACCCTCGGGCGGCTCCAGAGCGCTGGGTCCGCTCACCAGGGAGACGTGGGCCCCACGACGCCATGCCGCCTGGGCGAGGGCGTAGCCCATGCGGCCCGAAGAGCGGTTGCCCACATAGCGCACGGGATCCAGTGCCTCCCGTGTGGGGCCCGCGGTGACCAGCACCGCCCGCCCCAGGAACGCCGGGTCCTCGCCCAGGGCCCTGCCCACGTGCTCCTCGATCTGCCATGGCTCGATCATGCGGCCGGGTCCCTCGCCCTCCGCCACCGCGAGGGCGCCTTCGGCGGGGCCGGCGATGCGATATCCCAGGCGGTCCCTCAGATGACCGAGGTTCGCCTGAACCTGGGGATGAGCGAACATGCGGTCGTTCATGGCGGGGCACACCAGCACCGGGGCGCGCGTCGCCAGCAGCGTCGTGCATATGAGGTCGTCGGCCCGGCCATGGGCAGCCCGCGCCAGGAAGTCGGCCGTGGCGGGCGCCACGCATACGACGTCGGCCTCGCGTCCCAGGCGGATATGCAGCGCACCGCCCTCGGGGCTGAACAGGTCCGTGAGCACCGGCCTTCCCGTGACTCCCTGGAAGGACATGGGCGCCACGAACCGCTGCGCCGAAGCCGTGAGCACCACGTCGACCTCGGCACCCAGGCGAGTGAGGTCCCGGGCCACCTGCACGGACTTGTAGGCGGCGATGCCCCCGGTCACGCCGAGGACCACGTGCCGGTCCTTCCACGGCCGACGCGGGACCAACGCGGCGCCGCTCACTTCATCGGCTCCCGGTCCACCGACCCTTCGGCACCGCCCTACACGTCCCGGCGCCGACGCCTCACCAGGCGGAACTCGATGTTCCCCGACGTGAGGGCCTCCAGGGAGCGGGTCGTGAGCTTCTTCTCCTCACCGAGAGGCATGGTCTCGCGAGGGAGGGAGTTGAGCTCCCGGGCGTACTTCGCAGCCACCAGGACGCCGAGGTACTTGCTCTCGGTCCCCTTGGCGACCTCAACGGGCGTGAACACGCGCATGTAGGCTCCTAAGCAGGGAGGTTGGCATAGTCTTCCTGGAGAATCCGTACGATCCCGGCACGGAGTCGGTCCAACCGCGACGCGAGCACCTCGGTGCGCGCCGCGTGCAGGGACTCCGCACGCACGATGACGCGGATGTCGTCCAGGCATCGGTTCAGGTCGTCGTTGACGACCACGTAGTCGAACTCCGGTGTGGCGGCCAGCTCCTCCAGGGCAGAACGGAGGCGGCGAGCCACATGGGCCGCGTCCTCCGTGCCCCGTCCGGTGAGACGCCCGAGGAGCGCCTCCGCCGAAGGCGGGAGCACGAAGATCAGCACCGCCTCGGGCACCCCCGCGCGGATCAGGCGGGCACCCTGGACATCGATGTCCAGCACGACGTGCTCGCCGCGCTCGGCGGCCTTCTCCAGCTCGCTCCTCGGCGTGCCGTACAGGTCGTCGTGCACGCTCGCCCACTCGGCCAGCTCGCCCCTGGATGCCATGGCCTCGAAGGTCCGGCGGTCCACGAACGTGTAGTCCACGCCGTCCCGCTCACCCTGCCGAGGCGCGCGGGTCGTAGCGGACACCGAGAAGCAGAACCGGTCGGTCTCGCGGACCAGCGCCCTCGCCAGGGTGGTCTTGCCCGCGCCGCTGGGTGCGGCCAGCACCACCGGAAAGGTCCGGGCTCCCCCGGTTTCGGACACGGGCCCGCTCATTCCACGTTCTCCACCTGCTCGCGCAGGCGCTCGATCTCCTCCTTGAGGGCGACCGAGGACTGGGCGATGGCGGCGTCGTTGGCCTTCGACCCGATGGTGTTGGCCTCGCGGTGCATCTCCTGGACCAGAAAGCCCAGGCGCTTGCCCACGGGCTCCGGTCCATCGCTGTCCAGAGCCTCGCGGAACGCCGCCATGTGCGCACGGAAGCGGACGATCTCCTCGTTGATGTCCCATCGCTCGGCGAGGTACGACACCTCGCGGGCCAAGCGGTCCTCGTCCACCTCCACCTGATCGGCGAGCTCCTGAACCGCCTCCCTGAGACGGTCCCGCTCACGAGCGAGGCGTTCGGGCGCGCGCTCGGCGATGACGTCGAGGTGGGTCGCCATGACCGTGAGGCGCCCGGCCATGTCGTCGTGCATGCGCGCCCCTTCCGCCTCCCGCAGCGCCACTACCCCCAGGGCCGCCTCGTCCGCGAGCTCGCGGACGGTCCCGGTGTCCACTTCGGGGGCCGCTTCGGACTCCGGCACCCGGAAGATGTCCGAGAAGCGCGCGAGCATGCCCAGCTCCACCTCGCCGGGAATGGCCAGCTCGGACCGCACGGTCTCCAGGGCCTCGCGGTACTGGCGGGCCTTGTCCAGGTCCACGCGCGGCGGAGCACCCTCCCGCTCCGAGGAGCGCTCCAGGGAGAGGAAGGCGCTCACGTGGCCCCGTGAGATGTGCGCCCGGAGTGCCTCGGTGAGGTCGCGCTCGAAGCGATCGAAGGCCGGAGGAGTCTTCACGCTCGAGTTGAAGAAGCGATGGTTCACCGTCTTCACCTCGAGGCGCAAACGTCCCGCCGGGGTGTCCCGCTCCGCCTGCCCGTACCCTGTCATGCTTCGGATCATGCCCGCCGCGTTGCGCTCCAGGAGTGCCGTCGTTCGCCGAGCCTAACAACATAATGCCGGATATTGCCGGGTCGAAGACATGGGCGGAAGGGTCGGATCCCGTCGGCCCGAAGGGAAACGTGCACAGGCTCCGCGCTACGAACGGCCACCAGCCGGGACCCGAAGGTCAGTTCCAGAGGTTCCAGCGGATTCCGTAGGTGGCCCGGGTCATGGGCAGCACCCTGCCCGGGAAGTCCTGGAGATCGCGGCGGATGCTCAAGTTCTCCCAGTCGATGAAGGCCCGGACCGTGACCACGCGCACCTGCAGATGGAAGTACCAGCTCTGGTAGAAGGGAACGGACGCCAGGGTCCCGCCCCCGGTCTCAACACGGACCTGCATGGGATCGTGGCCCCGCACGCCGACGGTGGTCCACAGCTCCAGATCCCCGGTGGGGAGGAAGGTGTTGTGGTAGACGACCGCACCGTCGTAGATGCGCTTCGGCATGTACGACCAGGCCGTGTCCCACTGCTGGTACGACCCCTGGATGCTGAGGCCGTCGAGAAACGGAACGGGAAGGGTGGCCACCGCCTCCCAGCCGGTGCGCCGACCTCCCGGGAGCGGAGCCGTGCCGCGGTCCATCGCGAGACCCAGGGGGAGAAGGGAGTCGGCCTTCAGCGAGAGGTGGGCCGCGGACAGCATCACCCCCCGCCAGGAGAGCTGCGCACCCACCCGGGTCGCGGTGCGGTTGGTGACGTGGAAGAGCGGACCGGGCGGCAGGGTGTCGGCGGCGGCGACCTGCGCGGCCTGGGCGGAATCCGTAGGGAAGACGTCCTCCAGAGGCCCGGTGCGTCCCCCGTAGCTGCCCGACTCCCAGGAGCCGAAGAGCGAGACGACGCCCGCCAGGGGGCCCGACCAGGCGCGGACCCGCTTCGCCAGGGTCGTCGTGCCCGGCCACGTCTCGCGGTGCAGCTCGGCGGAGAAGCCACCCAGCCTCGCTTCCCCTCCCCCGGCCGTCAGGTCCAGACGCGTCTTCGGGAGGCCGCCTCCGCCGAACCTGCGCCAGTCGGCCCTGGCGAAGAGGCCCGGGTGCTGCCATGACGCCCCCACCCCCGTCTGGCTCACGGTGCCCCCTTCGGTGAGGTAGGCGGTGCGGGAGTCGTCCACCTTGTGCGTCGAGTGCCCCCAGTAGGCGTCTCCCGAGAGCCCCTTCAGAAGCCGCGCGCTCCCGCGCACGCTCCAGTCGGTCCGGGTGCTGGAAGCGGCGTAGTCGGTGACCTGGGTGGTGGCCTTCGTGCGCCTGTAGTCCACAGCGAGGCCGGCGGCGTCGCCGTGGTGGAGCTGGTAGCGGAGCCAGCTGCCGCTGGTCGAGCCGGGCTCGGCGCCCCCGGGTCCGCGTGTGTCGACCCGCTCCAGGGCCAGCGCCACGCTACCCCCCAGGGCACGGGGATCGGCGAACGTCGCCCGGAGCAGGTTGGTGTTGAAGTCGCCGGTCCCCGCCTCCACCAGGGAGTAGGGTCGCGCGTCGCTGTAGCGTATGCTCCGCAGCCGGATGACCAGCTCTCCCGGCTGGCGCTCCAGGCGGACCTCCTGGACGCCGGCGAGCCCGACCTTCCCCAGATCCGTCACGCCCCCTTCCAGAGGGAGCACCTCGATGCCGTCCCGGATGACGCGCACCCTGCCGGCCGCGACCCCGAAGGCGGTCACCGCCAGGGGTGTGCCGTAGTCCCCTCCCTGGAGCGTCACGATGCCGGGCACCGTCGCCACCAGCTCCGCGAGGTTCGTGGCACCGGAGGCCATGATGGCGTCGTGGTCCCATGCCCACATCCCGGGTCCCCATCCCACCGCCCGGGAGCGGGCCAGCGAGGGCAGGTTGTAGAAGGCCGTATCCGCGAGCGTCGTGGGCTTCGCGGCCGCGGGAACGGTATCCTTCCCCGGCACCGTGTCCTTCCGCAGACGGGGCGGGATGGTGTCCGCGCGCATGGAGTCCGGGGGCACCTGTCCGGCGGCGGCGGTCACGGCGATGAGGAGCCCCGCGACGGCGAGGAGTGGAACCCCTCTCACTCCCTTCCGCCCCCTCACCCGACCCGGGAGAGAACCCATTCCACGAGCAACCGGGTCGGGAAGCCGTATCCGCCCTTGCGCTGATACGGCACCTTGCCGTCTCCCCACGCCGTTCCCGCGACGTCGAGATGGGCCCACGGCACGTCGCCCACGAACTCCCGCAGGAAGCACGCGGCGGTGATGGTCCCGGCGGGGCGTCCGCCGACGTTCATGAAATCCGCGGTCTCGCTGTCGAGCTGCTCCCGGTACTCGTCCCAGAGCGGCAGCGGCCAGCAGCGCTCTCCCGAGCGGCTCCCCGCAGCCCGCAGCTCCTCCACAAGGGCATCATCGGTCCCCAGCACCGCCGCGGCGTGGTGACCCAGGCCGATGATCACGGACCCGGTCAGGGTCGCGCAGTCCACCATGGCGGCGGGCTTCATGCGGGCGCCCCAGGCCAGCGCGTCCGCGAGAAGGAGCCGGCCCTCGGCGTCCGTGTTGACGACTTCGACGGTCTTGCCCGCCAGGGTCCGGATGACGTCCCCGGGCTTCAGCGCCGTGCCCGAGGGCAGGTTCTCCGACGAGGGCACGATCCCCACCACGTTCGCCTTCACGCCGAGCTGGGCGACGGCCTGCATGGCCGCGATGACCGCCGCCCCGGCCGACATGTCGAACTTCATCTCGTCCATGCTGGCTGCCGGCTTGATGGAGATGCCGCCGGCGTCGAAGGTGACCCCCTTCCCCACCAGAACCAGCGGAGCGTCCCCCTTCGCACCTCCGCGATGCTCGAGGACGATGAGTCGCGCCTCCTCCTCGGAGCCCTGCGAGACCGCCAGGATCGCGTTCATCCCCTCCTTCGCCAGGCGCGCCTCGTCGAACACGGTGACGGCGAGCCCGTTCTCCGCAGCCACGCGCTCGGCCTCCGCAGCCAGGTGGGACGGCGTGGCCAGGTTTCCCGGCCTCGCCTGCAGGGTACGCGCGAAGTTCTCCGCCGCGGCGATGACCGCACCCTTCGCGACGCCCTTCTCCACGGCCTTCGTGTCGCCTTCGGAGAAGAACCGGGCCTCACCCACTGCCACCTGCGGAGCGTCCCCCGGAGGCTTCTTCAGCTCGGTGAACCGCCAGGCCGCCAGGGCCGCTCCCTCGGCGGCCGCCTGACCCAGCTCCGCGTCCGCCACGGCGCCGAAGCCATCGAGCCAGCATGAGACGGCGTCGACATGGAGGCGCTCGGCGATGCGGACCCCGCGCGCGACGAAGCGGCGCACCTGCTCGGCGTCGTAGGCACCGACCTCGCCCACCGAGACGAGGGCGACCCGCTCCGGTCCGTCCCCGGAGCCGTAGAGGACGACATCCCCCCCGGCCTTGCCCGCGAGGTCGCCGGCGTCGAGGACCCGGGAGACGGCGCCCGAGAAGGCCTGGTCCAGCCGTTGGAGGAATCCGGCCTCGGGGCGCATGCCCCGGGGAACGGCGACGACCAGCAGGGGAGCCGGGCGGCTCAGCGGGTCGGCGACGTCGAGGTGGACGTGCATGGCGGTGCTCGCAGAGGTGGCGCCACTCCCCGTGAGAGGAAGCGGAGTGAGCAAGGTGTGGGGGAGCCTTCGATATACGCTCCGGCCCTGCATTTGGTGCCAGGGCGTCGCGGCGCGGAGAAGTTATTCCTGGCCGGAGGAGGGGGGCAAGGCGAGGTCGGGGACGGCGCGGCGGTGAGCGGGAGCGTCCTCATGCTCAGGAGGCGAGGAGGGATCTCCTCATGCGGGCGATGGTGTCCGGCCCCGTACGGCAGCAGCCGCCGAGCACGCGGGCGCCCAGGTCCCGCCAGGCCGGGGCGGCCTCCGCCGGGTCTGGCCCCCCCGCCCCGGGGACCCACGCCCTCGTGCGCACGTCGTACGCCTCTCCGGAGTTCGGGTAGACCGCCACCGGTACCGGGGCCTCCGAGACGGCGATGGCCAGCAACGCGTCCACCAGGGCGGGCGGGACGCAGTTCACTCCCACCGCAGCCACCCGAGGCGCCTCGGAGCACAGGCGGACCACCTCGGCGAGGGGCGTACCGTCGGCCAGATGGGCCTCGTCGCGGCACTGGAAGCTCAGCCACGCCCACCGTTCGCCGCTCTCCTCCAGCAGACGCAGGAGGGCGCGCGCTTCCACCGCCGACGGAATCGTCTCGCACGCCAGCAGGTCTGCGGCGCTGTCGGCGAGCACCCGCCAACGGCGGCGGTGGAACCCGTACAGCGCATCCTCTCCGAGCCCGTAGTCGCCGGTGTACTCGGAGCCGTCCGCCAGAAACGCGCCGTAGGGCCCCACGCTGGCCGCAACCAGCGGGCGAAGGCGCCCTTCACGGTTCGCGGGGCGGCTCCAGAAGGCGTCGCGAACGTCCACGGCGAGGTCCACGGCGCGGCGCAGGATCTCCTCGCACTGCACCTCGGTGAAGCCTCTCGCGGACAGTCCCTCGAAGGTGGCCTGATACGTCGTCGTGGCGATGCAGTCGGCCCCCGCGGCCAGGTAGTCGAGGTGCACCCGCCGCACCACCTCCGGTGCGTCCAGGAGGGCGCGCGCGGACCACAGGGGGTCGTCCAGGTCCTGGCCCGCCGCCTCCAGGGCCGTGGCGAGGCCGCCGTCCAGGAGCACCACGCCCTGCTCTCGGAAGAAGGGTGCGAAGGGGCTCTCCGATGCCCCGGTGTCCCCCGCCTCGACGGCGCTCACGGCACCGGGCATCCGACTCCCTCGGCAGTCTCGCGGACGAGATGGCGCACCACGGCCCGCAGGTCACCGCTCTCCCTGAAGATCCGGAGCTGGCGATCGGCGCTGGAGCCCTCCTCCAGGATCCGGTGCACGTACTCCACGTCCTCCCGCGAGCCCAGCTCGTCGACGACGTCGTCGATGAAGTCCACCATCTCGTGGATCATGGTGCGCGTCTGCGCCTCCACTCCCTTGCCCAGGTCGATGAGCTTCCCGTCCAGCCCGTACCGCGCCGCCCGGAACTTGTTCTCCGCCAGGAGCGTGAGGGAGTAGAAGCGGAACGTGAGGTTCTCCTGGCGGATCCTCCAGAGCTTCGCAACCAGCGCCTGCACGATGGCGGCCATGCACACCACCTCGTCCACCCTGGTGCACTGGTCGCACACCCGGAACTCCAGCGTCGGATAGAAGTGCGACGGGCGCACGTCCCACCAGATCTTGCTGGGGTCTTCCATGGACTTTCCGCGCACCAGCGTGGACACCAGGTACTCGTACTCCGCCCACGTATTGAAGGCCGGAGGCATGCCGGCCCGGGGAAAGGTCCGCCATACGCTGGCGCGGTACGATTTCAGACCGGTATCGCGTCCCATCCAGAAGGGAGAGCTCCCCGACAGGGCCAGAAGGTGCGGGAGGAAGTAGCGCACCACGCGCATGACGTCGATGAGGAGGTCCCGATCCTCGATGCCCACATGGACGTGGGTCCCGAAGATCAGGTTGCGTCGGGCGACGTCCTGCAGGTCCTCCTCCAGGCCCAGGTAGCGCCGCAGGGGCGTGATGCGGGAGTCCATCCACGAGGAGAACGGGTGCGTGCCCGAAGCGATGATCCCGAGCCCCTCCTCCCCCGCGAGCTCGATGACCGCCCGGCGCAGCCGGAGGACCTCCGCCCGGACCTCCGCGGGATTCCGGCAGACCTCGCTTCCCACCTCGAGCGTGGACTGGTGGAGCTCCGGCTGCAGCCCCTGCACGGTGACTCGCCCATCCCGGAGGATACGCGTGATGTACGGCTCGAGGGCCCCCGTCACCGGGTCGACGACCTGGTACTCCTCCTCGATGCCCAACGTGAGGGACGGAGCCTTCATCCTGCCTCCGACGGCGTGTGCCTACCTCGACGGGATTGTACCGGAACGACCCGGGCAGGACCGAGGAGGGGGTCTCGGGAGGGCTGCCGAACCTTCGCCTCGCCGTCTCGAAAACGCAACGCCGGCACAGGTCGAAACCCTGCAGCACGTGGCCACGGTGCGCACCTTTTTCCGCCGTCTCCCGCGCCAGGTCCCGGTCGCTCGAGGGCTCTGCGACGGCACGTGGCTTGCGAGCCCTCGCTCCCGTCCCCCCGAGGGGCACCCGGAAACCGAATCGGAGCAGGCTGAGGCGTGGCTTCCCCCCCACCGCGAACCCAGGCCGGCAGAGCCTCGCAGGAACGGTTCCTGGAAGGGCTGTTCCTGGGTAGTCCCGTGCCCATACTCCTCCTGGACGTGCGCACCCAGAAGATCGCCCGGGCGAACAAGGCTCTGGCCGACCTGGTGGGGTGGCCCGCGCACGAGCTGTCGGGGGCGCCGCTCGAGACCCTCGACTCCGCGGGAGCCGTGAACGTGGAGGAGCACCTCCTCCTCGCGCTGGCCTGCCGCGATCACAGCCCCCGGCGCTACGTCTGGCGGAGCCGGCGCGGCGATCAGGTTCCCGTAGAGATCCAGGCCGGCCGCCTCCACGGGCGTCATGGAACGCTCATCGCCCTCTACGCCCGGGATGCCCGAGAGGAGCATCAGGCGGAAGAGGAACGGCGACGGCTGCAGTCCCGACTCATCCTGGCGCAGAAGCACGAGGCCGTGGGCCGTCTGGCGGCGGGCCTCGCCCACAACTTCAGCGACCTGCTCTCCACCGTGGTGCTCACCGCCGAGACCCTCCAGGAAAGCCCGGCGAGTCCGGAGAAGCTCGACGCCGGGCTCGGGAGCATCCTGGGGGCGGGCCGCAAGGCCCACCGGCTCGTCGCAGAGCTGATGGCGTTCAGTGGTCAGCAGGAGCTACGCCAGAGGAAGGTGAGCCTCAACGAGGTGGTCCTGGGCGTGCAGGATCTCCTGCGGAAGACGCTCACGACGGGCGTGGAGCTCCTCTTCCGCCTCGGCGAGGGCGAGCTCACCGTGAACGTCGACCCGTCCCATCTGCAGCAGGCCCTCGTCCACCTGGTGGAGAACGCCTGCGACGCCATGCCCGACGGCGGACACGTGATGGTGACCACCGGGGAGGTGGAGCTGGACGCCGATTTCGCCACCAGCCATCCCTCGGTGAAGCCGGGACCCCACGTGATGCTCACCGTCACCGACACCGGGATCGGCCTGGACGAGGAAGCCCAGGTCCACGTCTTCGAGCCTTTCTTCAGCACCCGGGAACGGGAGAACGGCACCGGGCTCGGTCTCGCCACGGTGTACGGGATCGTGAAGCAGAGCGGTGGGACGATCTGGGTCACCAGCCAGCCCGACATGGGTACCACGTTCCGCATCTACCTGCCTCGCATCGCCGCCGAAACGTAGGCATCTCCCCCCCACTTCCTCCTTGCACGGATCTCTCCCTCGACCTATAATCCCGATATTCGGTTTTTGTTCGGTATCGGAGCCTCCCGGTCCCGACCTTCCGTCCGCGATGTGTGTCGGCAAACGCCTCAAGTGCCGTGGTGGCCGCCTCCGGAAGCGGCAGGGTGATGCGCGGCGGGTGTCGGAAGCCGGGAGGCTTCGTCACCCTCGTCGCCCTGCTCAGAAGGATGTCCCCCACAGCCATGTCCGAGACCCGGCCCGACGCGCATGGTGTTCCCACCCACCCGAGCCACGGGTGGGTTCAAGGGGCTTCCACGGGCAACGGTCGGGCCCGGGAGACCGCCGCCGCCGGCCAACCCTGGGCCCTCGCCGATTCCACCCCCTTCTCCTCCTCGTCCCATGCTTCCGTTCCCGGGAGTCGTCGGGCGCTGTGCCTCTGGCTCCCCACCTTCGAGCTGCGCCTGGAGCTCATGCGCGCCCCGGAGCTGGGCAGCACCTCCGTGGCTCTGCTCTCCCCGGGAGAGAGCGTGCGCCGCACCGTGTGGCAGGTCTCGGAGCGGGCGTGGGACGCGGGAGTCCGCCCCGACCAGCTCGTCTCCCAGGCGGTCTCCCTCTGCCCGTCCCTCACCCTGCTGGAGCCCGATCCGGCCCACTACGACGCCGCCACGGACACGCTCCTCGAGGTCCTGTCCGAGCTCACTCCGGTTCTGGAGCCCGCCGGACGGGGGCGGGTCTTCCTGGGGATGGACGGTCTGGGGCGCCTCTACGGATCCCCGCGGCGCCAGGCAGAGCGGGCTCTCGGCTCTCTGTTCCGGGTCTTCCCCGCCCCCCTGGTGGCGGCCACCCGGGCGGGCATGGCACCGGGGAAGTTCGGGGCCTGGGTGGCGGCGGTCTCGGCTCCGCCGGGGGAGCCCGTCGTCATCCCCGAAGATGCGCTCTCCCGCTTCCTTGCCTCACGTCCCGTGGCCTCGCTACCCGTGGATCCCCTGGTGATCCAGCGTCTGGAACGTCTGGGTGTCTCCACCCTGGGAGAGCTCCGCCGCTTCCCGGAGCCCGCCCTGGTGGCACAGTTCGGCGAGGAGGGGCGAAGCGCCCTGGCCTGGTCCACGGGACGGCGCATCGACCCGGTGCGTCCCTGGCACCGGCCCCGCCCGGTTCGGGTCTCCCTGGACTTCCCCACCCCCATCGGTCTCGTCGAGACCCTCCACGGCGCCCTGGATCGCCTGGTGGAGCGGGCGCTCTCCCGACCCGCCCGCCGGGGACGGAGCGTGGCGGCCGCGCGCCTGGGCTCCCACCTCGAGGGAGGCGGCTCCTGGTTCGTCGAAGCCGTCCTCAGGGAACCCACGTCCGCGCGGGACAGGATCGCCTTTCCCCTGCGCTCGAAGATGGCGCTCACGCCCCCACCGAAGGCCGTGGAGACCCTGCTCCTGGAGCTCACCCGCTTCGGGGCACCGTCCACCCAGACGAGCCTCTTCGACCGCAGGGACGAGGCCGGACGCGGACAGGATGGGCGTGATCTTTCGGCAGGTGAAGTTCCTGTGTCACTTAAAGATGCGGTTCGTGATCTCAAGCTACGTCTAGGATACTCTCCTCTGTATCGGGTGGTGGAGGTGGACCCCTGGTCGCGGCTTCCCGAACGGCGTCATGCGCTGCTGAGCTTCGACCCGTGAGACCCGGGAGCGACACACCTCGCCTCCGCCTCCTGGGCCAGCCCCGGCTCGTGGACGTGCGCACGAACGAGGAGGGGGAACCCCTCCACGTTCGCCTTCCAGGGAGGCCCGCCCGCCGGGTGGCCGCCGTCCGCGAGGCCTGGCGCATCGACGACGAGTGGTGGCGTCGGCCCATCTCCCGGGACTACCGTGCCGTCGTCCTCGACGACGGACGCCCCGTCACCCTCTACCACGACCTCCTGGACGGACGTTGGTATGTCCAGACCGGCGACTGACCCCGTCATCACCCGCCTCGAGCCCCTCCGCCCCCGGGGGCTCCGGGTCCGCGTCCATCTGGATGCGGGCGAGCCCTTTGAGGTGGCCCTCGAGGCTCTGGAGGTCCTCCGGCTGGGGTCGGGAGACGCCCTGCCCCTCAACCGCCGCCACCACCTGCTCAACGCCGACGCCGACGTGCAGATCCGGGACGCGGCCCTGAACCTCCTCTCCTACCGGGCGCGTACCCGTGCGGAGCTGCGCCGCCGTCTCGTGGCCAGAGGCTTCCGGCCCGCTCGGGTCGATGCCTGCCTGGGGCGCCTCCAGGCCCGGGGATTGCTGGACGATGCGGCGGTGGCCGCGGCCTTCGTCCGCGACCGCCTGCGCCATCGACCCAGAACCAGGGCCCTCCTCGCCCGGGAGCTCCGGGCCCGGGGAGTCGACGGCGACCTGGCCGTCCGGGTCGTCGACCGCGTCCTCGACGACGAGGCCGTCACCGAGGCCACGCTGGCGAAGCGGGTAGTCGAGGCGTGGCTGTCACGCCAGGGCATGGCCGTTCGGCGTGCCCTGGCGAGCCGCGATCGGAGCGCCGCCTCCGAGAAGGCGTATCGACGGCTCTACGGGTATCTGGCTCGACGGGGGTTCGTGGGCAGCGGTCTCTCGCGGGCCATCGAGCTGGCCCGGAGCCTCGCCGCCGAGCCGTGAGCTCTGCCCCGCTCAGCCGATGACGTAGGCGATCCCCACCTCGGTTTCGGTGAAGGCATCCACGCCACAGAAGGGCGCGTAGATGGGAGGATCCGAGCACCCGTCGAAGTGCACCCAGTGCTGTTGCAGCCCGGCGGTGAGCACCAGGGGAAAGTGCGGCACGGGGCTGATCCTGATGTGGAGCATGGCCAGATACCCGATCTCCCCGCCCAGGGGCAGCTCCAGATCCGCGACCTGCCCCGACGTCTCGCCACGGCCGAAGTCGCGGATGGAGTTGAAGCTGATGCCGACGCCCAGCCCCACGCGCGCGTAGCTCTTGAGGTGCACCGCGCGCATCGCGCCGAAGCGGAGGCCGGAGAAGCTGTCCTTCGTGGACACGATCTCGGTGTGGCAGCCGATGCGTGGCGAGTAGACGACGCACACCGTCCCCGGCTTCACGACGCTGTCGTAGGTGCGCGCATAGGAGAGTCGGAGGAGCCAGTCGGAGTGCAGCGCCTTGAGGACGGAGACACCCCACCCGCGAGGGCTGGGGAACTCCACGTTGGTGGAGCTGGTCAGGACGCCGAAGGCGGCCACCTCCTGCGCCCTCGCCGGGGACGCAGCCATCGTGAGCGCGAGAGCCAGTAAGCAGATTATCAGCATTCGGATATGGAGCGCATGGGTCCATGAAGCGGGCTTGTGAAAGGCGGAACAAGAAGGCAGTGGATGAATCCGCACAAGGGGTAGCCGTCCGGAGCTCGTCGAACCGTCGCCGCCCGGTTTCGGATGACCTGCCGTCCCGCCCCGGATAGTTGACCGATCGGTCGGTCAGTTTTATCGTTCCCGTCATGGCACGTGGCAGTGACACCCGGACCAGGATCCTGAAGGCGGCGGTCGAGCTCATGGGGCGGGAGGGCCCAGGGCACTTCACGGCGTCGGCCCTGGCCCGGGAGGTGGGGGTGAGCAAGGCCACGCTCTTCCACCACTTCGCGTCCCTGGACGACATTCCGCTGGCGGCGCTGGAGGAAGTCTTCATGGACGCCATGACGCGCCTGGAGGACGACGACCTTCCCCTGAAGGAGTACCTGAAGGGGATGGGCCGCGAGATGGAGGTCATCGCCCACAACGAGCCCTTTCTGAACGCGTATTTCGTCTTCTTCATCAAGGGGATCTTCGATCCCAGGCTTCGGGAGCGGCTGGCCGACGGCGGCTTCGAGCTGCACCGGCAGGTGATGGCGGCCCTGGCGCACCGACTCGCCCCCGAAGAGGACGCCGAAGCGGTAGCCCGACTGGTCGAGGTGATCCTCGACGGCATGGCACTCCACCATCTTCTCATGGGTGACCACGAGGTGCTGGATCGCGCGTGGCAGCGCTTCATCCGCCTGGTCGGCGAGGCTCAGACGCCGGCCGGGCGGCCGAGACGGACCCGGTCCGCGGGAACGGGGGGGCCCCCAAGGGGCACGCGACCTGCACCACCCACGAGACGCAAGAAGCCGAAGGAGACGTCGTGAACCTCGAATCGATCACCCGATCTCCGGCGCGGGCCTCCAGAGCCGCCCTCATCGCGACGTGGTGCCTTTGCGCCCTGTGTCTGACGGCCGCACCTGGACGCGCCCAGTCGGCGAAGGAGATCGTCGACCGGGTGGACCGTCTTCTGCGGGGATCGTCGAGCAAGGGCAAGGTGCAGATGCGAATCATCACCGAGCACTGGTCCCGCACGCTGGACATGGATGTCTGGTCCCTGGGCACGGATTACTCCCTGGTGCGCGTCACCGCCCCGCCCAAGGAGGCGGGCATGGCCACCCTCAAGGCGGGTCAGGAGGTGTGGAACTACCTGCCCCGCGTGGACCGCACCATCAAGGTGCCCCCGTCCCTGATGATGGGCTCGTGGATGGGCTCGCACTTCACCAACGACGACCTGGTGAAGGAAAGCCGCATGATCGACGACTACGACATCACCGTCGCTTTCGACGGGGAGCGGGACGGCGTGCCCGTGTGGGAGTTCAACATGACCCCCAAGCCCGAGGCGGCGGTGGTGTGGGGGCGCGTGGTGGAGCAGGTGCGCAAGGCGGACGACATGCCCACCTGGGTACGCTACTACGACGAGGACGGCACGCTGGTGCGCACCATGACGTTCTCGGACTACAAGCGCATGGGAGGCCGCCTCGTGCCCTCGAGGATGGTGGTGGTCCCCGCGGACAAGCCCGACGAGAGCACGGCGCTCATCTACAAGCAGCTGGAGTTCGACATCCCCATGAGCAAGTCCTTCTTCAGCCTGCGGAACTTGAGGTCCGGGGGCTGAGCGGGTGAGTCGCGGCAACGGGGTGTGGTGGCGGGTGGCGTGGCGCAACCTGTGGCGCAACCGGGGCAGGACCCTGGTGACGGCATCGGCCCTCGCCTTCGGCTACCTGGCGGCCGTGGTCGTCTCGGGCCTCGACGACGGCATGGGTGCGGAGCTCATCGACAACGGCACCCACCTGCTCAGCGGGGAGATCCAGGTCCACGCCGCGAATTACCTGCCGGACCGCAAGGTGAACCACACCATCGGTGGCGACGACGGTGTCGACGTGAGCGCGCTCCTCCGACGCATCGACGAGGATCCCGACGTGACGGCTGCGGCGCCGCGCGTCTACGGCGGCGGCCTGGTATCGGCCGGCGACCGTACCGAGGCGAGCCTCCTGCTGGGCATCGATCCGGTGCGCGAGCCCCGGGTGACCACCCTGCTCTCCGACATGGACGGGGGACGCATCCCGCGCTCCGCCCACGAGGTGGCCATCGGCTCGGAGATGGCGCGCCAGCTCCACGTGACGTTGGGAGACACGCTCGTCCTGGTGGCACCCGCCGCGGACGGGTTGCTGGGCAACGACCTGTACAGGCTCGTCGGCATCTTCCACACGGGCACCCCCGAAGTCGATGGCTCGTACACGATCCTGCCCCTGGCCGACCTCCAGAGCCTGCTGGACATGAGCCCGGATCGGATCCACGAGATCGCGCTGGATGTGGCTCGCCCCTCGGCCACCGACGCGGTCGTCGCCCGTCTCGAGAGCACGCTCCCGACGGACGGGGGACCGCAGGTGGACGTGCGCTCGTGGAGGAGGCTCCGTCCGGAGTTGGCCCAGTCGGTGGACCTGATGAGCTCCATGAACTTCCTGATCATCCTCATCATCTTCGGCATGGCGGTCTTCGGCGTGGCGAACACGATGATCATCGGCACGTTCGAGCGCAGGAAGGAGTTCGCCGTGGTGCGTGCCCTGGGCACCACCGCCATGGGCGTGGGACGCACGGTGGTCTACGAGGGGATCCTCCTGGGGATCCTCGCCCTGGCGGCCGGCGCCCTGATCACGTGGCCGGTGATGGTGTGGTGGCACAACGCGCCGCCGGACCTGAGCGGGTTCGTGGGCGGGATCAGCTGGGCGGGCTCGAGATGGCGGCCTATCCTGCGTGTGGAGTACTCGACGGAGATCCCCATCTACAGCGCGCTGGCGCTCTTCGTCACGTCGGTGGTCGCGGCGGTCTACCCGGCGTGGCGTGCCACGCGCATTCCCCCGGCCGACGCCCTGGGGGACCGATGAAGTACCGGGCCCTCTTCCTGCTCTCGCTGCGCAGCGTGGGCCGCAACATGCGGCGGAGCGCCCTCACGGCGGCGGCCATGGCCCTCGGCCTCGCGGTGTTGATCTTCTCCCGCGCCCTGGCGGACGGCGGCCACGAGCAGTGGATCGACTCGGCAGTGCGCCTGGGCACGGGCCACGTGGCGATCCAGGCACCCGACTATCTCGAGACCGGACGCCTCGAGCACCGTCTGGACGCCCAGCAGGTGGCGCGGGTCACCAGGGCCCTCGCGGACCCCGCGCTTAGCGACAGGATCCGGACGTGGGCGCCGAGGCTGACGGTGACGGGGCTGGCGAGCTCGGCGTCCTCGGCGCTCCCCGTGCGCATCGAAGGGGTGGACCCGGCGCGCGAGCGCGTCTTCTCCACCCTCCCGGGGCAGCTCACCGAAGGACGGTATCTGGAGCCGGGGGACAGGCTCCGCGCGTTCATCGGCTCGGACATGGCGAAGCGCCTGAGCCTGAAGGTAGGCGACCGCTTCGTGCTCACGGCGCAGACCGCGTCCGGCGATGTCGAGGGACAGCTCATGCGCGTGGCCGGGATCTTCCACACGGGGATCCCGGAGACCGACGACGGCCTGGTTCACGTGCCCATCGAGACCGTGCGCAAGTGGCTGGGCACGCCCGGCGCCGCGACGTCCATCGCCGTGCTGCTCCACTCCTCGTGGCAGACCGACGACGTGGTCAAGGTCCTGCGGTCCGAGTTGGACGGGTCCAGGGGCATCCGCGTCATGGGATGGCGGCAGGCATCCCCGGAGTTGGACTCCGGCGTGCGCATCGACAACTGGGGCGACTACGTGTTCCACATCATCCTCTTCGCCATCATCGCCCTGGCGATCCTCAACGCGATCATGATGTCGGTGCTGGGACGCCAGCGTGAGTTCGGCATCCTCCAGGCTCTTGGCCTCACCCGTGTCGAGACCGGGTGGGTGGTCATGGGCGAGGGGCTCTTCCTCACCGCCGTGTCGGGCCTGGTGGGCATGGTCATCGGGCTCGTGGTCACGTGGGGCTTCTTCCGCCACGGCATCGACTTCAGCTCCGCCTCGAGCAGCGGCTGGAGCGCTTCCGGCGGCATCATCAACCCCGTCATCGTCCCCATCTTCCGCTTCAGCCAGATCGTGCTCTCGGTGGCTTCCATCGTGGTCATCGGGACGCTGGCATCCCTCTATCCCGCCGTGCGCGCGTCGAAGCTGGACGTGGCCGAGGCCATGAAGTTCGAGCAATGAGCGAACCGAACGAACGGAGCGACGGGCGCGCGGCGGTCCGCGCCGACGACGTATGGAAGATCTATCCCCAGGAGCCGGCGCCGGTGGAGGCCGTGCGGGGATTCACCATCGACGTCGCCACGGGCGACTTCGTGGCCATGGCCGGGCCCTCTGGCTCGGGGAAGACCACCGTCCTGAATCTTCTCGGCGGCCTGACGCGGCCGACACGGGGCAGGATCTGGGTGGGCGGGGAGGAGCTGACAGCCCTGGACGACCGCCACCTGGCGCGCCTCCGCCTGGAGCAGATCGGCTTCGTCTTCCAGGCGTACAACTTGCTCCCGGTGCTCTCCGCCCTGGAGAACGCGGAGTTCACCCTCCTCCTCCGGGGCGTGCCCGCCGAGGAGCGGCGTCACCGTGTTCAGGAGCTCTTCGCGCAGATCGGCCTGGACGGCCTGGAGGACCGCAGGCCGGGCCGGCTCTCGGGCGGGCAGCAGCAGCGCGTCGCGGTGGCACGCGCCGTCGTGGGCCAGCCCGCCCTCGTGCTCGCCGACGAGCCCACCGCCAATCTGGACTCGGCCAGCTCCGACGCGCTTCTCGACGTCATGGAGCGTCTGAACCGCGACCTCGGCACCACCTTCGTCTTCTCCACCCACGATCCCAGGGTGATGGAGCGGGCCCTCCGTCTGGTCCGCCTCGTGGACGGGCGCATCGAGCGGGACGAGCGCCGGGGGCCAGTGCCCGCCGCGTCATGAAGTCGTCGCGTAGCCCGGGGCCGCCCCGCGCCCCGTGCAGATCGGCTTCCCATGTCGGCTGCGCCGCTCGGGGCGGCGCCCTCCTCGGGGTGTCGGCGCTGGTGCTCGCGGCGACGCTCTTCCCCGCTCCGGCCACTTCCCAGAAGCTCGGCGTCACCGGGTATGCCCTGGGGGTGGCCGTCGCTTCGGGCTCGTCGGCGCTGGCGGCGTCCGGAACCACCCTCCTGGGCCGCGCGCGCATCATGCCGAAGTTCACGGACGGCCCGTTCACCGTGGACGTAGCCTACGAGCATGTCCTTCAGCGCACGCCTGCGGGAGGCGGGTTCGCCATCACCAGCCCCGGCGGAACCACGGGGGGGAGCAGCGATTGGATGGGCCTCGACTGGACCATCCGTTCCACCTCGAGGAGCGACTGGCGCCAGCGCTTCGACCGGCTGAACGTGTCGGTGAACGCCGGGCCCCTGGCCGTGACCGTGGGACGCCAGGCGATCTCGTGGGCTACGACGCTCATACTCACCCCCGCGGATCCCTTCGCCCCCTTCAGCCCGTCCGACCCGTTCCGCGAGTACCTCGGGGGGGTGGATGCCATACGGGTCCAGACGTTTCCCGGGCCCTTCTCCGAGGTGGAGGCCGTCGTGCGCGGAGCCGACACCCCCGACGGCCGCACGCTGACCGCGCTGGCGCGGGCGCAGACCTCACGGGGTGGATGGGCGGTGGGCGCATGGGGGGGCATCCTCCACGATCAGGGTGCCGCGGCCGTGTTCGCCACGGGGGCGGTACGGGCCACGGGCGTGCGGATGGCAACGGCGATCAGAAGGGCCCCCTCCGGGGGCGGCACCGTACGCGCAACCGTGGGGGCCGACGAGCGCTTCACGGTGTACGGGCGGGACCTGTACGCGGTGGTGGAGGTGCAATACGACGGCTTCGGCGCCAGCGACGCCGCGGGCCTCCTCGCCGCCGCCACCTCCGCACCGTACGGCCGCGGCGAGATGCAGGTCCTGGGACGCTGGGAAACCGCTACACAGGTGAGCTATCAGATCCACCCGCTGGTCTCCGTGGACGTCCTGGCGCTGGGGAACCTGGACGACGGCAGCGTCCTGGTGGCGCCCGGGCTGACGTGGTCGGCCACCGCCTCCATGTCCGTGCGCGCCGGGGCATTCAGCGGAATCGGTCGGGGGGGGCTGACCCTCTCGGGACCCCGCTCGGAGTACGGCGAAGTGCCCCGGCTCGGCTACCTGGCCGTCTCCTGGTTCTTCTGAGGCCCGGTCTCGCCGGTGGCCGCTGAATCCTTCGGCACCTCTCCGGCGTACAAGAAGAGTGGCATCAACGGAGGAGGACGCCATGTCCAAGAAGAACCGCCAGCATGCGCCCCGCGACCGCAAGCGGCCCATCTCCATGCCCAAGCCCCCGTGCACGCCCGAGCCCCCGCGCTTCCCACCGCCGGTGCGGCCTTCGGGTCCGGGATGCTCCACCCTGCCCCACCCGAGGACGGTGTTCAAGCCGGGACGTCGCGGTCGGCACTAGTGCGGTGTGGCGCACCGCACCAGCAGGTCGTTGAAGGGCGGGTCGAGGGCCCTCAGCCCTCCTCGGTGAGGCCGTTCTCGACGACGAAGCGCGTGAGACCCGCTACCGTGCGGATGCGCAGCTTCGACATGACGCGCTCACGGTGGGTCTCCACCGTGCGTGGGCTGATGCCGAACTCCTCGGCGATCTCCCGGTTCGTGCGTCCGTTGGCCACGCGGACCAGCACCTCGCGCTCACGTGTGGTGAGTACCTCCAGGCGGGAGCGCTGACGCTCCCGCTCCAGCTCCTCGCGCAGCGCGACGCCGAGCTGGTGCGTGACGCGCTCGGCGAAGTACTCCTTGCCCGCGTGCACCGCCTCCACGGCCTCCCTGAGCTCGCCCGGGCCGACGTCCTTGAGGATGTATCCGTCCGCCCCGGCACGGACGGCCTCCAACACGTACTCGGGATCGTCATGCATGGAGAGCACCAGGATCGCCACCTCCGACCCGGCCGTACGCAACTCCTTGGCCACCTCGAGCCCCGTCTTCTTGGGCATGGAGATGTCGAGCACCAGGAGGTCCGGCGTGGCGGTCTCCATGAGTCCCAGAACCTCCGTGCCGTTGCCGGCCTCCGCGATGACCTCCAGGCCGTCGATGTCCTCGAGAACGTGACGGATGCCCTGCCGGACCACCGCGTGGTCGTCGGCGATGATGACCCGGATGCGCGCTTCGCTCACGTGCTCTCTCCTCCGTCGTCTTCCTTCTTCATTGCAGCGTTCACCGGTACACGCACGCTCACGCGGGCGCCGCCGTCCGGTCCGTTCTCCAGGGTGAAGGACCCGCCCACGCCACCGATGCGTTCGCGGATCCCCGCGAGGCCGCCCCTGGTCCGGTTCAATCCTCGTGGATCGTCGGTGGGAAAGCCGACGCCGTCGTCCGCGACCTCAAGGTGAACCTCGCGCTCCGTCGCCGACAACACCACCTGCACATGCTTGCACTGCCCGTGGCGCACCGCGTTGGCTAGCGCCTCCTGGAGGGTACGATAGAGGGCCAGCTCGCCATCCCCGCCCAGGGGTGGAAGCGCAGGGGGCGCGTCGAAGGTGACGCCGAGGGCCTCCTGGCCTCCGAAGTCCCGCGCCAGCGCCCGCAAGGCCGGTAGCAGCCCGAGGTCGTCCAGGGCGGTGGGTCTCAGGTTGCGGGTAACGCTGCGGATGCTCTTGATCCCCTCCCCCACCAATGCCCGGGCGCGGTCCAGGGCCAGCGCCATGCTCTCGTCGCCCTTCTCGCGCAAGAGCCCGAGCTGCATGTTCACCGCAGCGAGGACCTGGGCGGTCTCGTCGTGGAGCTCCCTGGAGAGGCGATTCCGCTCCTCCTCGTGCTGCCGCACCATGCGCATCTGGAGGCGCTCCAGCTCCTCCGTGCGATCCTCCAGGCTGCGGTAGAGATCCTCGTTCTCGAGGGCGGCACCCACCTGCTGACCGAACGCCTCGAGGAACTGGGTGTCCAACGCCGTGAAGGGGTCGCGGGCTTCGCCCACGACCACCAGGGCCCCGGCCACGGTGGAGCCCCGGAGCACGGGGATGGCCGCCGTATACGGATGGGCCCAGAACGGGCTCTTGGATCCCTCCTGGCCCTGTACCACGGAAGGCGCTCCCAGCGTGCGCACCCGATCCACCGCCCGCCAGGCCGACTCCGGTGGGTCCTCGTACGGCCAGAGCGCACAGACGCCCGCGCCGTTGATGAACGCCCCCCCATCCTCCCGGGTCAGGTAGAGGGCGGACCCGTGGACGCCGCGCAGCGCGAGGGCCCGCCGCAGCACGGCCTCGGGGACTCCTTCGCTCCGGCGCCCCCTCTGTTGAAGCTCGCCGGAGAGCGCGGTCAGGGTGCGCAGCCCCTGGTCCAGGTCCTCGAGGACGAGGAGCAGGATCCCCACGCCCACCACGAGCTGGAACAGGATGTCCAGGTAGTAGCCCCAGGGGCTCCAGATCCCCCGAGCCCGCAGGATCGGGTAGTCCAGGTGGTGAACGGCCCACAGCGCCAACGAGCCGGCCAGCAGGCGAGACGCCGGTGAGCCCACCTCACGGTCGTAGCGATAGAAGACCCAGGCGGTCCAGGCGGTGGCGGCGCTGAGGAACCCCACGGCGGGGCCGGAGGCGAGAAAGAAGTTCTGCAGGCGGTAGATGGCGACGTAGGACCATACCGGGGGAAAGAGCCCAAGCACCACGAACCACCATCGTGACGGGAGCTTGCGCGAGAAGACCAGCGCGGCCCAGAGCAAGGCTACCGCCGTCCAGCCGGTGGTCACCTGGTGCCAGTACAGCCACCCGAGGGCACCGGTATGCAGGAAGCTGACGATGGCGCCCAGCCGGGTCCCGTAGATGGCCCACGCCAGGGCCCACAGACCGAAGTACTCCTTCCGGTACCGCGCGTACAGAACGGCGCACAGGATGACGAGCCCCAGCGTCACCGCGATCTGCAGGTATGCGGCGGCGAGCTCGGTGAGGGACACGGCCGGAGCGTTGGCGTTCATGAGGCGGAATCTGGGGCCACGGCGCCCCAACCCACAATCGACCAACGCCATGTCCTGCGCGGCCTTGGGGAGAGAGGCCCCCGCATCAACCCGAAGGGGATTCCCCGACGATCCTCCCGGTCGAATCCCCACTTTCTGAGAACGGGACGCCGTTTCTAGCTTTGGAGGGACTCCTGCCGGCGGCTCGCAGCGGCGGGCCGGATCCCCGGATGCGGAGGCTGGACAGCCAGGGCTCTGCCGCGACTGCCGTGCCTCCACTCCCGGAGCTCTTCGCCGCCGCGGTGAGCCGCGTCGGCACGGAGAGGGCCTTCGCCCTCGAGGCATCGAGGGCTTCCGCGCCTTTTTGGAGTCGCGAACGCGCTTTACACTGTGAGCGTTCCCCGGCTCCTCCGGCGAACCGACCTGCACGACAAAAGGGGACCACCATGAGCAGAGCCTTCGGCCCTCGGCGGGCTGAATGGATGGAAGTCGCCGAGCCCGGAGATCTGGGCCTCTCGGCGCAGACCCTCGCCCACTTCGAAGCCTACGACCTGGCGTACCGGACCCTCACGGCGATTCTCTTCAACTACGCGCAGTCCGGCCATCCGGGCGGTTCGGTGTCGTCCGGCCACATCGTCACGGGGGTCCTCTTCGATGCGCTGGACTACGACCTCGGTGATCCCGTCCGCAGGGACGCGGACATCATCTCGTACGCCGCCGGTCACAAGGCCACCGGTCTGTACGCCATGTGGGCGCTGCGTGACGAGGCGGTCCGCATCGCGCGTCCGGATCTGCTCCCCGAGGCCGTGAACCATCGGCTCCGACTGGAGGACCTCCTGGGCTTCCGGCGCAACCCCACGACCTTCACGCCCCTGTTCAAGGAGTTCGGTACGAAGCCCCTGGACGGACACCCCACGCCGGCCACACCCCACGTCCGGCTGTCCACGGGTCCCTCCGGAGTGGGCGTGGGCAGCTCCCTGGGGCTCGCCTTCACGGTGGCGGACTACTTCGGCCGCGAGCAGGCGCCCAAAGTGCACATCATCGAGGGTGAAGGGGGCCTGACCCCGGGGCGCGTCTACGAGGCTGTAGCCAGCGCCTCCGCGGCAGGGTTGAGCAACGCCATCCTGCACCTGGACTGGAACCAGGCATCCATCGACTCCAATCGGGTGACCCGCGAGGGGTCGAACTGGGGCGACTACGTCCAGTGGGATCCCATGGAGTTCTTCTACCTCCAGGACTGGAACGTCATCCAGGTGGCCGACGGCTTCGACTTCGGCCAGGTCCTCACCGCCCAGCGCCTGGCGCTCAAGATGGACAACGGCCAGCCCACCGCCGTGGTGTACCGCACGGAGAAGGGCTGGAAGTACGGCATCACCGGGAAGAAGTCCCACGGTGGCGGCCACAAGCTCTGCAGCGACGAGTACTACGAGGCCGTCGCTCCCTTCTTCGGCAAGGGGGGTCCGGAGCTCCCGCACTGCGGCAACGGCAACGGCGGCCAGCGCTGCGCCGGCGCCAAGTTCAAGGACCAGGTGGAGCTGTGCTACTGGATGACCCTGCAGCGCGTGCGCGCGTTGCTCGAGTCCCAGCACCGCGAGATGTGCGACGAGATGGCCGGCCGCGTGGCCGCGGCGAGAGATCGGCTGAACGCCCACGGCCGGAAGCCGCGTGAGGGTGCCCCGGACGTCGAGCGCATCTTCGCGACGGCGGACCCGGACACCGTGCCGGAGTCCCTCGAGCTCGAGCCCGGCACCTCCATCGCGCTGCGCAGCCAGTTGGGCAAGGTGCTCGGCCATTTCAACAAGGCGAGCAACGGCGCCATCTTCATCGCCGCCGCGGACCTGCTGGATTCCACCGCGGTGTCGGGGGGCGCCAAGGGCTTCCCCGAGGGATACTTCCATCTCCGGGACAACCCGGGTGCCCGCTCGCTGGCCATCGGCGGCATCTGCGAGGACGCCATCTCCTGCGTGCTCGCCGGGGCCTCGTCCATGGGCTTCCACATGGGCGCCGGTGCGTCGTACGGCGCCTTCATGGCGCCCCTGGGCCACATCCCGGCCCGGGTGCACGCCATCGCCAATCAGATGAGGCGGGAGGTAGAGGGGCACGACGCTCCCTATCGGCCTTTCATCCTCATCTGCGGCCACGCCGGCATGAAGACCGGTGAGGACGGGCCCACCCACGCGGACCCCCAGGCGCTGCAGCTCCACCAGGAGAACTACGTGCCCGGCACGGCGGTGACGCTCACGCCCTGGGAGCCCCAGGAGATCTGGCCTCTCATGGCGGCGGCGTTCCGCGCGCGTCCGGCGGTGATCGTTCCCTACGTGACCCGCCCGGGCGAGCAGGTCCTCGACCGCGAGGCCCTGGGCCTGGCCCCGGCGAGCGAGGCCGCGAAGGGCCTGTATCGTCTGCGCTCCGCAAAGGGCGACCGCGACGGCACGGTGGTCCTGCAGGGCTCCGCGGTCGCCTACGAGTTCGTCACCTCGGCGCTCCCCATGCTCGAGGCCGACGGCGTGGAGCTCGACGTCCTCTACGTGTCCAGCGCGGAGCTCTTCGACCGCCTGGAGCCCGACCAGAAGGCCGCCATCTTCCCGGCGGAGCTGGCGCAGGAGGCCATGGGCATCACCGGCTTCACGCTGCCCACCTTGTACCGGTGGATCCGGTCGGACGTGGGCATGGCGCACACCATGTATCCGTTCCGGAAGGGCCACTACCTGGGGAGCGGCCCCGGGGACATGGTGGTCTTCGAGGCCGGCCTGCACGGTGAAGGCCAGTACCGGGAGATCAAGAAGTACCTGGACGCCCTGGCCCGGGAGCGGGGAAAGAGCTCGGTCACGGTCTGATCGGCCCATCGCCGGCCTGGAAACGGGCCCGGGGAGCGTACGATGCGCTCCCCGGGCCCTCGCTTTCCACCCCCTCGCGGCCCGCGGCGCCGCTGGAGGCTTGGGCGGTCTCGCCCTTCGCCAGCCGGCTGCGGCGGATCCCTACTCGCCGCCCGGTGCGGAGGCCGCCTTCCGGTTCGCCCGGCGCAGGACGCTGTGCTTCCGCCCGTACCACCAGTAGAAGGCCAGCCCGATCAGAAGCCAGGCGACGAATCGGACCCAGGTGAGAAACGGGAGACCCAGCATGAGCCCCAGGCACGAAAAGATCGCCACCAGCGGCACGAGCGGTACGAGGGGCGTGCGGAACGGCCGCTCCCTGTCGGGCTCCAGGCGGCGGAGCACGATGATGCCGATGGAGACGAGGACGAAGGCGAACAGGGTGCCGATGTTCGTGAGCTCGATGATCTCGGCGATGGGCATGAACGCGGCGAAGAACGCCACGAAGACGCCGGTCATGATGGTGGCCACGTGGGGGGTGCGGTGCTTCTCGTGCACCTTCGCCACCACCGGCGGAAGGAGCCCGTCGCGGGCCATCGAGAACAGGATGCGAGGCTGGCCGAGTTGGAAGACCAGCAGCACGGATGTGGTGGCCGCGAGCGCCCCTACCGAGATGATGCCGGCCGCGATGTTGAGGCCGCGCTCGCTGAACGCGGTGGCCAGGGGCTCGGCCGTCCCCAGGTGGCTCCAGGGCACGAGCCCCGTCAGCACCAGCGTCACGGCGATGTAGAGG
>JAJDNC010000051.1 GCA_022340865.1 Gemmatimonadota bacterium
AGAATTGGGGCCCTCCTGCATCCGGAAGGCCCTGCCCCCATCGTCTAGCGGTCGAGGATATCTGGTTCTCAGCCAGAAGACCGGGGTTCGAGTCCCCGTGGGGGTACTGAAGGATCTGGGCGCGGGGTCCGGGCATCCCGACACCCCGTGCCAACGGGTCGCTTAGCTCAGTTGGTAGAGCGCCACGTTCACATCGTGGAAGTCGCAGGTTCGAGTCCTGCAGCGACCATGGCGATTTGCGTAAGTTATTGAGGCCCAACGTCTTAGGCGTTGTGGCCTCAATTGTTTAGATGTGGAAGATCGCGATCGAAGGTCGTCGCAAATCATTGTGTAGACGGTGCTTACGGCCGGTTCCACAGGTTGCGACTCGGCGCTGGTGGACCATGCGCAGCGTGTGCGGTGGACGGCGTCATGCGTCCGACGAGCGGTCAGCCGCGTAACGGGGCCTCTTCCGGTGGTTGGAGTGCCCGAGGTTCTGGTCCCTTCCCGACAGGGTCTCGTTGCCCGTGCCGCCTGAGGGGAATCGTTGGAAGGCGTGCTCGCCCGGATTCAGGCAAGGTGCCCGCAAGAAGTTGACTCGACCGGGGGGGCTTCCGCGAGTCAGCACCGTTGCCCGACCGCCCTCGGGATTGCCGAAGATTGCCCCTCGCCCTACTGTGGGGCATCTCCTATTGCTTGTCTATAGGACTGCACATGTCCGGACGCAAGCTCGATCTCCTGCAGGGCACCCTCGACCTCATCGTGCTCAAGCTGCTGCGCGCAGGCCGCGCGAACGGGTGGCAGCTCACCCAGTCGATTCAGGCGACGACGCGCGGCGTGCTGGACGTGAACTACGGCTCGCTCTATCCGGCGCTGCGCAGGCTGGAGGCACGCGGCCTGGTGAAGGCAGAGTGGGGAGTGTCGGAGAACAATCGTCGGGCCCGCTACTACGAGCTGACCGCCACCGGCCGCAAGCAGCTCGCCGTCGAGCGCGACGCCTGGGAGCGCTTCGCCGCTGCCCTCGGCGCCATCCTCGAGGCGGAATAGGCGCGGAGGATCATGGCCATGCTGCGCGGATGGCTGGTGCGGTTGCGGGGCCTGGTAGCGGCCCGTCAGGAGAGGCGGGAGCTAGAGGAGGAGCTGCGCTACCACCTAGACGCCGAGACGGAGCGCAACATGGCGGCTGGGATGGCCGAAGAGGAGGCGCGCACCGCCGCGCGCCGCGCCATGGGCGACCTGCTGGTGGCGCGGGAGCGCGCCCGCGAGGCGTACGGCTGGACGTGGCTGGACCACCTGGGCCAGGACCTGCGCTCCGCCGTGCGGGGGCTCCTGCGCGACCGGGGCGTCTCCGCGTTCGTCATCGTGACGCTGGCGTTGGGGCTCGGGGCCACGGCGGCGGTGTTCTCGCTGGCGGATCAGCTCTTCCTGCGCCCACCGGAGGGGGTCGTCAACCCCGGAGGCGTGCGCCGGCTCTATATGAGGACGCATTTCACGCAGGACCAATCGCCGGTCATCCAGCCCTGGGTCTGGTGCGCGGAGGCAACCGCCGTCGACTCGGCCATCGCGCCGCGTGCGCGCACGACCGAATATGTTGCGCCGGACACGGTACTCATGGGTCGGGCCGGCGCTTCGGGCTACGTGAACGCCTCGTACGTCTCCTTGGGCTACTTCCGATTCCTCGGGATCCGGGCGGCGTGGGGACGGTTCTTCGCCGCGGACGAGAACCGGATGGACCGGCCGGAGGACGCGCACGTGGCAGTGCTGAGCTACGCCCTCTGGCAGCAACGCTTCGGCGGCGACTCCACAATCCTCGGGCGCGTGGTGGAGCTCGGGCACCGGGAGTTCACGATCATCGGCGTGGCCCAGCGCGGATTTTCCGGAACCGACCTGGACGCCGCCGACGTGTGGATGCCGCTAGCGAGCGTCCCCCCTCCTCCGGCAGGTGGCGAGTGGTACCGGAACTGGCGTGCTGGAGGGCCACGCCTCGTCCTTCTCGTGCGGGCGGACACGGGCACCAGCGACGCGTGGATCGCCGCCGTCGCCACCGCCGTCTATCGACGGGGCGAGAAGGCCAACGTGGACGTCGAGCCCGACACGACCGCGACCGCCCTCACCGGACCCATCCTCGCATCGCTGGGACCGTCGCTGACACCCGCTCCGGACGTCGCCATCACGTGGCGCCTCATCGGCGTGGCCCTCATCGTCCTGCTGGTCGCGTGCGCCAACGTGGCCAACCTCCTCCTCCTCCGCGGTGTGAAGCGCCGACGCGAGATCGCGGTGCGCTCGGCCCTGGGGATCCCGCGGGGCAGGCTCATCCGGCAGCTCCTCGCGGAGAGCGTCCTCCTCGCGGCAGCGGGAGGCGTGGCGGCGCTGCTCATGGCTTTGTGGGCGGGCAGGGTGCTCCGCGCCATGCTCCTCCCGACGGTCCACTGGGCCTCCGGCGGCGTCCTTGACCATCGGCTCTTCGTCTTCGGGGGAGCCTTGACCCTGGCCGTCGGCGTCGCCGCGGGCGTGGCGCCGGCGCTCCGCGCGAGCCGCCCGGACCTCACCGAGGCCCTCAAGAGCGGGGCCCGCAATGGCGGAGGCGCCCGCTCGCGGCTCCGCACCGGCCTGATGCTGACGCAGGTCTCCCTCTCGGTCCTCCTCCTCGTGGGCGCCGGCCTGTTCGTGCGCAGCCTCCGGAACGTCCGCGGCATCGACCTCGGCTACGAGATGAACCGCCTGGCCATGGGGTATGTGCTCTGGCTCACGCCGGACGGCGCCTACGACGGCGCGTACGCGTGGAAGCACTCCCGGGCCATCGGGGAGACCATGACGCAGGTCGCCGCGCGCCTCTCGCGCCAGCCGGGGGTGGAGAGCGCGGCGGCGGCCTCGTACATGCCGATGCGGGGCTACGCCATGATGAGGTGGTTCCTCGAGGACGGTCGTGCCGTGCCGAGGCTCGCCAATTACGATCCCGACGCAATGTCGGTCGCGCCGGGCTACTTCCGGACCACCGGCCTGAAGCTCCTTCGCGGACGCACCTTCGACGACGGGGACCGCAAGGGAGCCCCGGCCGTGGTCATCGTCGACGAGACGGCCGCTCGCCTTTACTGGCCCGGGAAGGATCCCCTGGGGCAGTGCCTGAGGCCCGGACTGCCGACGCCCTCGTCGTGCATGACGGTGGTGGGCGTCACGGAGGACGCGCACCTCCAGAACGTCATCGAGGCGCCGCGCGTCGAGATCTACATGCCCCTGGCTCAGTTCCCCATGGGCGCAGCCAGCGTGATCGCGCGGGCCGCGCCCGGCGAGATCGGGACGGCGACCGCCGCGATCCGACGCGCCCTCCGCGAAGCCTTTCCCGACGCGGAGCCTCCGTACGTGACGACGGGCGCCGACCTCATCGGCGGCCAGTACCGGCCGTGGGAGACCGGCACCGCGCTCTTCGGCGTGCTTGGCCTCCTAGCCCTGCTGGTGGCGGCCGTAGGCGTGTATAGCGTGGTGGCGTACTCCGTGAGTCAGCGCACCCACGAAATGGGCGTGCGCATGGCCCTCGGCGCCCGCATGCGCGAGGTCGCGGCGCTCGTGCTGGGTCGGAGCCTGGTGGTCCTCACCGCCGGCGTGCTCATGGGAGTCGGTCTGGCCCTGGCCCTGGGCCGGCTGGTGGCGTCGCTGCTGTACGGCGTGTCAGCGCACGACCCGCTGGTCATGGTGACTGTCGCGCTCGTGCTCCTGGCCGTAGGGCTCCTCGCCAGCGTGGTGCCGGCCTGGCGTGCCGCCCGGGTTGACCCCGTGAAAGCGCTGGGCGTGGAGTGATATGAATTCAACTGGGATCAGGCGCCACTCCTCCCAGGAGATGTGCCGGCCGTCGATGCGACCGATGGCACAGAGCCCCAACCTGTGGAACCCAAGGTGTGGATACCCTCCCCCGATTTCAGCCCTTGGAGAGGCCCGACGCCCTCGACCACCGTTGAAGAGCGGCCAAGGGCGGGCTTCAACCGGAATCACCCGGAATCATCGCGATGCGACCGCAGTCCTGCAGCGACCATACTACTTCGTAAGTGATTGCGCCCCAACGGCTTAGGCTGTTGGGGCGTTTTGCGTACTGGGCATCGGTGCCTCCCGTCCGTTCCTGAGAGCGTTGCGGCAGAGGGGGTTCGGCCCGTTCTGGTTGCCGCAGGGCCGAAACCCGCGGCGACCACCGACGAGAGCGGCTGCCTCCGACGTCGCCATGCATTCGGCGCCGACACCGAGGACTGCATCGCCGCGCAAGCGGCTCCCGCCCCATCCCCTTGTCTATCTATGCATGGCTGGCCAGCTTCCTGAAGCAAAGATGCTCTAGGTATTTCAAGACGGGAGGCGCACGTGCCGGCGAGTGATCGACAGAAGCTGCTTCACGGTGCGTTGGACACGCTCATCCTCAGGACGCTCTCCCACGGTCCCCGGCACGGCTATGCGATCGCGCGCTGGCTGGAGGAGCGCACGGGCAACGCCATTCGCGTGGAGGAGGGCTCGCTCTACCCGGCCCTGTATCGCCTCGAGAAGAAGGGGCTGCTCTCGTCGGAGTGGGGCGTCTCCGAGCTCGAGCGACGCGCGAAGTTCTACCGTCTTACGGCGCGCGGAAGAAAGCGCCTGGAGGCCGAGACCGAGGAGTGGCTCCGATTCAGCCGGGCCGTGACGGCCGTGCTCGGGCCGCAGTGACGTCTGGTGGAGCGACGTCCGGCACGTAAGCAGATCGTGCGGCCTCGGGTCGAGCGGGAGGTGGACGAGGAGTTCGCCTTCCACGTCGACATGCGCGTCCGCGAGCTGATCGCCAGGGGGATGGCACCGGACGAGGCGCGAGCCGAGGCGCTCCGCGGCTTTGGGGACGTGGGGCGGGTGAAGGTCCGCCTGCGACGCCTGGGACGGAGAAGGGACGAGGCGACGCGCAGGCGCCAGTGGTGGGAGGACGCTCGGCAGGATCTGGTCTTCGCGCTCCGGCAGTTGCGACGTGCGCCCTTGTTCGCGTTGATGGCCATCCTCGCGCTCGCTCTCGGCATCGGCGCCAACACGGCCGTCTTCTCGGTGGTAGACGCGGTGTTGTTGAAACCGCTCCCCTTCGCGAACCCCGGCCGATTGGTCTTTGTCGGGATGGAGTCGCCCCAGGGACGCTTCGTGGGGATGTTCCCGGCGGGATTCGAGTTCCTGCGGGGCGACGCCGCGACCCTGCTCGACGTGGCGGCCTTCCAGGTCGGAATGTCCACGACCTACACGGGCGGTGACGTGCCGGTGCCGGTCCGTTCCAGGCAGGTCTCGGCGAGCTTCTTCCGCCTGTTCGGGCTACACACGATCCTCGGCCGATCGTTCACGCCTCAGGAGGACGCTCCTCACGCCGGCAGGTTCGTCGTCCTCACCAAAGGCATGTGGCAAGAGCGCTTCCACGCCGACCCGTCTATCGTGGGGAAGTCGATCTCTCTCGGCGGGGATCCGTACACCGTGGTCGGCGTGCTGGACCGCTTCTCGTTCGATGACCTCGGGGGCACCCCCGACGTGTTCGTCCCGCTGCAGCGCGACCCGAACACCCGCGACCAGGGATACCGCATCCTGGTCGGTGCCCGGATGAAGCCGGGCGTGACGCTCACGCAAGCGAGTGCAGCTGTGGCCCGCTCCACGAGGGCGTTCACGACGCGCTTCCCGAATGCCCTGCCTGCCGAGGGCCGGTTCGCCGTCATGCCGATGATGGACGACTTGGCGCCCCACGCGCGCAAGGAGCTCTATGTGCTGTTGGGGGCGGTGGCGTTCGTGCTGCTCGTCGCCTGCGCCAACGTGGCCAATCTGCTCCTCGCGCGCGCCAGGAGCCGCACGCGTGAGATCGCCATTCGTGCCGCGCTCGGTGGATCCCCTGGGCGCATCGTGCGGCAGATCCTCACCGAGAGCGTGCTGCTCGCACTGGCGGGTGGAGCCCTCGGCTTCCTTTTCGGCGTCGTCGGCATCCGCTCGCTGCTCGCTGTGAGCCCGGCGGGGCTTCCACGGCTCGGGGCCCGCGGCGCGCACGTGACGATGGACTGGAGGGTGCTCGCCTTCACCGTTGGAGTGTCCCTGCTGACCGCTATCCTGTTGGGGTTGGCCCCGTCGCGCCGGGCCGCGCGCACCGACGTCGTGGCGGCGCTCAACGACGGGAGCGCCGGCGCTGGCTCGGGGATGCGACACCACAGGACGCGCTCCGCCCTCGTCATTGCCGAGAGCGCGCTCGCGCTGGTGCTGCTCGTGGGCTCGGCGCTGATGATCCGTACCGTGATCGCGCTCAGCGACGTCGATCCCGGGTTCGACGCGCACCATGTCCTCGTCCTGCGCACGTACCTCACCGGGCAGCGGTTCGCAAACACGGCCGCCGTGGCGCAGACCGTTCGAGAGGGTGTGCGGCAGCTGGAACGCGTGCGCGGAGTCGAAAAGGCGAGCGCTGCCTGCTTCGCTCCGTTGGAGGGACTCTACTCGTTGGGCTTCACCATCGTCGGGCGGCCCGCAACCGAAGGGCGGGACAGACCCTGGGCGCTTTGGCAGAACGTGTCGCCGGGTTACTTCGATGTATTCGACATCAAGCTCCTGCGGGGCCGGACCTTCAACGAGAGCGACGACGCCCACGGCACGTCGGTCGTGATCATCAACGATGCGCTCGCCAGGAAGTACTGGCCGAACGGCGGCGCGCTGGGTGCCGAGATCACCATCGGCCACGGAGTGTCGAAGTCATGGGACACCGAGCCGGAAAGGCGAGTTGTCGGGGTCGTGTCCGACGCGCGGAACCTCGGGATCAACCGTGATCCGCTGCCACAGCTCTACGAGCCGCAGGCGCAGACTCCCGACGCTGTCAGCAGGCAGGTCTCCCGCCAGTACCCACTCGCGTGGGTGGTGCGCACGCGCACGCCACAACCGGGGCTCAGGAAGTCGATCCTGACGGCGCTCCGGCAGGCCACCGGGGTTCCGGTATCAAGCATCTCGGCGATGGACCAGGTGCTGCATCTCTCGACGTCCCGATGGCGCTTCGGCATGTGGCTGATGACCATCTTCGGCGCCGGGGCGCTGTTGCTGGCGGCAACCGGAGTCTACGCGCTCATGGCGTACACGGTGGTGCAGCGCGCGCCGGAGATCGCCATCCGCCTCGCCCTCGGGGCGGAGCGAGCGAACGTGAGGAACATGGTGGTGTGGCAGGGAATGAGGCTCGTTCTGGGGGGCGTCGCCGTAGGCATCCTGGCGGCGTTGGGTCTCAGTCGACTGATCGCGGTCTTCCTGTACGGGGTGCAGGCATGGGATCCGCTGGTCTTCGTGAGCGTGCCGCTGGTGCTGGGAGCCGTAGCGCTACTGGCGGTCTGGTGGCCGGCGCGGCGGGCGAGCCGGGTCGATCCGTTGGTGGCGATCCGATCCGAGTGAGGATGGATGGCCGGCCGGGGCCACGAGCCCCGAACCCTTGACTGTCTATGTATCGCCACTCATCTTCTGAAAAGCACAGATAATCTAGGTATCTGCGCCGAAGTCATTCGAACAGGAGAACGAGACGTGCGTGGCTTGACGATTGTGCTTTGCCTTACAACGGGTCTCGCGACGCAGGCGGCGGCGCAGGTAACCCATCCGTACACGTTCCGCTGGATCTCTGGAGGGGACACGGTTGTCAATGAAGTAGTCACGCCGACCGCCACTGGCATGCGGTCGGACCTGACGTTGACGGAGGCCCACGAACGCTTCCGCTCCAGCATAGATGTGGGACCGGACCAGCGTGTCCGCACCATCACCACCGACCACTACCGGTTACCCATGACCGACACGGTGCCCAACACGTGGGTGGTGGTAACGTTCCTCACCCACTCGGTTCGGGCGGAGGTCCACGCCAGGAGGGAACGCATGCTCACCTTCCCCACCGGGCCCGACGCACTCCCGTGGCTCAAGCAATCCACCGCTCTGCTCCAGCAGATCCTGCGGCGGTCTCGGGTCGTGGGAGGTAGGACGAACACGGTGCCGGTGTTCGCCGTCATGAGAGGAGTCAGCGCCGCCGCGGTCGTGACATGGTCCAGCGCGGACTCGGCGGTGGTGAGCTTGCCGCCGAACCTGGAGGTGCACGCAGCGGTGTCCCGGGAAGGCGACCTGCTGGGTGGCACGATTCCCGCGCTGAAGGCCCGATTGATTCGCCTGAGCGGTGCTCATCCGTTGGTGCTGCACGCGAGCCAGGAGGACGGAAAGTAGGGGGAGCATGTCTGTCTCCATGAACATCACCTTTGCCGACCTGAACAGAGGGAGAAACACCGCGACTCTTGCGATCGCTCTCCTCCTGGCGACGACGGCGCCGGCTCAGGCCAGCGCACAGGGTGCACGCCGCACCCTCTCGCCGAGCGAGGTCGCGCTCGCCGACTCGATCGCGAGTGCCGAGTTCGCGCGGGACAGCGTGGGCGGCATGACAGTTGGGATCATCACCGGCGACTCCCTCGTGTGGACGAAGAGCTACGGCTGGGCCGACATCGCAACCCGCAAACCCGCGACGCACCGGACCGTCTATCGCATCGGATCGATTACCAAGACGTTCACTGCTGTCATGCTCTGGCAACTCGTGCGCCGCGGAGACGTCACCCTCGACTCGCCGGTCTCGCGCTGGGTACCGGAGATCAGCGAGGTACGCGACCTGCCGCGAGGTGCGTCCCCGCCCACGATCATGCAGCTCGCGACGATGAGCGCCGGTCTCGCCCGTGAGCCGGATCCCAAAGGCGACTTCTGGAGCGGACCCGTCAGTCGGTGGGACAGCATCCTGATCGCCGCGCTGCCGGACACGCGCTACGACTTCGCTCCCGGCAAGCGTTACGAATACTCCAACATCGGCTATGCCATCCTCGGCCTCGCGCTCGAGCGCGCCGCCCACACGCCCTATGTCGAGTGGGAGCAAGCGCACGTGCTGACCCCGCTCGGCATGACCCGCAGCGCGTTCTCGGCGGACAGTGCGATCGCAAGCGACGTCGCGACAGGGTATGAGATTAGCCGCAGCGGCCAGGTCGACGACACGACCGCCCAGCGCGAACGCCGAACGGGGCGCGGCTACAAGGTGCCCAATGGTGCGCTGTTCACAACCGTGGATGACCTTGCCCGCTTCGTCGAGTTCGAGCTCGGGCACGGCCCCGCCGCGGTGCTCGACTCGGCAACGCTCCGCCGCCAGTTCGCTTCACCCGTGTCCGCCATAGGACCCGGCGCGGGTTACGGACCCGGGTTCATGACACAACTCTCGCCGTACGGCGTCTTGCTTGGCCACGACGGCTCCGTCGCCGGCTTCAGTGCGCGCATGATGTACAATCGTGAGGCGGACTTCGGTATCATCGTACTCCGTAACGCGACCGGTGACCCGACGCAGATCAGCCGACTGACCGGAGCGCTGCTGCGGCTGCTGGCGACCAGGGCTGGCTAGCAGTAGGCCGAGCTGATCCTGGTCGTGAAGGGCGGAGAGATCGTGCAGCGCGGGAGGCACGGTCCTGGCTCGTCGTCGGGCGCTTTCGGACGATCCATGGCCACCCTAAGTTCCAGCCCACCACAGCCCACCAAGGCTGGTCGGTCGGCATGAAAACCGTTGTGTTTCAAGGGTTTTCAGAGTTGGTCGCTCTGTGTTCGAGTCCTGCAGCGACCATAGGAGTTTTCATAAGTTATTGAGGCCCAACGTCTTAGGCGTTGTGGCCTCAATTGTTTAGGTGTGGAAGATCGCGATCGACGGTCGTGGCAAGTCACTGTGCGGAAGGTGCTTACGACGCTTCCACAGGTTGCGACTCGACGCCGGCGGACCATGTGTAGCGTGTAGGGCGGACGGCAGCGTGACGGGGTATCCGGGAGCTCGCCGCCCAGCATGCGGCTTGATCATACCCAATATGGGGTGTATAATGCCCAGTATGGGTATTGTTGTCGACACCCCTCGAGATATGACCGGACTGGCCGACGCCCTTTTCGGTCGCGTCCGGCAGCGGGTGTTGGCGCTCGTGTTCGGTCGCCCCGACCGCAGCTTCTACGCTAACGAGATCATCGCGTGGGTAGGTGCGGGCAGCGGGGCTGTTCAACGCGAGTTGGCCCGCCTGGAGGCCGCGGACCTCGTGACGATGTCCCGCGTCGGGCGGCAGAAGCACTACCGGGCCAACGAGGCTGCTCCGATCTTTCCTGAGTTGCGGGGCATTGTGCTCAAGACGTTCGGTCTCCGAGATGTTCTGTATGCAGCACTGCTGCCGCTGGAGCGCGACATCGCGGCTGCGTTCGTGTTCGGATCGGTGGCGAAGGGCGTCGACACGGCCGCAAGCGACATCGACCTGATGATCGTCAGCGATCGGTTGACCTACGGTGAGCTGTTCGGTGCCCTTGAGGCTGCATCCGAGCAACTCGCGCGTCCCGTGAACCCCACGATCTACACGTCAGCGGAATTCTCGCAGCGGATGGACGAGGGCAATCCGTTCCTGAGGAAGGTTCTTGGACGGCCGAGGATCTGGCTGATCGGGGGAGATGATGCCCTCCCCGCTTGAGAACCTCGCGGCTTCGGGCCAACTCCATCCCGAACCCGTGGATGAACGAGAGTACGACGGTCTCGTCGCTTCGGGACGGAAACGTCTCGCCGATGCGGGGAATGGGAGCCTCTCGCTGGAGGGGCGGTTCGACCTCGCCTACAATGCGGCGCACGCGCTTTGCCTGGCGGCCTTGCGCAGGGCCGGTTTCCGGCCGGTGAACCGATACATCGTATTCCAGACGTTGCCGCATACCCTGGGCCTCGGGCCCGAGGTGTGGCGAGTCCTCGCGAAGGCGCACCAGAAGCGGAATGACGCCGAGTACGAGGGGTTCGTGGACGTCGAGGAGCGGTTGGTGGACGACGTGATCGGCGCGGCTCACGCAGTGGGACAGGCGCTCGACGCACTGCCCCCGATGTGAAAGATCGACGCGTCTTCACCGCCGGTGGGTCTCCCAGCCGCCGGATGCGGTGAAGAACCTCAGCTGGCCCGAGATCCCATCTCGTTGCGCACATGCCCCGAGGTGCTGCACCGAAGATGGCCGACCAAATAGGCCCCATCGGGCCCGCTGGACAGACGCTTGATCTCCTCCCGTCCAAGCTGCGATAATTCAAACGCCCCCCAACTCCCTTTCTTGGGAACTGCCAGCGACCCCGCCTGATCCGGCGGCCTGCCCTGCGGCTGGCAGAGACATCTGATGCTCCGCAGCAATCCCCTCTGCTCCGTCCGCGTTCTCCTGCCTGCCCCCAGGCGCGTCATTGTCCGTCCGTCCGGGTCGTATCTATAGCGGGGTCCGGAGTGGGCCCCGAGGAGGAGAGTCGATGGACAGAGTGTTTGTTCGAATCGTCGGATCTCGCCTGACCGCAGTGTTGTTCGTGGCGGCTCTCGCGGGGTGTCAGCAGCTGACGGCGCCCATCGCCGATCCTCCGGACTTCACGGGGGTCGTGGATGGGACTTCGCTCGAGGGAGACTCCCAAGAAATCAGCGTCGATTCGCTCAGCTGGTCGTACCACGCCGTCGACGCACCCCCCTCGTACGACCCGCCCACCCGGGGTGGCGTCCATATCAATTCACGCTTCAACGGGCAAGTCACGCTGACGGCCGTCTTCCTGGAGGATGGAAGCGGAAGGCTTACGGAGGCATCTGTCAGCCAGCTGGCCGTGGGGCAGCGGGTGAAGGTCTGGACCACGGGCGTCGAGTGGCGCACCGATCCTCCGCAGTATGACGCAGTTCAGATCGTGATCGAATCGGGGAACTGAGCCACGCGGGCTCGATGGAGGCTCTTTCGTTTCTCTCGGCACGGCGCGATCGCATCGTGCTTCCGGGGAGGTGCGGCCGTCCAGCGCTTGCCGCGGTCGCCTGCCTGACCCTCTGCGCCACCCCAGTGGCGGCGCAGGAGACGGCGGTCGCCCAGCGGTCCGGGCGACCGGACGCCGGCGAGTTGGCGGTCGTGGGTGTGGTCAACGTCGCGCTGTCGACAGGCGTCGCATTGCTGGCGGCCCGCCTGGAGCACCGGCCCTGGAGCGCCGCGTTGGTCAAGGAAGCGGCGGCCGGGGGCGCGATCCACTTCGCGGGCGAGGCCCTGGCGGGGGTCCCGGGCACGAGCACCGGCCTCTTCGGTCGATACGTCGCCGACATCGGCGCATCCGTGAGCGCGAACGCCCTCACCGGCCGCACTGCCTTCGCGTGTCTGAGCCTTCCAGCCGGCCCGCTGTGGATCAACTTCCCGGGCTGCGCGCGGCCGCGCGTCACCGTGGACGCCCTGACCCTCATCGGGATCGTGTTCGCGGCGCCGGGAAGCGATCTGCTCATCGGCGAGTCGCTGAGCTCCGGCGTTCCCGTCTTCGCCCGCGACCATTGGAACGCGCGGGCGACACTCTCAGGCTGGACGTTGGGCGGGACCGTTCTCGTCCGTGCCACCTCCGGGGCAGGCTCCGAGCAGGAGCGGATCCGGCACGAGCGGATCCACGTCATCCAGAACGACATGATGCAGATCGCCTGGAGCCGCCCGGCGGAGGACTGGCTCCGGAAGAGAGCGGGGGCGCGGCTGCCGAAG
>JAJDNC010000068.1 GCA_022340865.1 Gemmatimonadota bacterium
CACCCTGTACCTGGCCTGGCAGCAGTCCCGGGCCGACTACGCCGGCGGGGTGGGCGACTTCCAGTTCTCCCGGGACCAGGCCGCCCTCTTCGGCACCCGCCCGGACAACATCTTCGTCTTGAAGATGAACTACTGGTTCACGCCGTAGGGACGGCACCCTCGCGTCGGAGGTCCGACACCGTGGTTTCCGGCCGGGGGCAACCCTTATGTTGGCAGGGACTCCACTCCCACGCCGTCCAGAGCACCCCGTGAGCCCCGACGACCGCGAGCCCCCAGACCGCCGCATCAGCAGGGTAGAGGACCGAGAGCGCCTCCTCGCGGAGGCCATGGCGCACGCGGAAGAGCAGGAGGCCCATTACCGGCTCCCCATGGAACCCCGACGGCGTGAGCCGCTCTGGAAGTGGGCGGTGACCTTGCTGCTCTTCGTCGTGGCCGGCTCTCTGGCGCTCAGTCCGCCCGCCCTCCTCCGGGGTCCGCGGCCCGCCGCGGTCACCCCCGGCGAGCGCGAGCGGGGCATCAGGGCGGCTCTCTACCTGCAGGCGCAGCAGGTGGAGGCGTTCCGGATTCAGCGAGGACGCCTTCCCACGTCGCTCGCCGAGGTGAGCGTGCGCCTCCCCGGCATGGAGTACGTGCGCTCCGACAGCCGAACCTACCAGCTGGTGGTCCGGCGCCCGGACGGAGGCACGGTGGTGTACGACTCGGCGGTTCCCCGGAGGGGCTTCGCGGGGCTGGCGGCACCCTGGGGCCTGAAGGATCACGCCCCGTGAGCCCGGCCCACAGCGGGCGGGGATTCGCGCTCGTGGACGCGCTCATGATCCTCGGCGGCCTCGCCGTGGTGGCCGGCGGCGCGTACCCGCCGCTGGAGCACCGCGCCTACGAGCATCGGGTGGAGCGTGTGGTCTCCGGCGTCGAAGCCGTGAAGGACGCCGCGACCCGGTATCGCGACAGCAACGGCCACTGGCCCGGAGATGCGGGTCGGAGAGGGGTCTCGGTCGATCTCGGACCGCTCCTTCCAGCGGGTCTCGAGCTCAGCACCGCGGGTTACGCGCTGCGCTGGCGCGCCTGGAAGGTGGTGGAGGTCCCGCCGCAGCCCGTTCGGCCACCCGTGGAGTCGAGCGCAGCCCCTCCATGGGAGCCGCCCGCCGCGCCACCGTCGACGGACTCCGTGGGGACGCGCCCTCCGGTCGTCGGGGAGATGGGCGGTATCGAGGTGCGCTCCTCCGAGGACGGCCTTCTGGCCGCCCTGCTGGATCGGTTCGGCACCGCCAGGTCCTTCGTGCGGGACTCGACGTGGACGCTGGTGCTGGGTCCGGACTCCACGGACTGAGGGCGGGCGCGTGAGATCCGCGCCACCCCTTCTCCGAGGCCTCACTCGACGCGTAGCGCGACATGCGGATCCACCTTCGTTGCCTGGCGCGCGGGCAGCACGCACGCCAGCGCTGCGGCGAGCAGCACCACCGCCGCCGCCGCGCCCAGAATCGCCGGATTGGCTGGGTGGACGGAATAGAGGAGGCTCCGGAGCAGACGTCCGATGGCGAGCGCCGCAGCCACTCCCACGAGCGCCCCCAGCCCCACCGGTGCCAGGGCCTGCCCGGCAATCAGCCCTCGAATCGTTCTCACCGGCGCGCCCAACGCCAGCCGGATCGCCAGCTCCTTCTTCCGCCGCGCTACGCTGTGGGCCACCAGCGCATACACGCCGATCGCGGCCAGCAAAAGCGCCAGCCCGGCGAAGGTCATCAGCAGCGTGAACTGATAGCGTTGCGGCGCCGTGGCCGTGGCCCGCAGGGAGCTCAGCGGCTCGATCTCGGGAATCGGCGCGTCGGGCGCGAGCTTCCACACGGCCGCCCGCAACGGCCCCGCGATCGCGCTCATCGGCAGCGCCGTCCGCAGCACCAGTGAGAAGGCATACGGATCCCAATTCCAATACGGCTGATAGACCACCGCCGGTGCCGCCGACGTCAGGCTCCCGTCGAGGGCGTCGGCCGCCACGCCCACGATGGTCGGCGTCAGCCCGTTGACCATGACCGGCCCTCCCACCAGGGTGCGCGGGTCGCGTTCCGGCCAGATGAGCCGCGCCGTCGCCTCGGAGATGATCACCGCCTCCTGCATCCTCTCCTCGTCGGCTCGGTTCTTCGGGGGCCACCCTTCAGGCCGATCGCTCTCGCGGAAGTTCCGCCCCGCAACCAACGGAATCCCCATCGTCGAGAAGTACTCGCCGCCGATGAAGCGTACGTTCACGGTCGGTTGGCGCGCCGGCGGATACTGCTTCCCGGGTACGCCCGCTGCGTCGACCCATGTCTCGCCCTGCAGCGGCAGATGCGACGTCAGGCCCGCCGCCTGTACGCCTGGAATCGCTTCCACGCCAGCCGCGATCTGCTGCAGAATCCGGTCCCGTTCCGCGCGTCCATAGCTGTTGATCACGACCTTGGCCTCCATCGCATGTTCGGTCGAGAAGCCGGACGGCTTGGTCATCAATTGGTAGAGGCTGAAGCCCAGCAGCCCGGCCACTGCCAACAACAGCGTAGAAAGCGCCGCCTGAAAGCCGATCAGTCCCTGCCGCGACCGCACGCTCGCCGGCCCCGCCGTCGTTGCCGTGCCCGTCGCCTTCAGCGGCTCGTGTGGGTCGCCACGTCCTACGCGCAGTGCCGGGAGCAGCGCGGTCAGCAGCCCCGCCGTCGCCGAGACCAGGAATCCCACGGCCAGGACCCGCCAGTCCACCTGCACCTGGCCCAGTCGGGGAATGTCCTTCGGCCCCATCGCCAGCAGCCCCTGCAGGCCCGCCGCAGCGCACGCCATACCCAGCACCCCGCCGATCAGCCCCAGGGTCAAACCCTCGCTCATCACCTGCCGTGCCAGCCGTCCGGGTTCCGCGCCCAGGGCCATCCGGATGGCCCAATCCCGACGGCGGTCGACGATCCGACTCACCCATAGCCCGCCCAGGTTGACGCTGATGATCAGCAAGACCGCGCCCACCGCCCCCATGAGCAGCCAGAGCCCCTGCCGTGAGCCTTGCGTTGCGTAGTCCAGCACCGGCGTGACCTCTCCCTGGAGCGTCATTCCCGGCGCTTTGTCCGGCGCGGAGGCCGCCAGGTTGGCCTGGATCACGTTGAGATGCGCCAGCGCTTGCCCTGACGTCACGCCCGGCTTCAGCCGCGCAATCACCGTGTAATTGAAGTTCGACCAGACCGACGTCAGGTCACCGCCGAAGTCCGGCCCGAACTCGAACGGGGTGAAGAACTCCGTGGGCTTCCCGGCCGCCATCGGCCCCAGCTCGCTGCCCTCGATACGGAGGTTGGCCGGCAACACCCCGATCACGCGCACCTCATTCCCCGGTGCGCCCACCGTGCTTCCGATCACGCCGCGGTCGGCGTTGAACGCGGAGCGCCAAAGCGCGTCGGTGATCACCACCGGACGGGGACTGGCCGTCGCGTCCGTCGGCACGAAGAACCGTCCCAGCTCCGGCTTCGCATCGAGCACGTCGAAGAAGGTCGGCGTGACCCGCACACCGTCCAGCACGCGCGGCGTGCCCTGGCCGGTGAGCGTGAGCGACGTGCTTTGCAGCGCCGCCATCGCCTGGAAGTCGGTGGCTTGCTCCCGCCAGGCCTGGATCGCCGACGGCGTGTCGAAGAACCGCATCTTCTCCGCCCCGGGGATCTGCGGCGCCCGTTCGCCCACCAGCACCAGCTGCTGTGGGTCGGGGAAGGGAAGCGGCCGCAGCAGCACCCCGTTCAGCACCGAGAAGATCGCCGTGGTCGCGCCGATCCCCAGCGCCAGCGTCGCCACCGCAACCAGCGTGAAACCCGGGCCCCTGAGCAGCGTCCTCGCCCCAAAGCGTATATCCTGCCACAGCGCGTCCATGAGCACCCCCCTCCTCACCGCCCTGCGGTGGCTGCTGGCGACGGCCCGACACGCGCGGGCCACCTCGTCCCTGTCTCCGAAGAGGCGCTCGGCCTCCCTGCGCGCCGGCTCCGGCTCCCACCCCTCGGCCTCCAGCTCCTCGGCCCGTTGGGCCAGGTGGGACTCGAGCTCGCGGCGCACGTCCTCCGCGACGTCCGCACGACCCAGGACGCTTCCTGCATGGAGATCCCCCGTTCGCCCACTGCGCTTCATCCGGCCGCCCGAGCGTGCAGGCACCCTCGAGTGTCCAGGCTCATGGGTGGCCGTCCGCCAGGACGCGCGCCATGGCCGCGACGTACCGGTGCCACGTGCGGAGCCCCGAAGCGAGCTCCGTCTCCCCCGCGCCGGTGAGGCGGTAGAACCTCGCCTCCCTGCCGGTGTCGGTCACTCCCCATTCCGCCTCTACCAGGCCTCGCTTCTCCAGACGCCGAAGCGCCGGATAGAGGGCGCCCTCCTCCACGGTGAACGCCTCGTCGGTGGCGCGGCGGATGCTCCGCGAGATGGCGTATCCGTGCAGCGGCCCGTGGCTCAGCGTCTTCAGCAGAAGCACGTCCAGGGTGCCTTTCAACAGCTCCAGCGATCCGTCGCCCACTCGAAGCACCTCCGTTCCTCCTGCGTGAAGCGGAACCATAGCATTTATATCCCTAAGATTACAAGGGATATCCCGCCCCGGGCCGAACGCCCCCCCCCGGTTCCACGGCACACGCCGTGTCACACCGCCACACGTGCGCCCGGTGAGGTCCGGGCGCTACCTTGCTCCCGAAGCTACGAGGCCCCCCCCAGGGGGGGCACCGGAAGACGCTTGGGAGCCACGGCGCCCCATTCGTAGATTGGTATTTGGCACGATGCTTCCATCGTCGGGAAGCACGTGGACTCAAACGATTTCGTTTCATGCTCGACCGCCGTCCCGACAGGCTCGATCCGGCTCACCGCGTGAGCGAAGAGTCCGAGCGCGTGCGCGCGCTCACGGACGTGCTGCGGGATCAAGCCATGCGCGCAGACGCCGCGCGCGACTCCGCGGCTCGCCGGCGCCGCCGGAGTCGATTCCGTCGGGGTGCTCTCGTGGTGGCCTGGATCGCCATGGCGTACGTGTGGCTCGCATCGCCCTCGTGGACCAGGATCGAGCCGCCGCCCGAGCAGAGCGTCGCCTCCGAGACGGAGTCCTTGAGACTCAACATCTTCCTCCAGAGCCAGGCGATCGAGGCGTACCGCCTGAGACGGGGCAAGCTCCCCGATGTCCTCCAGCAGGCGGGCCCACCCTTCCCGGGGATGGACTATCGGCTCAAGGACAGCAGGTCCTACGAGCTGGAAGGCAGCAGCCGTCGGGTGCGTCTGCGGTACGAGTCCGCGCAATCGCCTCTGGCCTTCGTCGGGAGCGCCGCGGACGTCCTCGGCACCGGGCCGCTCCCCGCGTCGCACGGGACGGGGCAGCAGCCATGAGGCTCTCCCGCCTTCTCCGTCGCCACCCCTCGCACGACGCCACCGAAGGGCGCACCGGCTTCACCATGGTGGAGCTCGTGACCGTGGCGCTGGTCATGGGCACGCTGGCACGCATCTCCGTGCCCGACATCCACGGGGCCCTGCTGAGGGGCCGTGCCGCGCAGGTGACCGGAGACTTCCAGGCCGTGCAGGCTGCCGTTCTCGACTACCACTCCAGGTACGGGCGATGGCCCCGGGACAGCTACACCGGGCAGATGCCGCAGGGGCTCGCCGAGTTCCTCCCCCCCGGGTTCAGCTTCAAGGGCGCCGGCTACCAGCTGGACTGGGAGAACTGGACGTTGCCCGACGGGCTTCCCCAGAGCCCCCGGCCCGGCACGCTGCAGGGCATCTCCGTCGTCACGCCCGACCGGGAGCTCGGTGCCGCGGTCATGCGCCTGCTGGGCAGCGCGATGGCGCATTACACGCTGGGAGACAAGTACACCTTCGTCATCGAGCGCATGTAGGTAGCGAACGCCGGGTGCTCCCCGGCTCGCAATCCGGGCGGCCCCGCTGATCCCCGTGCCCTACACGCCATCGCGCTCGTCCCCCGGCCCAGGCCGCCGGCATGCGGCCGGTCCGGTCGCCGTGGTCTATCTGCCTCCGCCACCCCCTCCCTTGAGCCGCTGGAGCTGCCGCTGGATCATCCGGTTGTCCGGCTCGATCTGGAGAGCCTTGGTGTAGGCGGCAATGGCCTGGTCCTTCTCCCCTGCGCGCTCGTGGATCTCCCCCATGGTCGCGTAGGTCATCGCCGACTTCGGAAGGAACTCGAGGTTGAGCTTGAGCATGCCCATGGCCTGGTCGTTCTTGCCGGCGCGCGCCAGGGAGCCCGCCAGGACAACGAGCGGTCGGTCGGTGAAGTCGTAGGCGCGTGCCCCGTAGTACCGCTCACGCAGATGACGGTAGACGGCCGCGGCGCTGTCGACGCCGGCGGAGCCCAGGGCCTGGTTGACGATGTCCTCGATGGGCTCCGGCCGTTCGACGCCTCCGTGGCAGGTGATGCACGTCACCGAGACGTTGGGCGTCACGCGCTCGGGCAGGCTGTCCAGGTACCGGTGGTTGATGGTCCTCACCATGCGGAGCATCACCCGGGCTCGCCGCTTCATGACCTTGTCGTCGGCGGGAAAGTCGAACCTGGCGCCGCGCCCTTCTCCCTTGCGCACGTGGCATTCGCCGCAACGCACGCCCAGGGCTTCGGTGAAGCCGCGCATGGTGGCCAGGAGGTCGTCCCTGGAGATGTTCTTGGGCAGAACCTTGAGGTTGGTGAACGAGTCGGGGAGTTGCATCTGCCCGGCGGACGGCTCCGCCGAGAAGGCGAGGACCGCGACGACGAGGACCGGCGAGGCGAGCGTCAGCACACGCCGGGCCCCGGGGGGAAACGGGGACATGGGGAATCTGCTCCGGTCGGGAAGGTCACGAGCGTCCGCCGTGGGCGGACGGCCCCGTCGGCTGCGCCGGCGCGGGACACGTGGCGTCGTAGCGCCACCGGCGCTTGCCCTGGACGACGAGGGCGACTCAGCTTAGTGCACCAGCCCATGATCCGCACCTATCGACGTCCCGACGTCTCGCCCGAGACCCTCACCCCGCTCCTGCGGGAGCGGTGGGGGCTCGACGGCGATCTGCGCCCCCTGCCGGGGGAGCGCGACCTCAACTTCCTCCTCACCACGGGAGCGGGCAGGCGCCTGGTGGTGAAGGTGACCTCACCGGACGAGCCGGCGGAGACGTTGGCCTGGGAGACACGCCTCCTGGCGTGGCTGGGAGGAGCCGGCTCAACGTGCTCTCCACGCCTGGTGGCCACCGCCGACGGCCAGCCCATGGTCGCCGCAGGCGCCGGCGACGATGCCCTCCGCGTTCGGCTCGTCGAGTACATCCCGGGGACCACCATGGCCGACGTCCGGCCCTGGAGCCGGCCGCTGCTGCACGACCTGGGACGGCGGGTGGGCGAGCTGGACGCGGTGCTGGCGCGCTACGACGAGAGGCCTCCCCGCCGCGACGGCTTCGTCTGGGACCTGGCCCAGGCGGATCCGGTGATGGAACGGGCTCTCGACCTCCACGGGGATGCGGATCGACGGGGCCTGGTCGAGGGGTGCCTCGACGCCCTCCGGGACGCGGAAGCCGAGTGGACCGGCCTGCCTGTGCAGGTCATCCACGGAGACGTCAACGATCACAACGTCGTGGTCTCCCCCGCCGCCGACGGCCCGCCCCGCGTCGTCGGCATCCTCGACTACGGCGACGTGCACGTGGCGCCTGCGGCCTACGATCTGGCCGTCACCCTGGCGTATGCCACGCTGCGGGCGGCCGACCCCCTCCAGGCGGCGAGCGCGGTGGTGGCGGGCTACCACGAGGCCCGACCCTTGAGCGAGGGCGAGCTCGACGTGCTCTTTCCGCTGTGGCGCGCCCGGCTGGGCGCCAGCGTCTCCATCGCCGCGGCCCGCAGAGCGACCGGCGAGGCCTCGGATCCGTACCTCCTGGTGTCGGAGGCGCCCGCCTGGGCGGGGCTCCAGGCGACGGCCGCGGTGCATCCCCACCTGGCCAGGGGCATCCTTCGGCGCGCGTGTGCTCTGGAGCCGTGTCCGCGGAGCGCCTCGGTGGTGCGCTGGATCCGGGAGCGCCAAGACGTGTCTCCCGTCATGGACGTGCCCGTCGACGAGAGCGCTACCGCGGTGCTCGACTTGAGCGTCGGGAGCCCCTTGCTCGCCGGATCCGACGCCGCCGACACGCCGGCCTTCACCCGCTACATCTGGGCGGAGATGCGGCGCCGGGGTGCCACCCTGGCCGTCGGCCGGTACCGTGAGCCGCGAGGCTTCTATCTCACCGACGCATTCGCCGGCCGAGCCTCGGAGATCCCCGAGCGGCGCACCGTGCACATGGGCATCGACGTGTTCGACGAGCCCGGCGCCGTGGTGCGCGCTCCTCTTGACGCCGTGGTGAAGAGCGTGCGCGACAACGCGTCGCGCCTGGACTACGGCCCCACCGTGATTCTCGAGCACGACGCGCCGGACGGACCGTTCTGGACGCTGTACGGCCACCTCGAGCGTGCCTCGGTGGCCACCCTCGCAGAAGGCGCGCGGGTGAAAGCGGGTGACCCGTTCGCCCGGGTGGGCCCGTATCCCGAGAACGGCGACTGGCCGCCGCACCTGCACTTCCAGATCGTCACCGACCTCCTCGGCTACGAGGGGGACTTCCCGGGCGTGGCTGTGCCCCGGGAGATGGAGGTGTGGTCGAGCTTCTCGCCGGATCCGAACCTGCTCCTGCGGCTCCCCCACGCCACGACATACGAAGCGCCGACGGGCCTCGCCGAACGGCGCGCCCGGGTCCTCGGATCCAGCCTCAGCCTCTCGTACGGGGAGCCGATCCACGTCGTACGAGGTGTGGCCCAGCACCTGTACGACGCATGGGGCCGGCAGTACCTGGACGGCGTGAACAACGTGGCGCACGTCGGCCACGAGCACCCCGCGGTGGTGGAAGCGGGCCGGCGCCAGATGGCGGTCCTGAACACCAACACGCGCTACCTGCACGAGACCGTCCTCGAGTACGCGGAGCGGCTGACCGCGCTCCTCCCCGCGTCCCTCTCGGTCTGCTTCTTCGTGAACTCCGGGAGCGAGGCCAACGAGCTCGCGCTGCGCATGGCGCGCGCGCACACCGGCCGTCGCGGCGTAGTGGTCCTGGAGGGAGGCTACCACGGCAACACCCAGGGGCTCATCGACGTCAGCCACTACAAGTTCTCGGGGGCGGGCGGGTCCGGTCCGCCGCAGTGGGTGGGCGTTGCCTCCCTGCCCGACGGGTACCGGGGTCGGTACCGGCGCCCGGACCCTGAGCTGGGGACGAAGTATGCCGCGCACGTGGAGGAGGCTGCGGAGCGCCTGGCGTCCGCAGGCTATGAGCCTGCGGGCTTCCTGTGCGAGAGCATCCTCTCGTGCGGTGGGCAGGTGGTGCCTCCTCCCGGATACCTGGCGGAGGCGTATGCGCGGGCCCGGGCGGCGGGTGCGGTGTGCATCGCCGACGAGGTGCAGGTGGGCCTGGGTCGCGTCGGCACGCACGTGTGGGGATTCGAGACCCAGGGCGCCGTCCCGGACATCGTGACGCTGGGCAAGCCCATCGGCAACGGCCACCCCCTGGGCGCCGTGGTCACCACCCCCGAGATCGCCGCGAGCTTCGCCAACGGCATGGAGTTCTTCAGCACCTTCGGCGGCAACCCGGTGTCGGCCGCCGTCGGCCTGGCGGTTCTCGACGTCATGCGCGACGAAGGGCTCCAGTCCCACGCCCTGGAGGTGGGCAAGACGCTGAAGGGGGGGCTGGCGGAGCTGATGGCGCGTCACCCCGCGGTGGGCGACGTGCGCGGTCTGGGCCTCTTCCTGGGCGTGGAGATCGTGGCTCCCGGGCCCGTGCCCGACCGGGCAGGGGCGCGCTACGTGGTGGAGCGCATGAAAGAGAAGGGGATCCTCCTCTCCACCGACGGTCCCGACGACAACGTCATCAAGATCAAGCCGCCCCTGCCCTTCTCGGCGGAAGACGCGGCCCGCCTGGTGGAGGCGCTGGACGACGTGCTGGGGGAGGATACGCGGCTGTAGGAGCTCGCGGAGACGGAGGCCCCCTTCATGGGCGTCGGGGTCCAGGCCGGCGTCCTGCGGCGCCGGGTCCGCCTTGCCGGTCCCGCCCCCCCGCCTCATTGTGACCCGTCTTTCCCCCTCGGCCGAATCGCAGGCGGGCCGGCCAGACCCAGCCCGCCCCGCTCCCGGAGCCCAGCGTCATGTTCAGGAACGCATCCAGAGCCCTCGCCGTCCTGCTCCTCCTGGCAGCCCCCGCGTCCGGGGTCGCGCAGCGCGCGCCCATGATGTCCCACGTGGACCCCGCCCTCTTCCACGGAATGCACTACCGGTTCGTGGGACCCAACCAGGGCGGCCGGGTGACCACGGTGACAGGAGTCCCGTCGCAGCCGCGCACCTTCTACATGGGGGTCGCCTCCGGGGGACTGTTCAAGACCACCGACGGCGGCGAGAGCTGGCACCCCATCACCGACGGTCAGGTGCCCCTGGGCTCCAGCGGCTCCGTGGGCGTTGCCGACTCCGATCCGAACGTGATCTACTACGGCACCGGCTCCGACGCGGTGCGCAGCAACGTCTCCACCGGCCGGGGCGTGTACAAGAGCGTGGACGGCGGTAAGACCTGGAGCTTCGCGGGGCTCCGCGACGTGGGTCAGATCGGCGAGCTGCGCATCGACCCCAAGGACCCGAACACGGTCTGGGTGGCCGCCATGGGCGACATCTTCAAGCCCAGCCACGACCGGGGGATCTACAAGACCACCGACGGCGGCAAGACCTGGCACAACACGCTCTGGGTGTCGGACAGCACCGGCGCCATGGACGTGGAGCTCCAGCCCGGGAACCCCGACGTGGTCTACGCCTGGATGAGCCGCCTGGAGCGGAAGCCGTGGACCATCATCAGCGGCTCCCACGAGGGCGGCTTCTACAAGAGCACCGACGGGGGCGAGCACTTCCAGAAGATGATGAACGGGCTTCCCCACGGCCTCATCGGCAAGGCGAACCTGGCGGTGACCGCGGCGGACCCGCAGCGCATCTATGCCCTGGTGGAGGCCAAGCCGGGGGACGGTCTGTACCGCTCGGACGACGCCGGCGAGAGCTGGACCCTCGTCAACACCACGCCGGGCATCATCACGCGCCCGTTCTACTACACGGCCCTTGGCGCCGACCCCAGCAACGCCGACGTCGCGTACATGGGTGCCGAGACCTTCTACAAGACCACCGACGGCGGCAAGACGCTCACCGTGCTGCGCACGCCCCACGGCGACAACCACGACATCTGGATCAACCCGCACGACGGCAACACGATGATCGAGGCCAATGACGGAGGGGCCAACGTCTCCTTCGACGGCGGCAGGACGTGGTCCACGCAGATGAACCAGCCCACCGCGGAGATCTACGGGCTCCACATCGACCACCGCTTCCCCATGCGCCTCTACGGGGCACAGCAGGACGACGGCACCCACATCATCTCCAGCGTGGCCGAGGGCGGGGTGGAGAACGTGGACGAGTGGCCCGGCCCGGGGTGCGAGACCGGCCCGGTGGTGCCGCATCCGTCCAAGCCGAACATCGTCTACGGCTCGTGCAAGGGGCAGTTCGAGGTCATGGACCTCAACACCGGCCAGTCCAAGCAGTACTGGATCGGAGCGCAGTCGCTCTACGGCAACCCCGCCAGCGACCTCATCTACCGGTTCCAGCGCGTCTCGCCCATGGAGACGTCGCCCTGGAACCCGAACATCGTCTACTACGGGTCGCAGTACCTGCACCGCACCGAGGACATGGGCGTGCACTGGGAGCGGATCTCTCCCGACCTGACGGCCCATCCCGCGGGCACCCAGGGGGTGAGCGGCGGTCCCATCACCCGGGACGTCACCGGCGAGGAGTTCTACAGCACCCTGTACGCCATCGCCGAGTCGCCGCACCAGGCGGGCGTCATCTGGGTGGGCTCCAACGACGGCCCGTTCCACATCACCCGTGACGACGGCGCCACCTGGCAGGACATCACGCCCAAGGACCTGCCCCCCGGAGGGCGCGTGGCGTTCATCGACGTGTCGCCGCACCGCCCCGGGTCGGCCTACTACGCAGTGTACCGGTATCTGCTGGGGGACTACGCGCCGTACATCTACCTGACCAACGACTACGGCAAGACGTGGAAGCGCCTCACCGACGGCACCAACGGCATCCCGAAGGACACGCCCACCCGCGTGGTGCGTGAGGATCCCGGCCGCGAGGGGCTGCTCTACGCCGGCACCGAGTTCGGCATGTACATCTCCTTCGACAACGGCGGCCACTGGCAGCCCTTCGACCTCAACATGCCCCAGGTGCCCATCAACGACATCCAGGTGCGGGGGAACGACCTCTTCATCGCCACCCAGGGCCGCTCCATCTGGGCGATGGACGACATCAGCTCCCTCAATCAGATCACGCCGCAGACCAGCACCGACGCCGTACACCTGTACGCTCCCCGGGACGGGTACCGGACGAACGTGAAGCCCGAGCTCCTCGGCCCCATGATCGACTACTACCTGCCCAAGGCGCCGTCCGGCGCGGTGACCGTCGAGATCCTGGACGCCGGCGGCAACCCGGTGAGCTCGTACAGCAGCGCGACCCGCCCCCGGCCGCGGCGCGGCCGTGGTGGTGGAGGCGGCTTCTTCGGACGGCGTGGCCCACCGCCCCCCACGGTGACCACCGACGTCGGCTTCAACCGCATGGTGTGGAACGTGCGCGACTCCGACGGCATCACCGTGCCGCCGGGGCGCTACCAGGCGCGTCTCACGGTGGACGGTGCCTCCTGGACGCAGCCGTTCAGCGTGCTCATCGATCCCAGGGTCGAGCGGGGCGGCGTCTCGGTGGACGACCTGGTGGATCAGTACGAGCACAACAGGCGCATGGACGCCATGGTGAAGGAGGTCCGCGCTCTCGTGGAGCGCGTGCAGACCGCGATGTCCTCCGGCAACGCCGCCACGAAGCGACGCCTGCAGCCCGTCGCTGACAAGCTGCTGACGCCTCCCATTCGCTACAGCAAGCCGGGGCTGGAGAGCCAGATCGGCTACCTGCGGGGAATGACCATCCGCGCCGACCAGAAGATCGGTCAGGACGCCATCGATCGGTACGACGAGCTGCGCAAGGAGCTGGATGCGGTGGAGGCTGAGGCGAACAAGGTGCTGGGAGGCGGCTGAGGCAGGAGGGAGGCGCACGGTGGACGTGCTCGATCAACTGAGCCATGGCCTGTCGGGCCGGTACCGCCTGGACCATGAGCTGGGTCGCGGCGGCATGGCCACCGTGTTCCTCGCCGAGGACCTGAAGCACCGACGGCAGGTCGCCATCAAGGTGCTGCGCCCGGAGATCGGAGCCGCGGTGGGCGCCGAGCGGTTCCTCCGGGAGATCGAGACCGTCGCGCGTCTGGCTCACCCCAACATCCTGCCTCTTCACGATTCGGGGAACGCGGACGGCCTGCTCTACTACGTGATGCCGTTCGTCGAGGGCGAGTCGCTCCGCGAACGCCTCCAGCGTGAGGGCCCCCTTCCCGTCGACGAGGCCATCCGCATCTCGAAGGAGGTGGGGGATGCCCTCGACCACGCCCATGCCCGCGGCCTCGTCCACCGGGACATCAAGCCGGAGAACATCCTCCTCGAGGCCGGCCACGCGGTGGTGAGCGACTTTGGTATCGCCCGGGCTGTCAGCCATGCGGGGGGCACCCGGCTCACCGAGACGGGATTCGTGGTGGGTACCGTCGCCTACATGAGCCCGGAGCAGGCGACGGGAGAGAGCGACCTGGACGCGCGCAGCGACGTCTACAGCCTCGGCTGCGTCCTCTTCGAGATGCTCACCGGAAGGACTCCCTACGGAGGCGGAAGCGCGCCGGCGGTCCTGGCGCGCAAGGTGGTGGACGAGGTACCCGCGGTGAGCGAGGTCCGCCCCGCGGTGCCTGCCACTCTCAACGAGGTGTTGCGCAGGGCGCTCGCCCGCGAGCCCGTCCAGCGTTACCCCTCGGCACAGGCCCTGACGAGCGCCCTCGATCGAGCGGTGACGACATCGGCCCTGGAGGCCCACGTCCGACGGCGACGCGTCAGGCGAGCGCGCTTCTGGCTGGCCACCGCCGCGGGGTTGGCGGCGCTGGCGTACGGCGGGTGGTGGATCTCGACGAGGCACGCGACGCGCCTCCATCGGCTGGCCGTCCTGCCCGTTGTGAACCTCACGAACGATCCGGGGCAAGACTATCTGGCGCAGGGGATCCAGGAGGAGCTCATCCAGGGGCTGACCCAGGCCGGCGCCGTCACCCTCGGCCGAACGTCGGTCGCGCGATATCGCAACACCGACGAGCGGCCCCGCGACATCGCCCGGGACCTCGACGCGGGCGCCCTCATCGAGAGCTCGCTCCTCTTCCACTCGGGCGACAGCGTCGGCGTCACCGTGCGCCTCATCGACGGCTCCTCGGAAGCGGCCCTGTGGTCGCAGTCGTTCAACCGCCCGGTCCGGGACGTGGTCTCCATCTACCAGGAGGTGACCCGGGCCGTGGCGACGAAGATCCGCCTGGCGATGACTCCCGCGGAGAACGCCCGGCTGGCCACGGCGAGCCCGGTGGATCCTCAGGTCTACGAGGCGGTCCTCCAGGGCTGGTTCCTCTTTCAGAAGCTCGACCGCGAAAGCGTCGACCACGCCTTCCATTACTTCCAGCTCGCCCTGGAGCGTGATCCGAAGAGCGCGGCAGCTTACGCAGGTATCGCATTGGTGTGGGCGGTCCGCATGCAGGGCGGCTACGCCTCCCACGCAGAGGCCATGCCCAGAGCGGAGGCCGCTGCCAGGAAGGCCATCGCTCTGGACGACTCGGACGCGAGGGTACACTTCATGCTCGCGAGCCTCAGGGTGTGGCAGGAATGGGACTGGGAGGCCGGGGGCGCCGAGTTCGAGCGGACCCTCCGGCTCGACCCCAACGACGCCGTGACGAGGGCCTACTACTCGTGGTACCTGTACTACATGGAGCGCCCCGAAGCGGCCATGGACCAGATCCGCCGCGCCCGCGAGCTGGATCCGCTCAATCCGCTGATCCGTGGCCTATACGCCATGGACCTCATGTACGCCCACCGATACCAGGACGCTGTCGACGTGTGCGAGGAGACCCTGCGCCAGTGGCCGGACGACGACATGACCCACAGCACGATCCGCTCGGCCTATCACATGGTGGGTCGGTACGACGACGCCCTGAGGATCTGGCGCGAGTCGTACACGGCGAAGGGCGATACCGCTGCCGTGGCCGCGCTGCAGAGGGGATACGAGAGCGGCGGGTACCAGGGTGCCCTGCGGGCCGCCGCCGAGACCCTCGAGGCCGAGTCGAAGACGCGCTTCGTCACGCCCTGGCAGATCGGAACCCTGTACACTCGCGCCGGCGACGAAGAGCGTGCCCTCGACTATCTGGAGAAGGCGTACGAGGCACACGACCCGAACATGCCCTCTCTGGCCGTCGATCCCATCTTCGACTACATGCGCGGAGACCCGCGCTTCCAGGCGCTCCTGCGCAAGCTCGGCCTGCCCGTGTCTTCGACGCCGCGACCGTCCGTCCGATCAGGGTGATCCCAGCGCGACCAGCTCCTTGCGCGCCGCCCGTACTGCGGGCTGCAGCTCCGGGTCGGCGTCCTTCCACAGCTTCACGAGGTCGCCGCAGTACCGCCGGGCCTTCGCGCGGTCGTCCTTCTTTCCGTAGATGTCGCACAGTCGTTCGTAGGCGACGGGAATCGTGCTCCACGCGCGGATGCGCCACCACGAGGGGGTGGTGACCAGGCGCTCGTAGTACTCCGCTGCGGAGTCCGGCTGCTGCGCCCGATCATACGCCTCTCCCGCCTCGAAGAGGCCGCACAGCTCGCAGTGGGCACCGTCGAGGTATCTGCGCAAGCGCGCGATGGCCTCGTCCTCGTGCCCATGGCCCAGCGCGATCTCCGCCATAGCCACGCTGTCCGCGAAGAGGGACCCGAACTCCATCCTCTCGCGCGCGATGTGCCCGCGAGACCACGCGTCCACCTCGTTCACGTACTGGCTCACGAGACGACGTGCGACGTCGGCACGTCCCGCCTGCGCGTACAGAGTGGCCAGCTCGACGTACGGCCGGTCCACGGCCGGAATGGAACGTAGCGGCGTCGCGGCCAGCGCCGCGTCGAGGCGGCGCGCCGCCGCCTCCGGAGCGCTCTTCAGCCGCAAGTCGACCGTGGCCACGGCGACGGCCTCGCGGAGCCCGGCCCCGGGCTTCCCACGCTCCTCGTCCGCCCGGATTGCATCTTGCCGGTACCCGGCGGCCTCCGCCAGCCGGCCCCGTATGGCGGCGGCGCCGGCCATCCAGTAGCTGAAGTTCGCCCGCCACGTGGGATCGGGCCCCGCCGCGTCCCGGGAAGAGTCCAGGGCCGCCTGCGCCCGCGCGAAGTCGCCGTGCACGCCCTGCGCCATCGCGTCCACCCACGGAAGGAGGAGACGGTTCGATATGGCCCGATGCATCTTCGAGACCGCGCTGTCGGCGGCGCTCACGCGCGCCTGCGCGACCAGGGCCCGGGCCAGGTTCCAGTACGCCTCGGCATTCGTGGGGACGACGGCGATGGCTCGCTTCGCGGCAGCCTCCGCCTCCGCGTAACGCCGCTCGTCGCAGTAGACGCCCGCCAGGTTGTTCGCGGCGGTCCAGTCGTCGGGGTAGGTCTCGAGGACGGTGCGGTACGCGTCGGCCGACCCGTCCAGATCCGGCTCGTAGAACGCGGTGGCCAGATAGCGTTCGCGCAGGGGAAGTCGAGCGCGGAACCGGTAGGCGTTCCGCATGGCCGCGAGGGTCAGCACGTTGCTGGCCTGGCTGTTGGTAAGGGCTACCGAGAGCTTCCGGTACGCCATGGCGAAGGTGGTGTCCAACGCGATGGCCTGCTGCAGGAGCTGAGTGCCCCGTGCCAGGTCGCCCAGGTCGGCGGCCCGAGATCCCTCGGTGTAGAGGCGCAGGGCATCGAGGGATCGTGTTGTGACCTGGTCGAGGGGCTTCGCGGCCTGGATGGCGTCGAGGGACTCGCCGATGCGCCTGCGCATACCCTGAGATAGACGATCCACGGCGGCGATGATCCCCTTGCTGTCGTCCGCCGTCTCCCGGAGCGCCACCAGCTCGGAACCGTCGGCAGCCGAGATGAGACGCGCGGTGAGGACGTATCCGCTCCCCAATCGGCCCACGTCGCCGGCCACCACCGCCTTCGCACCCTCCCGCTGCGCGACGTCGCGCGCGGCGGCCTCGTCCAGACGGCTGCGGGGGTCCCGGTCCATGCGGCGCAACGCAGCGGCGACGGTGGTGGCGTCCATGAGCTTCACCGCCGGGGACTGCGACAGATCGATGCGGAAGGCTTCCGTGATGGATGCGGCCAGCGTGGAATCCGAGGTGCGGTTGCGGAAATCGGACACCACGAGGACGGAGCGCGGAGCCAACTCCCCGGACGACAGCAAGGTGCCCCCGGAGCCGACACCTAATAGGCGCATCCCCACGTAGGCCGCCCCGGCCATGCCGACGAGGCCCAGCGCGACCAGTCCCGGAACCCGAAGGCGGGAGCGACGGCCGGCCCCGGACGCCGACACGGTCGTGGAGGAGACACCCCCCGGCTTCGCCGAGCCCGCCGCCGGCACGCCACCGGACGGCGTGAGCATCCCTTCCAGCGCGGGCATCAGCTCCTCGGCACGCTGCCACCGATCCGCCGCCTTCTTCTCCAGGCACCGCATGATGAGGGCGTCCAGCGCCGTCGGCACTGCGGGGCGGTGGCGCGTCACCGGGTCGGGTGTCTCGGCGATGTGGGCAGCCACCACCGTCTGCGCCGTGCGCCCAGTGAAGGGAGGGCGGCCGCACAGCATCTCGTAGCCCAGCACCCCAACGGCGTAGATGTCCGCCCGTTGGTCGGTGTGCGGGTCGGCCGCCGCCTGCTCCGGCGCCATATAGAGCGGCGTGCCCATGGCCACCCCCACCGCAGTCAGCGTGTCCGCCGCCGCCGCGTCCGTCACGGCCTTCGCCACGCCGAAGTCCGTCACCACGGCGTGGTTCCCGCTGAGGAGCACGTTGTCCGGCTTGATGTCCCGGTGGACCACCTGGTGCTCGTGAGCATAGCTCAGCGCGTCCACCACGTCCCGCAGGATCCGCACCACCTCCGCAACCGGCAGCTCGCCCTCCCGAGCCAGTCTGGTTCGCAGGGACTCGCCCTCCACGAACGGCATCACGTAGTAGACGAGGTCCTGCGACGCGCCGGCCGAGAGGAGGGGAACGATATGCGGGTGCTGGAGGGAGGCGGCGAGCTGGATCTCGCGGCGGAAGCGCTCGGCGTTGACGCCGATGGCCATCTCCGGCGGGAGCACCTTCACCACCACCCGCCGGCCCAGCGCCACCTCCTCCGCCAGGAAGACGTGGGACATCCCCGCGCCCCCCAACTCCCGCTCGAGGCGGTACCCCACGCCCAATGCGTCCTGCAACTGGTCCTTCAGTTGTGCCACCGGTGTCTCCCCGCCGAAGACGAGCGCATAGTACGACGGAGCGACAGGACGGTCCAGAGGCTGCGAGGTCTCGTCTACGGGGGGGTCCACAGCGCCCGGACCGCACGGGATAGCGTCGCATCTCGCCCGTTTACCGCCAGGCGCCCGGGCAGTCTCCGGTGCACGCCGGTGGGCCGGTCGGCGCCTCGGGCGTCTCAGAGAACGGCGCGCCGTCGCGGCTTCCCGCGCCTCTACGGGCTCGCTACCGCTTCGTGTCCCCCCGGATCATCCGCACCCCGAAGACCGTGGCGATCTGGCTCCCCTGGTGGGCCTGGAAGCGCACCGTCACCTGCTCCTTGCCGCGCACCAGCTCCGCCGGGACCGCGTATTCGACGTCGTAGAAGCGGCGCGGCTCGGTCCGCGTCACGTCCTGCGAGGCGACCTTCACCCCGTCCACCAGGATATCGAAGGAGGCCGGTGTCGCCCGCCGGTCGTCGCTGAAGTACGTCACCACCAGCGTCATGGGATGGGCGGGATCCACGGCGAGGTCGTAAGAGAACCAGCTCTTCCCGCTCCGCCCCGGGCGTCCCATGAGCCGCTGCGGTGTCGAGTCCTTGGCGCCCTGATAGTCGAAGCGGCGCTCGAACATGATCTCGCCGGCCTGTACATAGGCGACGGTGGCAGCCTCGAGGCGGCGCTGACGCTCGGCCTCCCGGCCGTACCCCTCCTTCAGCTTCTCCCACTCCGGAGGCGTGAAGACGTCCCAGTGGATCCCGTACGTGCGCTCGGGCAGGCGATAGAAGGGCGTGAAGTCCACGTCGTGGAGGCGGCCCTCGGCGTTGGGCTCCCGACCAACGGCGTCGCTGCGGAACCACCCGGGCCTCCCCGAGACCGGCTTCAGCCAGGCGGTAAGGTCAGCCTCGGCGGTCACGAACACCGGCACCACCGGAGGGGTGGGGCGGGGCCCGCCGCGCCGGCGCACCGGCTCGGGGCCCAGATCCCCCGCCAGCGTGAGCGGACCGTACATGAGGGCCATCCTGCCCGGGTTGTCCGGCAAGGGCTCGGTGTGCAGCGACATGGGGAGCGTCAGATCCACCACATCACCGCTTCGCCACGTGCGTCGGATCTCGAACCATGTGCTCACGGGCTTCGGATCGGCGTACAGCCCGCCGGGTCCGGTCTCCTGTTCCACCGCGGCATCCGCGTCCCCCATGGCGGTACCGTTGAGCCGCACGGCGAAGCCGTCCCCCGCCCAGTACGGACGGCGAAGCGCCAGCGTGAGCTCCCTCGGCTCACGGACCTTCACGGTCAGCTTCGCGGACTCGTCCTCGGGAAAGTCCGTCTCCATGGCCAACGACACGCCTGCGCTCTCCCACTCGGCGGTGGAGGGCGCGTACAGGTTCACCCACAGCCGATCCCCGGCCTCGCTGTAGATGCCGTCGCCGTGGAGCGCATGATTCTCCATGCCGGTTCCCACGCAGCACGTGAAGCTGTGCAGCATATCCTGATATTCGTGGGTGACGCCCCTTCCCACGGGCACCATGTAGCACATGCGCCCGTCGTTGGGGTCGATGGACGCCATGACGTGGTTGAAGAGGGCGCGCTCCTGGAAGTCCGCGTAGTGCGGGTCGGGGTCCAGCGCGAAGAGCCGGCGGGAGACCTTGAGCATGTTGTAGACGTTGCACGACTCGCAGGTGCGCCCGTCCACGCCGTCGCTGAGCTCGTCGGCCGGCCTGAAGTACTCGTCGGTGCCGTGGCCTCCGGTGGCGTAGCTGTGGTGTTGCACCACCGCGTCCCAGAAGAACGCGGCGGCCATGAGGTCCTTGGGGTCCCCGGTGAGGGCGTAGCGCTCCACCGACCCCATGATCTTGGGGATCTGCGTGTTGCCGTGCTTGCCCCCCAGCTCGTCCCGGTGGCGCTGCAGCGGCTCGATGAAGGCCAGGTGCTCGAACTTGTACGACATGGCGAGCCAGCGCCTGTCGCCGGTGTCCCTGTACAGGTCGACCATGGCCTCGTTCATGCCGCCGAACTCCGTGCCCAGCATGTGCTGGATCTGCGCGTCGTCGAGTCCCGACAGGGTCTTCTCCGCCCATCCGCCGAAGGCGATCTCCACGTCCAGCGCCGTCCGGTTTCCCGTGAACCGGTACGCGTCCCTGAGGCCGGCGAACACCTTGTGCAGCGTGTACCAGGGTGACCACTCGCCGTTGAGGTCGAAGGGAGCCGAGCGGATCTCACCCTTCGCCAGCTCGCCGAAGCATCGGCGGCCGTTCTCCAGAGCGCACAGGTAGCCGTCGCCGTTGGTGTCCTGGACCTCCTTCAGCTCCCGGACCATGTAGTCCGCCCGATCCTTGAAGCGGCGGTCGCCCCGGGCGGCGTACATGAGGCTCACCGCCGAGAGGTGATGGCCGGCGATGTGCCCCGTGAGATTGCGGCCGCCCCCGTCCCAGCCACCGTACGGCTCCGCCTTGGGCTTCAGTCCCGCCCGCTCGCGGAAGTACGCCAGCATGCGGTCGGGGTCCAGCGAGAGCAGGTAAGTGGCGTCCAGCTCCTGGGCATGGCCCAGTGGGCCGCCGATGACGCGTACGGCGGACAGCGGGAGGGGGCGCGCCCGCAGGGGAACGGACGGGGTCACCGCCGCGCCGGGCCCGCCGAGGGCGCCGCCAGGCACCTGCGCCGCGGGCCTCTCCTGCGCCAGCAGGGGGACCCGGGCCAGGAGGGGTGCCGCGCCGGCACCCAGGCTGAGCTTCACGACGGTGCGGCGGGAGATGTTCACGGCGTACCTCCGGGTCGTGGGATGCTGCCTCGGCGGGGACGTCCTCGCCCCCGGGGGCGCAGGTCACGGTGCGGCGCGTCCCGCCGGCGGTCAACGGAGGGGTCGGCACATCCCTGCGGCCCACACGTCGCGACCCCGGGCGAGCCCGGCCCGCACCCACGGCCGTCTCGCTGCCACACGGACCCGGGGGTTCGTGCGTCAGGTCAGCCGCTCAGGCCAGGGTCGCCGTCCACGTCGCCACGCGCTCGCACAGCTCGTCCATCACCAGCGCGTCGGTGCGCCCCGAGCGCTTCGGCACGTGGAAGCCGTGGTCGGCGCCCTCGACCACGTGCAACACCGGCGACGGGCGTACGTCCCGCAGCAGCGGTCGCAGGAGCTCCAGGTCCGCGAGCTTGTCCCGCGTCCCCTGCAGGAAGAGCATGGGAAGACGGACGTCGGCCAGGTGCGCCCCGCGCTCCGCGGAGGGCCGCCCCGCGGCGTGCAGCGGGAAGCCGCAGAACACGAGCCCCCGCACCCTGGGCAAAGCATCCGTCGCGGCCGCCAGGGAGGTCATGCGCCCACCCATGGACTTGCCGCCCGCCAGGAGCGGGAGGTCGGGCGCCAGGCGTGCCGCCTCGGCCACCGCCGAGCGGACGGTCTTCAGCAGGACCGGCCGGGGATTGGGGCCCCGGCGTCCCGCCTCCATGTAGGGGAAGTGGTAGCGAAGGGTGGCGATGCCCCGGCGCGCGAGCCCTTCCGCGGCCGCCTCCATGAAGACGTGGCGCATGCCCGCCCCCGCCCCATGTCCGAAGACGTAGAGGCTCCGGGCGCCCTCGGGAATGTCGAGAATCCCCGAGACAGTCCCGGAGCTCTCGGTGGCCTGGAAGCCGATCTCGCGTCGGCGCGGCACGGAGTCAGGGAGCGCCGCGGGCTCAGCCCAGGCCGAGCTTGATCCCGATGTCGGCGATGGGCCAGAACTTGAGGTAGGTGGCGATCTTGCTCTGGACCGTGGCCGCCTCGTCGCGGAGCGACTGCTGGAACAGTGCCGAGTTCGTGATCGTCGGATCACCCTTGGTGGCCTCGAACGTCAGGCCC
>JAJDNC010000070.1 GCA_022340865.1 Gemmatimonadota bacterium
AAGCCCGAGTTCTCGACGCAGCAGGAGGCGGGTCTCGACGCGGTGATGTGGAACAACCGCGTGACGCTGAACCTGACGTACGCCTACACGAACACGACGAACCAGATTCTGTCGGTGCCGCAGCCGGCGTACACGGGCTTCCAGACGCAGGTCCGGAACGCCGGAACGCTGGCGAGCAAGTCGTACGAGGCGACGGTGGACGTGAACCTGATCCAGCGGTCCAACCTGGACTGGTCGGTGAAGGCGCTGTTCAGCAAGAACGTCTCGACGATCACGGCGCTGAACGTGCCCCCGTTCACGTATGGGGTGAGCGGCCAGGGCCTGGGGACGATCTTCTACGCCCGTCCGAACGAGAAGTACGGGACGTTCTACGGTGAGAAGGCCGCGCGCAGCTGCGCGGACCTGCCCACGGACATACAGGCCAACTGCAACGAGTTCGTGGTGAACAGCGACGGGTTCCTGGTGTGGGTCGGACAGGGCGGCAGCCTTTCCGACAACGCCTGGGGCACGACCTCGGACGTGAACGTCCGCGGCGCCCCCGTGCCTTGGGGCACCGTGTTCGCGGGTGAGTGCACGGACCAGTCGACGGGCGAGCGTACGCTGTACTGCCCGGTGGGCAACAGCACGCCGAACTACAACCTGAACTTCCAGACCAACGTGCGCTGGAAGGGGATCAACTTCTACGCGCTGGTGACGCACAGCTCGGGCTTCTCGATCTACAACCAGCCGCTACAGTGGGCGGTGTTCGCCAGCACGGCCGGGATCTTCGACCAGGCCGGCATCCCGGCGGCACAGCAGAAGCCGGTCCAGTACTTCCTGCAGCAGTACAGCGGGCTGGGCGGGCTGCAGCCGAGCGACGTGTTCGTGGAGAACGGAACGTACACGAAGATCAGCGAGGTGTCGGCGAGCTACCGGTTCAACGCAGCTCAGCTCGCGGGGATCCCGGGACTCGAGCACTTCGACGGGATCGGCGTGACGTTTGATGCGCAGAACCTGTACACGTGGACGAACTACCGCGGCTTCGATCCCCAGATCGGCCGGAGCGGTGGCGCCACCGGCTCCGCCGCGATCGCACGTGTGGAAGGGTACCAGTACCCGCTGTTCCGCACGCTCTCGGCGACCATCAGCCTGATCTTCTGAGGAGCGGAGCCATGAGACATACAATCAAGTACCTCGTGGTTGGTGCGACGCTGCTCCTCGGAGCAGGGGCGTGCGCCAACCTGGACGTGGTGAACCAGAACGCCGCCGACGCGTCCCGCGCCCTGGCGACGCCGGGTGACGTGGAGTCCCTCATCGGGGGCTCCTACAACAGCTGGTTCAACGGGGTCTATGCCTACGGCGGCCCCGCCCTGTTCCTTTCCAACCAGGCGTTCCAGCACAACGCGCCGTGGGCCAACGCGGCCATGGAGTTCTACGGCCGGATTCCGCGCAACGCCATCGTCAACGACGCGGCGGACAGCTACTACGGCAACTTCACGCGGCCCTGGTACTACTCGTACCGGGCCATCGCGGCGGTGTCGGACGGATTGCGGTCGCTGCAGGATCCGAACATCGCCAACGCCCTGGGAGCCAACAACGTGCTCCGGGACCAGGCGTTCGCCTACTATGTGCTGGGCAAGGCCCACGCGACGCTGGCGATCCTGTACGACCAGGCGTTCGTCGTCGACGAGACGACGGACGTGCTCCAGCCGCAGACGGCCGTGTCGTACACGGACGTGATGGCCGCAGCCATGGGCTACTTCGACAAGGCCATCGCGCTCTGCGGTCAGGGTAGCTTCACGATCCCCGAAGGGTGGACCTCCACGACCGGCGGCATCAGCAGCACGATGCTGGCGCAGATCGCGCACTCGGAGAAGGCGCGCTACATGGCCGCGGTGGCGCGTACGCCCACCGAGCGCCAGGCCGTCGACTGGAACGCGGTCATCAGCAACGTCGACGCCGGCGTCACCAGTTCGTGGACACCGCGCATGACCGACGCCAATGGCTGGGGCCAGGAGTCGTTGGACTACGGCGGCTACGACGGGTGGACGGAGATGTCGTATTACGTCTACGGCATGGCGGACCAGTCGGGGAACTACCAGCGCTGGCTGAACACACCCCTGGCCAGCAAGCTGCCCAACCCGGCCGGCGGCGACATCGTCATCGTCACGCCCGACACGCGCTTCCCGCAGGGAGCCGACATCGCCGCCCAGCGCGACAGCGCGGGATACTTCAGCGACGCCTCCGCCGCCACCCGCGGCACGCTCGGCAACTGGGCGTTCGACGCTCCAGCGGACATCGCCAACGTGTGGAGGCACCCGGAGCGCGGCCAGTGGCGCTGGTCGTACTACCGTAACGAGAGCGCCCACAACACCTACAGCAACACCGAGGACGAGGACGTTCCCGAGATCGACATCGAGTCCATGCGCCTGCTCAAGGCCGAGGGCCTGTACGACCAGGGCGACCTGGCCGGAGCGGCGACGATCGTCAACATGACACGCACGTTGAACGGGCTCAACGCCACGGACGCCAGCGGCACCAACTCGAGCTGTGTGCCCAAGCTGCCCGACGGCTCGTGCGGCGATCTCTGGGAGATGCTCAAGTGGGAGAAGCGCATGGAAGTCCAGTACTTCGGTCTCATAGGCGCTCCCTGGTGGTTCGACTCCCGCGGATGGGGCGACCTGTTCGTGAACACCCCCCTGGAGTTTCCGGTCCCATGCAAGGAGCTCCAGACGCTGCAGATCCTGCCGTGCTACTCCTTCGGCGGGGCCGGCGGCGACATGACCGCACCGGTCAGCACGTACCACTATCCGGACGAGGGTTGATTCGGCTCGAGTCTCCCTAGAGTCCGGTAGCCCTCGGTTTCTCCGAGGGCGGACGCGAGAAGGGGCGCGGTCCTCCGGGGCCGCGCCCCCGACCGTTTCCCGCCGGATGAGGACCGCGTAGAATTACCTGCGATCAGCCTATGCGGTCACACCCTTCCGTCGGATCGTACCATGAACGCACGACCTTTCCTGGGTGCGGCTCTCGCGCTCTTCGCGACATCCGCCGCGCCGCTGGCTGCCCAGACCTTTCCCACGCAGGACCCCGTCATCCGGCAGATCTATGCCGTGGGCATGGACAGCTCCCGGCTGGAGAGCGAGGCCCACGCGCTCCTCGACTCCCTGGGACCCCGGCTCATGGGCTCACCCGCGCTGAAGCGCGGGGATGACTGGCTCGTGTCGCTGTACGAGTCCTGGGGCATCGACGCCCGCGAGGAGCGGTTCGGCACCTGGCGCGGGTGGGTACGCGGTCACTCCCACATCGACCTGGTGTCACCCCGAAGCCGGACGCTGGAGGGCCAGATGGTGGGGTACAGCCCCGGAACCGGCGGCAAGGACGTCACGCTGGAGACAGTCATCCTGCCGCGCTTCCGGGACAGCACGGAGTTCGTGCGGTGGCTCCCCCAGGCCAGGGGAAAGCTGGTGATGATCTCCGCGGCGCTGCCGACGTGTCGCCCCCAGGACGACTGGGCGGCGAACGCGACGCCCGAGTCCAAGGCGCACATGGACTCGGTCATGGTGGCGATCCAGCGCGACTGGGCCAGCGTGCGCGCCGGCCCCGACGTGGACGGCGCCAGCGCGGGCGTGCGGGGCACGGGCTACTCCGCTGCGCTGGGCGGCGGTGAGCTGGGCCTCCGCCTGGAGGCCGCGGGTGCCGCCGGGATCATCAGCTCCCGTCCGAAGCTGGCCTGGAGGATGGGAGGAGGCCGGACGCCGCAGCAGGTCGTGGCCGCCGAGCTCGATCCCCAGGGGCGGGGTGGAGGACGCGGCTTCGGCTTCGGCTTCGGAAACGCCCTGAACACCGGTTGGGACGCCATGGAGGTCTTCGAGACCTACAACACCAGGACGCCCGCCGTCGCCCTGGGCTGCGAGGACTACGGGCTGGTCTTCCGCCTCACGGAGGACGGGGATCACCCGAAGATCAGGCTGAACCTCGAGGGGAAGCTGCTGGGCGAGCAGCCCGTCTACAACGTCATCGCCACGATACCCGGCGCCGAGCATCCCGACGAGTACGTGGTGCTGTCGGCTCACCTCGACTCGTGGGACGGGGCGTCGGGGGCCACGGACAACGGCACCGGAACGCTCACCATGCTCGAGGCGATGCGTATCCTCCGGAAGGTCTATCCCCATCCGAAGCGCACGATCCTGGTGGGCCACTGGGCCGGCGAGGAGGAGGGGGAGGTCGGCTCGAAGGCGTTCACGGAGGATCATCCCGAGGTTCTGGCCGGCCTCCAGGCGGTCTTCAACCAGGACAACGGCACCGGGCGCATCATCCGCATCGGCGGGGGCGGGCTGGTGCATGCGCCCGAGCACCTGAACGCATGGCTGGCGGAGATCCCCATGGAGTGGCGCCAGATGATCAACGGAGGTGCCCCGGTGGTACCCGGCCGGCCGGCGGGGGGCGGCAGCGACGACTTCTCCTTCGCCTGCCACGGGGTGCCGGCGTTCGGCCTCGGTGCGCTGTCATGGGACTACAGCACGACGACATGGCACACCGAGCGGGACACCTACGACAAGGTGGTGTTCGACGACCTCCGGTACAACGCGACGCTCACGGCCATGCTGACGTATCTGGCGGCGGAGGATCCGGCCAGGATCCCGCTGGACCGGGTGGATCTGGCGGCGGAGGCGGCCAGGCTCGGGGGGCGCGGGGGCGGCCGCTACGGCGGCGGCGCGCAGTGGCCGGTGTGCGTGAAGGCTCCGCGCTCGACGGCACCGCGGCTGAAGTAGGAGATCGCGGCGACGAACGGGGGGCCCCCGCCGTCGGCGGGGGCCCCTCTCATTTCCGCTCGCCTTCGTGCGGGCGACCCGCTCCTACAGCCCGAACACCCGTTTCGGGTTCTCGTACATGACGGCCCGGAGCGTGTCCTCGCGGAGGCCCATGGCCTGGAAGCCCTCCCAGTACCGATCCCAGCTCAAGCCGTTGGACCCGAAGAGCACCTTCTGGGCGCCCATGCGGGAGTTGAGGAAGCCCACGAGGGAGGGCGTGAAGTACTTGGGCAGCCAGGCGCTCACCGACAGGTAGACGTTGGGCCACTTGGTGGTGACGGCGATGAGCTCGTCCACCCAGGGGTACCCGGTGTGCGTGCCCACCAGCGTCAGGCCGGGGAAGTCGCACGCGATGCGATCGATCTGGATGGGCCGGCCGTGCTCGCTGGGCATGGCCTCGAGGACGTGGCCCACCTGCATGGAGACCGCCACGCCCATCCCCTCGCACGCGGCATAGAGCGGGTACATCTTCCGGTGGTCCAGCGGGATGTCGTACCCGTAGATGTGGATGTAGACGCCCTTGTAGCCGCGCTTCGTGACATCCTCCTCCAGCTTCTTCAGGGAGCCACTGATGTCGAAGGGGTCGTAATCCGCCAGGCCGTAGATCCGCCCCGGGTACTTCGCGGTGAGCTTCGCGATGGTCTCGGTCATGTCCATGGCGAAGCGCGTCTGACGGGGGTACGACCACGCCAGGAGGTCGGTGGCCAGGACCGACTCGACGTTGGCCGCGTCCATGGCGGCGATGAGCGCCGCGCCGTCCTCGTAGCCGTCTCCCCAGGCCAGCTCCACCTTGCACTTGAGCTCACCGGGCGAGTTGGTCGCCTGGACCCAGCTCTGCTTCCACTCCTTCAGAAGGAGAGGAAAGAGCGTGTCGACGGCTTTCAGATCTGGCATGAGTCGAACCTCCTGAGCTGACTCGACGATGCGAGGACAGGGGTGCCGGATCGGTCGGCCCGCACCGACCCGCGGCGCTCCCGGAATATGTCAAGTTAGGAGTTGCAGAAGCCGGCATCCGTAGGGAATTCCCCGATATCACGTGCGGGGCGGGAGGGAGAAACCTACCTTCCGGCGTGCGCAGACTCGGCGGTGATACGGTCCGGACGGGAAGGGCGACCCGATTGCTCGGGGGGCGGAGTGCGCTGGTCCTCCTCCTCGCGCTGGGGCCGGCCGCATGCGGACCGTCGAGCGGAAATGCCGCCCGGGGAAAGAAGATCTTCGTCGCGTGCGCCGCGTGCCACGGGCCCGACGCCGGAGGAAACCACAAGCTCGGAGCGCCCAACATCGCGGGGCTTCCCCAGTGGTACGTGGAGGGCCAACTCCAGCAGTTCCTCAATGGCCACCGCGGAACCGCCGCGGCCGACACGACCGGCCGCCTCATGGCCGCCGCGGTGGCGCCTCTGCTGAAGAACGAGGACGACGTGGCGTCGGCGGCCGCGTACGTGGCGAGTCTCCCCGCCCGACGGCCCGCCCCCACCCTTCCGCCCGGTGACACCGTGCAGGGGAAGGTGGACTATCAGGCGTGCTCCACGTGCCACGGGGCCGAGGGCAAGGGCAAGTACGACGTGCCGCCGGTGACGACCCAGGCCGACTGGTACCTGCTCGCGGAGCTCCACAAGTACAAGAACTCCTGGCGGGGTACGAACGAGGGCGACCTCCAGGCCTCACGCATGCGGGCCGTGTCGATCCCTCTCACCGAGAAGCAGATGAGGGACGTGGTGGCCTACATCGGGACGCTGGCCCGCCGGTGACTGGCAGCCTACAATGGCCTTCCTGCATCCCCGATCCTCAGGTCAGACGACGATGTCCCCCTCCACGATCCCTTCGCCCGGCCGCGGCGCGTGCGTCCCGGCTGCGCTCCTCGCCCTCCTCCTCATCGTTCGCCCCGGGGCGTCCCAGCAGCCGAACCCATTCGGCGAGCTGCCTCTGCGCTCCATCGGCCCCGCCGTCATGGGGGGGCGCATCCACGACGTCCAGTCGCTTCCGGACGACCCCGGCACCATCTGGATCGCCAGCGCCACGGGCGGACTGTGGAAGTCCACCAACCAGGGCACGACGTGGAAGCCGGTGTTCGACGGCGAGCCCACGGGCACCTTCGGTGTCGTGACCGTGGCACCGTCCAACCACGAAGTGGTGTGGGCCGGTACCGGAGAGCAGAACAACCGGCAGAGCAGCTCGTGGGGCGACGGCGTCTTCCGCAGCACCGACGGAGGCCGGACGTGGTCGCACCTGGGCCTGGTGAACACCCGGGCCATCGGGCGCATCCTCGTGGACCCCCACGACCCGGACGTGGCCCTGGTGGGCGCGCTGGGCAACCTGTGGGCGCCCTCGACGGACCGGGGGGTCTACCGGACCACCGACGGCGGCAGGACCTGGAGCAAGGTCCTCTTCGTGGATACGCTGACGGGCATCGTGGACATGGCCCGCGACGGCGGCGACCCGAACACCGTATACGCGGCGGCCTACCAGCGCCTGCGGCAGCCGTGGGGCTTCAACGGCGGCGGCCCCGGGAGCGGCATCTACCGGAGCACCGACGGGGGGCGTACCTGGAAGCGCCTCACCCAGGGACTTCCCACGGGGGAGATGGGGCGCATCGGTCTGGCGACCTCGGCGCACACCCGCGGTCTCGTCTACGCGGTGGTGGAGCACGCCACCCGGGGTGGCATCTACCGGAGCACCGACAGCGGCGACCACTGGCAGCGCATGAGCGACCAGAACTCGCGCCCCGCGTACTACTCCTCGCTCTACGTGGATCCCACCGACGACAGCCGGCTCTACCTGCTGACGCGGTGGTTCTATACGAGCGAGGACGCGGGCAAGACGTGGCGGACCCTGCCCACCGAGCCGACGTACGACGTGGGGCTCAAGGGGGACTACCACGCGATGTGGATCGACCCCGGGGACTCGCGGCACTTCTACCTGGCAGGCGACGGCGGCCTGTACGAGTCGTGGGACCGAGGGGCCACGTACGTGCGCATCGACAACATCCCCATCGGCCAGTTCTACGGCATCGGGTTGGACGACCGGTCGCCCTATTGGATCTACGGGGGCATGCAGGACAACCACTCGTGGGAGGGGCCCAGCGCGACGCGGCACTACCTCGGCATCACGCCGGGCGACTGGCGGGAGATCGGCTTCAACGACGGTCTGGAGCAGGACGTCGACGTGAACGGCCCCCGCTACGTCTACAGCAACGCCGTGGAGGGTGACCTGACCCTCGTGGATGCCTACACCGGCGATCGGCGCGAGATCGCTCCGGCGGCGGCGCCGGGGCAGGCGCCGCTCCGATGGGAGTGGATGACTCCCGGCACGGCGTCGCGGGTCACGCCCGGGACGTACTACTACGGTGCCCAGCGTCTCATGATCACCCACGATCACGGCACCACCTGGACGGGCACGAAGGACCTCACACGCGACATCGATCGCGACACGCTCACGATCATGGGCGTGAAGGGCTCCGCGCCCATGCTGTCGAAGAACGACGGCCAGAGCGCCTACAGCGCCCTCAGCGCGGTGGCCGTATCCCCCGTCGACGAGAAGGTGATCTGGGTGGGGAGCGACGACGGCAACGTGCAGGTCAGCCGGGACCGCGGGGCCACGTGGACCGAGGTCGCCGGAAACATGCCCGGCGCGCCCGGCGGGTCCTACATCAGCCGGATCGCCCCGTCGCGCGCGGGGCCCGGCGTGGCGTACGTCGCCGTGGACAACCACCGCAGGGGCGACTTCAGGCCGTACGCCTACAGGACGGAGGACTACGGGCGTACCTGGACGTCCATCGCGGCGGGGCTTCCCGCGGACGGCAGCGTGCGCTTCATCGGCGAGCATCCGGACCGGGCCGGCGTGCTCTTCGTGGGGACGGAGCACGCCCTCTACGTGTCGCCCGACCGGGGCGCCACCTGGTACCACCTGGGCAAGGACATGCCCCCCACGCTCTACATGGAAGTGCAGGTGCAGCCTCGCACGCACGACGCGGTGGTGGCCACCCACGGGCGCAGCCTCTACATCCTCGACGACGCGTCGTCGGTGGCGGAGTGGACGCCCGAGGTCGCTCGGGAGCCGGCGCACCTGTTCCCGATCCGTCCCGCGCATATCTGGCAGTACTGGGAGGACTACTCGTACCGCGGTCAGGACTTCTGGGCCGGTGAGAATCCCCCCGACGGGGCGATCCTCGACTACACGCTCGGCCGCGCGGCGGACTCGGTCACCCTGACGGTCACCGATGCCGACGGCGGCGTGGTGCGCACGCTCACCGGACCTGGAAGCGCCGGCGTGATCCACCGGGTGGTGTGGGACCTGCGCCACACGCTGGTGGTGCCCGTGCGCGAGAACCCCAACAGCCCGCAGGCCCATGCGCTCCCGCGGCCGCCCCGCCCCCTCACCTTCGGCCCGTGGGTCTCACCCGGGACGTACACGGTGACGCTCACCGCCGGGAGCGCCACTTCCACCCGAACCGTGGTGGTCCGACCCGACCCCGGCATGCCGGCCCTCACCGAGGCGCAGTACCGGGCACGCGAGCGCTTCCTGGTGGATCTGCTGCAGGTGCAGAAGGACGCGCTGGCCCTCCTCGGCAGGCCGAACGCTCCGGCTGCTGCCCGGCGCATCGTGTTCGGAGCCTCGAGGCTGGCGAGCGAGTTCAACGGGAGCGGCGCGGTGCAGGGATCGCTGTATCCGCCGACGCCGGAGCAGCAGAGGCGGCTGGACGAGCTGAAGACTCAGCTCGCGGGCATGGGAGGGGGGTGAGTTCAGGCCTACACGCCACGTTACGGGGAGCGACGTGGCGCGAGAGACGATCCTCAGATCCGTCGAGGTGCTCCGCCTTCCAGCGCATGGCGTCGTGGATGCGTCTCCTCCCGCTGGGATGGTCGAAGAAGACGATCTCCTCGAGGTGGCCCGGATCCAGCTTGCGGTACTCCCCGAGCTTCAGCGTGACCAGGGCCATGCCGTCGGGCTGCCGGGCGGCGTTCAGCCCGAAGATGTCGGCTTCCTCCTCCTGCATGCGCGTGAAGCTGTTGGTCACCGGCGTGAGCACGAAGAGGAGCGTGCCGAGGATGAGCGCCAGGAGGGGGAGGCTCGCCAGGTCGTCCACGCCCCGTATGCGCCAGGCGGGGCCCCACCGTGCGAGGGCCCACGCCGACAGGCGGCTCAGCAACGCGAAGACGATGACGGTGACGACGCCCAGGAAGAGGAGGGCCGTGTAGACGTGGTTGAGGACGTAGTGGCCCATCTCGTGGCCCATGACGGCCTCGATCTCGGGAAGCGTCGCGCGGCGGAGCAGGTTGTCGTTGAGGGTGATGCGCTCGGTACCCAGGAAGCCGCTCACGTTGGCGCTCACCCGCGTGGTCTGCTTCGACGCGTCGACGACGTACACGTCCGAGGCCGGGATCCCGTTGGCTCGGGCCATGCGCAGGATCGGCTCGCGGACGGCCGGGTCCTCGAGCTTCGTGTACTTGTTGAAGAGCGGCGCGATGTACACCGGGGTGATGAGGGCCCCCACGGCCAGCGAGACGATGGTCAGCGCGCTGCCCCACATCCACCAACTCCGGCGCGCGCGCCTCAGGACCGCGTAGAGCCCCCACACGAACAGCCCTCCCAGGACGATGCCCAGCACGAGGGTCTTGAGCTCATCGCCCAGCCAACCGCCCAGCGTCTGCGTGCCCAGGCCGTACTGACGCTCACGGTAGAAGTTCTGGTAGAGGGCCAGCGGGAACTCGATGGCGGAGGTGACGACGAGGAACTGGATCCAGTAGGTCATCACCTGCAGCGGGCGGAAGCGCGTGACCCGCTCCGCGAGATCCCTCATGCGCGCCGACCATCCGGCCGCGAGGAGCAGGATGTAGGTGGCCGCCGACAGGAGGAAGTTCCAGAGCAGCAGCCAGTAGCCACCCTCGGAATACGCGTCGGACCGGGCTCGCTGATCGGGGGGCACCGTGGCCAGATAGGCGTCTGTGGCAGCCTCGGGGTCGAAGTGGTCGCCGGCCCGGGCGGCGGCGGGGATGGTCGGGAGGGTGTCCGCAACCTGTGCGCCTGCCCGCCCCGGCGCGGCGCCCAGCGCAAGGCACAAGACGGCGCAGACCACGCGATGCAGGCGCACGGCCTTCACCCTTCCTGGCCCAGCTCCAGCTTCTCGCGCACGAAGCGACGTACGAACGCGGCCGGCGGGTTGTGGGCGCGCGCCATGTCGTACGCCTTCCGGTACAGGGAGTCGGCCTCCTGCTTCCGCCCCGCACGCTCGTAGGTCATGGCCAGCAGGCAGTTCATGAAGGGGTCGCGGCTGTTTCCCCTCATGGATACGGCCTTCGTGAGGTCGGCCTCCGCGGCCTTCAGGTCGCCGGTGTAGAGCGCCACGTACCCGGTGAGGTAGGGGAAGAAGCGCTCCTGCTGCGCGGCCATGGCGCTGTCGCTGTCCAGGGCGCGCCGGGCGTCGGCGATCTGGCGCATGGCCTCCTGCTTGTCGCCCCGGCGCGCGGCGATGCGTCCCAGCGCATGGGCGAGCCGGAAGTTCCAGAGGCTCTCGGGGTGCGTACGCGGTGCCGGCTCCTTGCTGCCCAGCTCGTACCCGCGCCGATACCACTGCTCGGCCGCGTCCAGATCCCCGGCGTCGATGCATACCCGGGCCCCTTCGTCGGCCATCTCGCCTTCCTGGTAGTACGCGTTCTGGGGATCGGCCTGCTCCCGGGTCTTCCAGTAGTCGATGACCTTCTGCTCGTACTCGACGGTCTTGGCGCAGTCCCCGGCGAAGGCCCAGGACATGGCCATGGCACGCTCGGCGGCGGCCTTTGCGGCCGGGTCGGTGGCCGAGTCGATCACCGACTGATAGATGGCCCGCGCCTGGGCGGTCTTGCCCTGCAGATCGAGCTGGGCCGCGTCGCGCAGCGGACCCGCCTGGCCACCGCGGCCCTGCGCGAACACGGGATGGGTGGGGAGGAGCGCCGCTGTCACGAGAAGCGCGGCCGGCAGCCATGCGCGAGAGCGCAACGGTGTGGTCATGATCGCCTCCGGGGCGGGGGTGGGACGTGGGACCAACGTACGCGGGGCACCCGGCACCCCGACAGCCCTGGTCGGCCGGCCGGGGAGCGCATAATCTCGGCGCAGCCATGAGCTACGCTTCTCCTGTTGCCGCCATGCTCGTCGGCGGGCTGGTGCCGTCGGTGGGCTTCATGTACCTGGCGCGCTCCGCGCGCGGACGCGCGCTGCTCGCCCGGACCCGGGGACGCACGCTGGCCGTGCTCGCCGTTCTGGTGGTCGGGGCGTGTGTCGCCACCATCTACTTCGTCACCCTCCGCGTCCTGGGCTCCCTGCACCACGCGGGACCGCATCGTCTCCCCTACCCCTCCACCTTGGTCTTCCTGCTCTTCGGTCTCGTGGTGGGGCTCTTCCTGGCCGTCCCCCCCACCGTGCTCGCGTGGGTGGACGAGCGCTCCCGGGCCCGGGCCCGGAGCAGGCGCAAGGGCCATGCTCCCACCAGGGAAGAGCGTCGCGCTTTCGCCGAGGATCTGGCCCGGCAGATCCGCGAGCTGAGCGTTCCGCGCAGGGACGTGCGGGTCAGGGTCGGAGGGGACGGAGACCGGGTGCTCCTCGTCGAGGGGCCGCTGGATGCCCAGGAAGGAGAGAAGCTCACCACCGTCCTCCGCTCCGACCTGCGGGAGCTCGGGTTCAAGCGCGTGGAGGGATCCGGAGGAAAGAGGGACTGGTGGACCCCGGTGTGACGCGTCAGGCCGACGCCGCGTCGCCCTCGATGTCCGCGGATGCCGCGGCGTCCAGGAGCCACACGCCCTGCCGGGCGAGCTGAGCCGGACATGAGCGCGGCTCCCACGGTCCCTGGAGCGCCCGTGCCACAGGAGCAGCCTTCGCCTCGCCGCGTGCGAGAACGAGGACGTGTCGGGCCGACGCGAGCACCGGGGGAGTGACCGTGAGCCGTGCAAGGCGGGTCCCCTCCGCCGGGACCTCGGCGACCCGCAGCTCATGCTCCGTGAGCGCGGACCCTCCGGGAAACAGCGACGCGGTGTGCCCGTCCTTCCCGATGCCCAGGAGGAGCACCGGCAGGGGATCCGGAAGGACCCTGGCATAGTCCGCGGCCGCGGCCGCCAGATTCCCCCGATCGGCCTCCATGCGGAAGACCCGGGCCGGATCGATGCCGGCCGGCGCCACCAGGCTCTCCATCACCATGCGGTAGTTGCTCTCGGGATGGTCCGGCGGGACGGCCCGCTCGTCGCCGAAGTAGATCTCCACGCGGTCCCAGGCGAGGCCTCCCCGGGCCGCCAGCCACTCGTACACGGGCCTGGGCGTGTTGCCCCCGGACAGGGCCATCCGGGCCACGCCATCCTGGGCCTCGGCGGCCGCGCGCCGGACCACCTCGGCGATGTGCGTGCCGGCGGCCTCGACCCACGCGTCCCCGGACGGTGCGCCCGTCATGCGACCCTCCACCAGCGCACGTCCCGGTCCCCGGCCGCTTTAGGGTCTCCCGCGACGAAGGCGTGGCCCGCCACCTCGCACCCGCCGCGCGGGGATCCCTGCAACACGTTGCCGTCCGTCCGTCCGAGTCCCATCAGCTCGATTCCCACCACGCCTCCCAATCGGTCGTTTCCGTTCCGGGAGACCCCGACGGCCTGCCTCGCCGCGGGGATCCCACGGTCCGCTCTCCGAGTGTCGCGTGCTCTGCACTACCCCGCTTGCAGCCATTTGTACGATTTGCCCGGCGACCGCCGACGTCGTTAGGGTGCAGGGCGAACACTCCCGAGTATCCAGAGACGGCTCAACGCCATGCAACAGTCCCTCCGGGCCGAACGAAGCCCTGCGGCCTTCCGCGGCAGGACAGACCCCGACCGGACCGCGCACCCGCCGCGGCCGGCGGCCTCCGTGCACGGAGGCCGAGCGGGAGGCGCTGCATCCGGTCTCCCGGCCGGATTTTGAGCTCCGGGGACGCCATGGACTACCTGCATCGGTCCCTCCTCGGCAACACCGTCCTCTCCTGGGGATCGGCGGTGCTGGTCACGATCCTGGCCTTCGTGGCATTCAGGCTCCTGGCCGTCACCGCCGCCGCCCGCCTGGCTCGCTTCGCCAAGCATACCCGCACCGAGTGGGACGACATCGTCGCCGCGGCGCTGAGCCGCACGAAGGCGTTGCTCCTCTTCCTGCTGTCGGCCTACGCCGGCTCGACGATCCTGACCATCGGGCCGGGGTTGCGCAGGGGCCTGCGGGACGTGGCCGTCGTGGCGCTCCTGCTTCAGACCGGACTGTGGCTGAGCTCGGGGATCCGCCGGTGGGTCGCTATCCAACGCAAGGACCGCCCTCCGGAGGAAGCCGCCACCGTCATGACGATGAACGTCTTCGGCGTGGCGGCCCGGCTGGTTCTCTGGTCCATGGTGGTCATCCTGTCTCTGGACACCCTGGGCGTGAACGTGTCCGCGCTGGTGGCCGGGCTCGGGGTGGGAGGCGTCGCGGTGGCCCTCGCGGCCCAGAGCGTTCTCGCCGACCTGTTCGCGTCGCTGTCCATCGTCTTCGACCGCCCGTTCGTCCTGGGGGACTTCCTCATCGTCGGCGACCTCCTGGGTAGCGTCGAGGAGATCGGCCTCAAGACCACCAGGCTCCGGAGCCTCTCGGGGGAGCAGCTCGTCTTCTCCAATACGGACCTCCTGGGGAGCCGCATCCGCAACTACGGACGGATGTACGAGCGCCGGGTCGTCTTCAGCGTCGGTGTCACCTACCAGACGCCCCGCGAGAAGCTCGAGCACATCCCCGTCATCATCCGCGAGGCGATTCTGAAGCAGGGCGACCGGGTGCGCTTCGACCGCGCGCACCTTCAGAGCTTCGGAGACTTCGCCATCGTCTTCGAGAGCGTCTATTATGTGCTGGTGGCCGACTACACCGCGTACATGGACGTGCAACAGGACATCTACCTGACCATCCACGAACGCTTCGAGGCGGAAAGCATCGAGTTCGCCTATCCGACCCAGACCTTGTTCCTCGAGAAGCAGGTGAGCGAATAGATGGCCGGCAACGCCCTGGAGGCGCAGGCATGGGATCTCCTGAACCATGCTCGAGTCACCCTCGGCGGGCGGGCCATAGGGGTGCGTGCGTCCACCGACGAATCCCTCGGCACGCTGAACTACGATCGCTGCTTCGTGCGGGACTTCGCGGTGTGTGCGCCGGCCTTCCTGCTTCGGAACGAGGCCGGGATCGTGCGGGACTTCCTGGTGACGGTCAACGCGCTACAGGCCCGCGAGGGGGGGCTGCGCGCGTACGAGCCCCGGCAGGGCCTGATGCCGGCCAGCTTCCGGCCGATGCCGGGCGGCGACGGCCACACCCTGGACGCCGACTACGGTGAGGAGTCCATCGCGCGGGTGACTCCCGTGGACTCCGTCTTCTGGTGGCTGATCACCTTGCGCGCCTACACACGGGCCTCCGGCGACGCGGAGCTCGCCCGCACGGAAGCGTTCCAGCAGACCATACGGAGGATTCTGCACCTGGTGCTCACGGGCAGCTTCGAGATGTTCCCGACGCTGCTCGTTCCCGAAGGCTCGTTCATGATCGACCGACGCATGGGCGTGTACGGACATCCTCTGGAGGTCCAATCTCTCTTCTTCGCGGCCCTGCGTGCCGCGGATGAGCTGCTCACCGGGGACGACGGGCCTGGCGACGCGGCTCGGGAGCGTCTGCGCAACCTCCGCCTGCACGTGGCGCGGCACTACTGGCTCGATCGGACGACGCTGGACCGGCTCCGCGAGGAGGGCCGCGATCAGTTCGGCGAACGCGTGATGAACGTCTACAATGTCTTCCCCGAGTCCATTCCACGCTGGGTGGAGGAGTGGCTTCCCGCGGACGCCGGGTACCTGGCGGGGAACATCGGTCCCGGGCGGATCGACTTCCGGTTCTTCGCCCAGGGGAACCTCGTAGCGGTGACCGCGGGCCTCGCCGACCACGACGAGGCCCTCCGGCTCATGAAGCTCTACGACGAGCGTTGGGACGACCTGGTGGGCAAGGCGCCGCTGCGCATCGTCTATCCCGCGCTGAAGGGCGAGGTGTGGAAGGTCATGACCGGGGCCGACGCGAAGAACGGACCCTGGCAGTACCACAACGGCGGGCGTTGGCCATGCCTGCTCTGGTCGTTCGCGCCCGCCGCCATCGCCACCGGGCGCACGGACCTCCTGGAGCGCGCCGTCGCGGCGGCGGAGAAGCGTCTGGGCGAGGATCGCTGGCCCGAGTACTACGACGGCCGGAGAGGTGCGCGTCCGGGCAAGCTGGCCCGCAGGCTGCAGAGCTGGTCCATGGCCGCGTACCTCTACGCGAAGGCGTGCCTGCGTGACCCGGCGGCAGCCGACCTCTACCGGTGGGACGAGGACGTGGAGCCCGAAGACGCCACGCCGGCGCGCTTCCGGAGCTCGCCCTCGACCGCCTGACCCTCCCGGCCGAGGGGCGCAGGAGGGGACGGGTCTTCCCGACGAGGCACGAACGGTGTCACTCCTCCCGACTCCGATACTCGAACAGCTCCACGAGATTCCCCGACGGATCCTCTAGCAGGACCTGATTGCCCCCCACCCCGACGACGACCTCGCTCCGGAAGGTCGCCCCCGCGCTGCGGAGGCGCTCGACCTCGGCACCCAGGTCGTCCACGGCGAGATGGAACCGGTTCCACCCTCCCGGCTCGGGCACGGAGCCGTCCGGCAGGGCCGCTCCGCCCCCGCCGGCCCCCGGAGCGCTCAGGAGCAGCTGCAGGTCTCCACGGGACAGCATGGCGAACACCGGGGCGGGATGGAGATCGAGCTCGAACCCCAGAAGTCCCGTGTAGAACGCAATGGCCTCGTCGACGTCGTTGACGATGTAGCGCACGGTCACGGGGGCCACGGGCATCTCTCCCTATCGGTCCAGCGCCGCCATTCCGGCCGCGGTGTAGCGGTCACCCCGAACGCGGGCGGCAAGGGGCTCCAGGCGCGCGAGGTCCGAGTCGGTGAGCTCCACGTCCACGGCTCCCAGGTTCTCCTCCAGGTGGCCGAGCGTCGTCGTGCCGGGAATCGTCACCACGTGCTCTCCCCCGGCGAGGACCCACGCCAGCGCCACCTGGGCGGGCGTCGCACCCTTCTCCTCGGCCACGCTCTTCACCGCCGCCACCAGCTCTGCGTTCCAGTCGAAGTTGTCGCCCTGGAAGCGCGGCTGCGACGCCGCGCGAAAGTCCTCCGGGTCGTCCAGGTGCTCCCTCGAGAAGCTCCCCGTGAGCAGCCCCCTTCCCAGCGGCGAGTACGCCACCAGCGTTACGCCCAGCTCCACGCACACGGGCAGGATCTCCGCCTCGATCTCTCTGCTGAAGAGCGAGTACTCTGTCTGCAGTGCCGTGATGGGATGCACGGCGTGGGCTCGACGCAGAGTACTCGCGGAAACCTCGGAGAGACCCAGCGCGCCCACCTTGCCTTCCTCCACCAGGCGGGACATGGCACCCACGGTCTCCTCGATGGGTGTCTTCGGGTCCAACCGGTGCAGGTAGTACAGATCGACGTGGTCCATGCGCAGGCGCGTCAGGCTTCCGGTGAACGCCCGGCGCATGTTCCGCTCCGACCCGTCCACCCCGAGGCGTGTGCCGTCGGGGGCGCGCAGAGGCCCGAACTTGGTGGCGATGGTGAGGCCGTCGCGCCGATGGGAGAGCGCCTTGCCCACCAGGCTCTCGTTTCGCCCCACGCCGTACATCTCGGCGGTGTCGAAGTGTGTGACGCCGCGGTCCACGGCTTCGCGGAGGAGCCGGACGGCATCCTCTTCCGGCGTCGGTGGTCCGTAGAACTCGGAGAGCCCCATGCAGCCGAGGCCCACCATGGAGACGTGAATGTCCGTCGTGCCGAGGCGGCGCGTTTCGGAGCCCATGTTTCAGCTGCTCCTTTCTGCTATCGAATCCCGGTGTCGAAGCTGATGGTGACGCTGGTGTACGTCCCGGCGGCCACCTCCACCTGCTGATCCGACGCCCGGGGCAGGGGGTTGCCCGACTCCGGGTGGAGGACATAGCTCCCCGGCGCGAGGCCGACCCGGAAATGTCCGTCGGTGTCGGACCGCATCCGTGTGACCTGGCCGCCCCCGCCGTCCCGGACATCGATCCAGGCCTGATACGGCTGATCGGGGCAGGGGTTGCCCACCTGCTGCACGGGGCACATGGGGCCCAGGAGCACCTGTCCCTCGATGCCCTGGGGGGCTCCGGGACCCAGAACGAGCGAGGATCCCGCGCACCCGGAGAGGGCGACGAGAGCGAGCATGAAGACGGCGGACGTGGCTCTTTGCATCACATTCTCGGGTTCTCGGGAGCCACCCCGGGACGGAGACACCCTTTCCTGGTACCCGCAGGGGCACGCCGGATCCCCTCCGGGGGCGCCTCCTCAGAACAACAGCATCCCGGCGGCCGTCAGCAACACGGCCACCGCCAGCGCCCGGCGATGCACGGCTCGGGCCCGACTCCGAACGGCGACCAGCTCCTCGGGGTCCTCGATGGCCTGGGGGCCCTGGTCCAGATCGCGCAGACCGCGCGAGGCCAGGTTCACTCAGGTCCTCTCCCGGGCCTGGAGCCAGCCCAGGCCCCCGAGCCAGAAGGGCACGAAGGCCACGAGCCGCCAGGGGCGGGGCGCCCCCCACGCCACCAGCGCGGCGACGGTCGCCACACCGGCCGCCGCCGCCACGATGCCAAAGGTCCGGCGTTTCCGGACCCCCGCGGGGCCGATGTTCGGGGTGCCGGGCGCCGACACTACGGCTTGAACGAGTCGCGGCGCACCGACGTGACGGTGTACGCCGACTCGATGGCCGGGGCGGCGGTGGAGTCCGCCGTCACCTGGGTGGATTTCGAGGGGTCCATGCGTGCTCTCCTCCTCGTCGCAGCATGGCCGTGTCGGTGGGTCGGGGTCAATGGGCCGGGGAGAAGCTGGACATATCAACATCCGTTGATATATTCCGCCCGAGGTCCACGTCCCTGTCTCATCCCGTGCGCTTTCGGACGGAGCATCGTTGAGCCACTCCCGCGGTCGTGCCTCCGGTGGCCGCCTCTCGTCTCTGGACCGCTACCTCCCGTCGGGGATCTTCGCGGCCATGATCGGCGTGACGCCCGAGCCGGCGGCGCCGGAAGGCTGAGGCCGGATGTTCCACGCCTTCGCCTGGTTCGCGGACCGCACCACGTACGGGGTGTTGGGCCTCGATGCCTCCACGCGCACGGCGGACGCCGTGCACTTCTTCGTGGACGACGTGACGAAGATCTTCTTCCTGCTGGTGACGGTGATCTTCGTCATGGGCCTCTTCCGCTCGGCGCTCTCCCCCGAGCGGGTGCGCTCCTTCCTGGAGGGGCGCTCCCGGTGGGCGGCCTACGTCATGGCGGTGACGCTCGGGGCCGTCACCCCGTTCTGCTCGTGCTCCTCGGTTCCCCTCTTCATCGGCTTCGTGGAGGCCGGCATCCCGGTGGGAGCCACCATGGCCTTCCTCATCGCGTCCCCCATGATCAACGAGGTCGCGGTGACGCTCCTCCTCACCCTTCTCGGATGGAAGCTCACGCTTCTCTACGTCGCCACAGGGTTGGCGGTGGGCGTCGCCGGGGGAGCGCTCGTCGATGCGCTGGGGCTGGAGCGGTGGGTGGAGGAATACGTCTGGAAGATCCGTGTCGGCGCGGCTCCGGGCGGCGCACGGCGTTTGTCCCCGCGTCAGCGAGCGGCCTTCGCGTGGGGCGAGGTGTCCGACATCGTGGGACGCATCTGGATGTACGTCCTGCTGGGCGTGGGCCTGGGAGCCGTTCTCCACGGCTATGTGCCGGAGGACTTCTTCGCGAGGTGGGCGGGCTCGTCCAACCCGTTCGCCGTGCCCCTGGCGGTGGTGGCCGGGGTTCCCATGTACGCCAACGCCACGGGGATCATTCCCGTGGCCGAGGCCCTGTTGGGGAAGGGCGTTCCCGTGGGGACGGTCCTCGCCCTGATGATGAGCGTGGTCGCGCTCTCCCTGCCCGAGATGATCATTCTCCGCAAGGTGCTGAAGGTCCGCATGCTGGGGTTCTTCGCCGCGTACCTGGCGGTGGCCTTCGTCACCGTAGGCTACCTTTTCAATGTCTTCTGGGTGTAGGGAGTGGATCGAGGAATGAAGCAGATCAAGGTGCTGGGCTCCGGGTGCCGGAGCTGCGAGCTCACCGCGAAGCTTCTGGAGGACGAGGCTCGTGCGCTGGGCGTGGACGTAGCGGTGGACAAGGTCACCGACATGGGGGAGATCATGTCCTACGGCGTCCTCGAGACACCGGGGGTGGTGGTGGACGGACACGTCGTCCACGCCGGGGGCGTGCCGCGCCACCAGGCCGTGCGGGACTGGCTCCTGGGACCGTGAGCGGGCGTCGAAGGCACCGGACGGCGCCGACTCGTCACCGTGCGGTGTCACGATGAGCGAGACGGCTCGCACGACAACGGGGGCGGCCGCCCGCGACGCATCCGAGCGCGCGCGCGTTCTCGTGTTCGACGGCCACAACGACACCGTCACGCACATCCACAATGCGTCCGCCGAAGACACGCGTACGTTCCTGGAGCGTAGCGAACGGGGTCACATAGACCTCCCGCGCGCCCGGGAGGGGGGCCTGGGCGGGGGCATCTTCGCCATCTTCACGGCTTCCCCGGCGTGGGAGCGGACCATGCGCCCCATGGTGGGCGCCGACGGCTTGGAGATCCCCGGAAGCCGGGTCGCGGACCTGCCGCCTCGCCTGCCTCGGCGACGCGCCCTGACCTATACCCTCTCGGTGATGTCGGACGTGCTCCGGCTGGAGGCGGAGGCTTCGGGAAGGGTGGAGGTCGTGCGTACCGCGGCACGGCTTCGCCGCTGTCTCGCCGACGGCATCTTCGCCGTCGTGTTGCACATCGAGGGGGCGGAGGCCATCGACACGCGCCTGGAAACGCTGGACGTCTTCCATGCGGCGGGCCTGCGCTCCCTCGGCCTGGTGTGGAGCCGGCCCAACGCCTTCGCCCACGGCGTCCCCTTCGACTTTCCTCGGGCCCCCGACACCGGTCCCGGTCTCACGGCCGCCGGCAAGCGCCTGGTGCGGGCGTGCAATCGGCTGGGCGTTCTCGTGGACCTGTCGCACCTGAACGAGGCGGGCTTCTGGGACGTCTCCCGGACCAGCGCCGCGCCGCTGGTGGCGACGCACTCGTGCGCATGGGCGCTGGCCTCGTCGCCGAGGAACCTCACCGACGCGCAGCTCGACGCCATCGGTGCCAGCGGTGGCATCGTGGGGGTCAACTTCCACAAGGGCTTCCTGCGAGAGGACGGAGACCCGGACGCGCCGACCTCGTTGGTGGAGATCGTCCGTCATGTCCGCTACGTCGCGGACCGCATCGGCGTGGAGCACGTGGGCCTGGGCTCGGACTTTGACGGCGCGAACATGCCCGACGATCTCGGTGACGTGAGCCGCCTCCCGTCTCTGGTGGAGGCCCTCCGCGAGGCGGGCTTCGGGGAGAGCGACCTGCGTGCGGTGGCCCACGGGAACTGGGTGCGCGTCCTCGAGGAGACGTGGGGGGGATGAGGGGCGAGCCGGAAGGGAGAGCCGACGACCGGGGACGGGCCGACCAGGCTCCGCAGGGGAAGGCCCGCGCGGCGGAGCCAGCCTGGATGGCTGAGGCCCGGAGCCTGCGCGCGGCAGCGCCGAAGCACGTCCTCTTCCTGTGCGTGGCCAACTCCGCCCGCAGCCAGATGGCTGAGGGAATCGCGCGCGCCCTGGCGCCGGAAGGCGTGAAGGTGTCTTCGGCGGGATCGAACCCGTCGTCGGTGCGAGCGGAGGCCGTGGCGGTGCTCCGCGAGATCGGCATCGACATCTCGGCGCACCGCTCGAAGGGTGTCGGGGAGATCGACGCGTCCGTGGACGCCGTGGTGACGCTGTGCGCCGAGGAGGTCTGCCCGGTGTGGCTGGGATCGGCCCACCGCGTGCACTGGGGCCTTCCGGATCCTGCGGCCGTGGACGGAGAGGGGCGGCTGCAGGCCTTCAGGAACGTCCGGGACGAGCTGAGGCGCAGGCTCCAGCTGGTCTTCGGGGCCTGAAGCCCGCGATGCCCGCGGCGGGTGCCGTGGGGCGCGGCGGCCACGACCTCCTGGTGCTTCTCCCTGTTCCTCGCGTCGCGCGGGCTTAGCTTTCCGCGTATGACGCAGACCGCCCGCGCCGCGAAGCGCATCCTCTGGGTCGACGACGAGATCGACCTGCTGCGCCCTCACCTGCTCTTTCTCCAGGCCCGGGGCTATCATGTCGACGCGATCTCCAACGGCGACGACGCGCTGACGCTCCTCAGGGAGAACCCCTACGACCTGGTCCTCCTGGACGAGCAGATGCCGGGCCGCCGCGGCCTCGAGGTGCTGGAGCTCCTCCGCCGCCACGATCCCCACGCCCGGGTGGTCATGGTCACCAAGTCCGAAGAGGACCGTACCATGACCGAAGCCATCGGCCGGCGGGTGGACGACTACCTGGTGAAGCCCACCAGCCCGCGGCAGGTGCTTTCGGTGGTGACCCGCATCCTGGAGGGATCGTCCATCCGCCAGCAGCAGGTGGCGCAGGACTTCGCCGCCCGCTTCGCGCGCCTCTCCTTGAAGCGCCAGGACGCGGGCACGCCCGGCGACTTCGCCTCGGTCTTCACCGAGCTCGTGGACTGGCACATCCGCCTGGAGGGCTCCGGCGAGGACAACCTCCTGGACACCGTCCGCTCCATGATGGTGGATCTGCGTCGCGACTTCGGTCCCTGGGTCGTGCACGAGTATCCGAGGTGGATGCGTGGCGCCGCCGACCGCCCCCGTCTCTCGGTGGACCTGGTGAAGGACTTCCTGCTGCCGTGGCTCGGCACCGACCCGGTGTTCTTCGTCGTGCTGGACTGCATGCGTCTGGATCAGTGGCGGGTCATGACGCCGCTGCTGGCGCCCTTCTTCGAGATCGAGGAGTCGTACCACTACTCCATTCTGCCCACGGCCACGCCGTACGCCCGCAACGCCATCTTCAGCGGGCTCTTTCCCGACGAGATCTCCCGGCGGAACCCGGGCTGGTGGGACTCCTCGGACGACGAGGGCAGCCTGAACGCGTTCGAGGACCGCCTCCTCACGGAGCAGCTCCGACGCCTCACGGGCCGGCGAGTGCCGGTGCACTACGAGAAGATCTTCTCGGACCGCGAGGCCGACGCCGTGCGCGCCCGGGTGAACGCGGCCCTGAAGACGGAGGGCGGCGTCATCGCGCTGGTCTTCAACTTCGTGGACCTCATGACCCACGGCCGCTCCGAGTCGCCCATCCTCATGGAGGTGGCCAAGGACGAAGCAGCGCTGAGAGACCTGACCCGTGCGTGGTTCGAGCGCTCCACGGCCTACCAGGTGCTGGAGGAAGCCGCGCGCGCGGGACATCGGGTGATCTTCACCACGGACCACGGCTCCATCCTGTGCCAGCGCCCGGCCACGGTCTTCGCCCGACGCGACGCCACCAGCAACCTGCGCTACAAGTTCGGCCAGGATCTCCGCGCCGAAGGCGCGGCAACGGCGTTCGCCACGCGGGACGAGAAGGACCTGCGCCTCCCCTCGGGTCGCCTGGGCATGACCTACATGCTGGCCATGGAGGACCACTTCTTCGTATATCCGACCAAGCTGCGCGAGTACCAGGCGCGCTACCGCAACTCGTTCCTCCACGGTGGCATCAGCCCCGAGGAGATGATCGTGCCGGTGGCGTGCCTCACGCCCCGTCCACGGTAGACTCCGACGTGCTCTATCGTCGCATCCTGGGATTCCTGAAGCCGCACGCTCGCGTGGCGACGGCGGCCGTGCTGGCGACGTTCGTGTTCTCGGCTCTGGACGCCGTCTCGTACGTGCTCCTCATCCCGTTCATGCAGGCGCTCTTCATGAGGGGCAGCATGCCCATGAAGGTGCACAGCGAGCGCATCCAGCACCTGCTGGACGCCACGGTCTACCGCTTCGTGGACATGCATGGGGATCCACTGGTGGCGGTGGGGCGGATCATCCTCCTGATGATCATCCTGCTGGCGGTGAAGAACGTCTTCGACTTCACCCGCGCCTACCTGGTGGCGCGGACGGAGCAGGGCGTGAACCGCGACCTGCGCAACCGGGTCTACGACCACGTCCTGGATCTGGACCTGGCCTTCTTCAGCCAGGTGCGCATGGGTCAGATCGTGAGCCGGCTCACCACCGAGATCGAGCAGCTCCGCACGCTGGTGACGTCGCAGCTGTCCGCGATGGTATCGGCGTTCTTCGCCGTCGTCACCACCGTCTGCTTCATGATCCTGCTGTCGACGAAGCTGACGGTGACGGCGCTCGTCGTGGTTCCCCTCGCCATGCTCATCTGGTGGCCCTTCCTCAAGCGTCTGCGCCGGGGCGATCGCCGCGTGCTCCATCTGGGTGGCGAGGTGAACGCCCACATCCAGGAGACGCTCTCGGGCATCCGCCTGGTGAAGTCGGCGTCCGCAGAGGACCGGGAGCGCAGCCGCTTCCACGGGCTCAACGCCGACTACTTCCGCAACTTCATGCGCACGACGAAGCTCCGCTCCCTGGCGCCTCCGATGACGGAGATGATGGCGGCCATCGGTACCATGGCGCTCCTCTGGGTGGGGGCGCGGGAGGTGGTCCACGGTGCCCTCTCCGGCGCGGAGTTCGTGGCCTTCCTCGCGCTCTCCCTCAAGCTCTTCGCCCCGGTGAAGAACGTGGCCAAGTTCCCGGCCATGGCCCAACCCGGGCTGGTGGCCGCCGAGCGGGTCTTCGAGTTCCTGGACGCACCGGTGGAGATCCGGGACCGTTCCGGGGCCCGTCCGTTCCCGGGGCTGGAGCGGGAGATCACCTTCGAGCACGTCTCCTTCTCGTACCGTCCGGGAGAGTCCGTGCTGGAGGACGTGTCCTTCACGGTGCCCAGGGGCTCGGTGGTGGCCCTGGTGGGCTCCTCGGGGGCGGGCAAGAGCACCGTGGTGGACCTCCTGGGGCGCTTCTTCGAGGTGACCGACGGACGCATCGCCGTCGACGGCGTGGACATCCGGGACATCCGCATCAAGGAGCTGCGGGCCCAGCTGGGCATCGTCTCCCAGGAGACCGTCCTCTTCCACGACACCGTGCGGGCCAACATCGCCTACGGCCGGGACGGGGTGACGCCCGACGAGGACATAGTCATCGCGGCGAAGGCCGCCAACGCCCACGACTTCGTGTCGCAGATGCCCCAGGGGTACGACACGGTGGTGGGAGAGCGGGGCACCGAGATCTCCGGCGGTCAGCGACAGCGGATCGCCATCGCCCGCGCCATCCTCAGGGACCCCCCGATCCTCATCTTCGACGAGGCGACCAGCGCGCTGGACACGGAATCCGAGCGGCTGGTGCAGGCGGCCATCGAGCGACTGCTCAGCGGACGCACGGTGTTCGTGATCGCGCACCGCCTCTCCACGGTGCAGCGGGCCGATCAGATCCTGGTGCTGTCCGGAGGCCGCATCGTCGAGCGCGGCAACCATGCCACCCTGTTGGCGGGGAACGGGTTCTACCGGCGCCTCTACGAGCTCCAGTTCGAGGGCAGTCCCGAGCTCTCCGCGCCGTGAGCGGAACGCTCGGGCATCGCCTGGAGCACGCTGGCTTCCGCGTCCTGTCGTCCCTGCTGCTGGCGCTTCCCGAAACGGTGGCCCTGGGCGTCGGGGCGGTGCTGGGATGGCTGACGGGCACCGTGCTCCGGATCCGGCGCCGGGACGTGGACGCACACCTCGCGCTGGCCTTCCCCGACGCGAGCCCCGCCTGGCGGCGGAGCGTGGCTCGGGGCAGCTACGTGCACCTGGGGCGCGAGGGGGTGGCCATGTTCCGTCTCGCCAGCCTGGACCGGGAGGCGGTGGTGGCGCGAACGGAGGTCGTGGGTCTGGAACCCGTGTCGGCGGCGGTACGGGCGGGCACGGGCGCCCTGGTGGTCACCGGTCACATCGGCAACTGGGAGATCGGTGCCGCGGCGCTGGCGGCGAGGGGGCTCCCCTTTGACGTCGTGGCCAAGGGCATGGCCAACGAGGCGTTCGAGCGGGACCTGGTGGCGGCCCGGGAGCGCCTCGGTCTGCGTGTCGTCGACATGGGACGTGCGCCACGGGAGGTGTTTCGGTCTCTGCGGGCCGGACACCTGGTGGGGTTGGTGGCGGACCAGAACGCCGGCGCCGGCGGGGTCTTCGTGCCGTTCTTCGGGAAGGTGGCGTCCACGGCCCGGGGGCCTGCTCTCTTCGCCCTGCGCACCGGTGGTCCCATGTTCCTCGGCCTGTCCCTCCGGATCCCCGGGCGCGGGATGCGTTACCGGGTGACCCTCCGACCTCTTCCCGTTGAGGGGACGGGGGACCTGGAAGCCGACATCCTGCGCATCACCGGGGCGCATACCGCCGCCCTGGAGGAAGCCGTACGTACGGTGCCCGAGCAGTATTTCTGGCAGCACCGCCGATGGAAGACGCGTCCCCCGGAACCGCCTCCGAAGGGTCCGGTATAAGAGGGTCCACCGGGCCGGTGGCGCCCGCCTAGAGGGCCTTCGGGCGCCCCGGCCGACTCGTAGGGTCATACCCGAGAGCAGATCTTCTCGTGATCTACGTCTGCATTCCTGCACACAACGAAGCCGCAACGGTCGGGTTGCTCCTGTGGAAGGTACGCAAGGCACTGGGGGAGTTCGGCCGTGACTACCGGGTGGTGGTCCTGGACGACGCGTCCACGGATGGCACCGACGAGGTGCTCCGACGCTATCGCAGGAGCCTGCCCATCACCTTGCTTCGCTCGGAGGAGCGTCTGGGCTACGCGCGCTCCGTGGAACGCCTGCTCAGGCATGCGGTGGACGAAGCTCCCTACCCCAAGCGGGACTGCGCCGTGATCCTCCAGGGTGACTTCACCGAGAGCCCCGACGACGTCGTCGGGCTGGTGAAGGCGGTGGAGGGTGGGGCGGACATCGTCGCCGGGTGCCTGGCGCCCGGTGGTGTGCGGGCTCCCGTGTCGGTGCGCGTCACACGGGGGCTCGCCCGCGTCGCCCTGGGACGAGCGCTCCGCAAGGCTCCGGTGTCGGATCCCCTGAGCGGGCTGCGCGCGTACCGGATCATCGTCCTCAAGAAGGCGCTTCGTGACCTTCAAGAGGGCGAGCTCCTGTTCGGGTCGGAGGGGTGGGCCGCCAACGTCGACCTGCTGCGCGTGCTGGCGCCGCACGCCCGCCGCATCGCCGAGACGCCCCTGCATGTCCGCTACGACCGGCGCGTGCGTCCCTCGCGCTTCCAGGCTCTGCCGACCCTGCTGTCCCTGACCCGCCTCCGCGGCTCCACGCGGTGGCCGGCACCCGGCACCGAGGCGGCATGATTCCCGCCCCCGGAGCCCCGGTGCTGTTCCGGATGGGGATCCTGGCGGTCGTCGCCGCGGGCGCGCTTCCCGTGCGCGCGCGGGCCCAGGACTCGGTCGCCTCGAAGTCGGTGGTCATCCCGGTCTATCCGTCCGCGGCACCCGCTCCCTTCGGACCCGGAGAGCGGCTGACGTACAACGTGAAGATCGGGTGGTTCGGCGTGGGGAAGGCACAGATGACCGTCGAGGGCATCGACACCCTCGACGGCCACGTGACCTATCATGCGCGCATGACCATCAAGGGAGGTTTGGGGCCCGCCAGGGTTAACGACGACTCGGAGAGCTGGTTCGACATCACGGACTTCGCGAGCTGGCGCTTCCTCCAGAAGATCCACGAGGTGAACTACCGGAGCTACCGTGACTACCGGATGCACCCCGACCTGGGTATGTGGGACCGGGCCGACAACGACGAGTCCGGGCCCCTCGCCTCTCTGCTGCCTCTGGACGACATCTCGTTCGTCTACTTCCTGCGCACCCTCCCCATGGAGGTGGGCAAGACGTACACGTACAACAGGTACTTCAAGGCGGACGGCAATCCGGTGATCGTGAAGGTGGTGCGCCGCGCCGTGCGCAAGGAGGACTCCGGGACATACCAGACCGTCGTCGTGAAGCCGGTCATCCAGACCCGTGGGCTCTTCTCGGAGGGCGGCAAGGCGGAGCTCTACTTCACCGACGACGACCGGCGCATCCTGGTCTACCTGAAGAGCGACCTCAAGGGCTTTCCGGGGTCCCTGACCCTGCACCTCGCTTCGATCCACGAGGGGCTGCCCCTCAACCCGGCTTCTCGGGCGGCGGCACTGGCGCGCCGGGACAGCATGCAGGCCGACACGGCGCGGTCGCGGTGAACCTGCGGCGCCTCCGTCTGCGGGCGGTGTGGCTGCTGATCCTCCCCTTTCTCTGGCTCTGTCGGCCGACGCTGCCGCTGCTCGTCGTCGGCTTGGCGTTGGGCGCCCTCGGGCTCCTGGTGCGGGGGTGGGCGGCCGGCACGATCCACAAGGAGCGGGAGCTCACCACTACGGGGCCCTACGCGCACACCCGGAACCCGCTCTATCTCGGGAGCTTTCTCCTGGGGCTCGGCGTGACGCTGGCCGGCGGGCAGTGGTGGTGGCCCCTCCTCTTCCTGTCCTTCTATGCGGCGGTGTACGGACGGACCATGGTGGGTGAGGCCGCGCTTCTCACCGAGCTCTTCGGCGAGCGGTACAGGCTCTACGCCGCCAACGTGCCGTCCGTGCTGCCGCGACTGACGCCTTGGCGGGCGCCGGACGTCGAGGGCGGGGGCTTCACCTTCGCTCAGTACCGCCGGAATCGTGAGTGGGAGGCCCTCCTGGGCGCGGTGGCCGGCTTCGGGTTCCTCGCGGCTAAGCTGCTGCTGCAGTAGCAGGTCCGACACCCCCCTGAGGCGAGATGTCGGGCTCCCGACGCTCGCAGCGCCCGCGCTCGCCACCGCATGGCGAGCCCCACCCTGTCGCGCGGACCCGTCCCATCCGATCTTCCCCGTGAAGAGCCGGTCCTCGACACTCGTAATGTCCGGTCAGATGGTCGCCTTCTACGTCTTTTCACTGGTTCTGGGCGGTGGCTTCCTGGCGCTGTCCCTTCTCGGAGACCTCTTCGGGGGTCACGACGTTTCCCTCTCCACCGACACGAACCTCGACGCCGACGTGGGCTTTGACGCCCAGCTGGAGACCGACGTCGGGCACTTCGAGGCGGACGCCGGGGGCGTGGACACGGACTTGGGTCAGGGAGACATCGGTGCCGTACACGCCGACGCGGACGTTGCCGGGAGCGGTGGGGACCTCCACACCTCGCACGTCGCGTCGAAGGTGTTCTCCATCCGTACCGTCATCTATTCCCTGTTCGGCTTCGGTGCGGTGGGTACGCTCCTCACCTACGTGTTCCACTCCGCCTCCACCGGAGCAACCGCGGCTTTCGCCGTCGTGGGCGGCCTGCTCTCGGGCACGCTGGTGAACGCCGCCTTCGGGTGGGTCAGGCACTCCGAGTCCGGCGCCCTGGAGAGCGAGGTGACGTATTCCGGACAGCCGGGTCGGGTGACACTCCCGCTCGTCGGCACGGCCGGGAAGGTCGTGGTGTCGCACGCGGGCAGGGAGGTGGAGCTCCGGGCCCTGCCGCACCCCACGGCCCTGGAGCAGGGAGATCCCACTTCGTGGAAAACGATCGTCGTCGTGGAGATGAAGGAGGGCGTCGCGCTGGTGGCGCCCGCACCCAAGGAGCTGCTCGGCTGATGGCGGCCGGGTGGACGAAGTCGTCGACTCCCGGCCCGGGGAGGGAGATCCCGGGAGGGACACAATCGCAAGGACCTGGAGACTCCCATGTCGCCTGAATTCAGCCAAGGTGCGTTCGCCCTCGCCGTGGCGATCCTCTTCGTCGTGGTGGTGGCGGTGATGACCATCCGGTCCCTCATGGTCATCGTGCCGCCCAACCGGGCCGCGGTGCTCACCGGAAGGGAGCGGAAGCTCATCTCCGGCGAACGTATCGGATACCGCTCGGTCATCGGTGGACGGACGCTGCGCGTCCCCATCATCGAGACGGTGCAGCACATCTCGCTGGAGACATTCCCCGTGGAGATCAGCGTGGCCAACGCGTTCTCCAAGGGGAACATCCCCCTGAACATCGAAGCCATCGCGGCCGTGAAGATCGCGTCCCAGCCGGAGACGGTCTTCAACAACGCCGTGGAGCGGCTCCTCGGGAAGACGGAGGAGGAGATCTGGGCCCTGGCCAAGGACACCCTCATGGGTAACCTGCGGGGCGTGCTGGCCACCCTCACCCCCGAGGAGGTGAACGAGGACCGGCTTGGCTTCGCCAAGGCGCTCGCCGAGGACGCCGGCGAGGACCTGGCGGCGCTTGGCTTCCATCTGGACGTGCTGAAGATCCAGAACGTCGGTGACGAGCGCGGCTATCTGGAGGCCATCGGTCGCAAGCGCGCCGCCGAAGCCGTCCGCGACGCGGAGATCGCCGAGGCGGACGCGACGGCCGAGACGCGCCAGCGTCAGGCCAACGCCCGTCAGGTCGCCGAGATCAAGGAGGCCGACGCGGCCGTGCAGATCGCCGAGGCGCAGAACAAGCTCCGCGTGCGCAAGGCGGAGCTCGACCGCGAAGCCCAGATCGTCGAGCGCACCGCCCAGGTGAAGGCTCAGGAGGCCGAGGTTGAGGCCCAGAAGGCGCTGGAGAGCCGGCGGGTGGAGCGCGAGAAGCTCCGCCTGCAGGCCGACGTGGTGGCACCCGCCAACGCCGAGCTCGACGCCGCCAAGGCCCGCGCCGAAGGCGACGCCGCGCCCATCCGCGAGAAGGGGCGCGCCACAGCCCAGGTCCTCCAGATGCTCTACGACCAGGTGAAGGCGGGCGGCGAGCAGGCTTACGCGGTCTTCCTCGCCGAGAAGCTCCCCGACCTGTTGGCCACCTCCGTGGGCGCGGTGCGGGGCGTGGACATCGACAAGGTGGTGGTCATCGACAGCGGTGGCGGCACCGGGGTGAGCAACGCCGTGAACCAGCGGGTACAGGGCGCCCTGGGCACCGTGGAGGCCATCTCCTCGGCGGTGGGCGTGGACATCTCCTCGGTGCTCCAGGGCGCGGTGGCGAAGCTGGCGCCGCCTCCGCAGGAGCAGGAGCAGGAGCAGGAGAAGGAGAAGGAAGAGGAGTAGGAAGGGAGGCCGGGGGCGGGGACCGCTGTCCGGGGTCCCCGCTCCCCGTCACGCCCGTTGCGCCACTTGGTGTGCGTCCGGGTCCTACTACATGCCCCCGCGACGCGCCGTGGGCGGCAGCATCCCGTTCAACCGCAGGTACATCGCGAGCTGGCCGTAGTGGTCAGCCCAGTCCGCGGCGGCACCGACGGCCACGGTGGCCCGGCTCACGTCCCGACCCCCGAAGTACTTGACCATGCTGCCGAGCTGCGCGTCGGTGGTACCCGCCAGCACCTTGGTGCAGTACGCATAGGAGGCCTTCACCGCAGCCACGAGCTGATCCTTGGAGGCGGAGCCGTCGGGGACCTTGGCGGTGGGCGCCGCCATGCCGGAGAGCTTCGCGCAAAAGAAGTTGTTCGAGTTGGCGACGTGGCTCACGATCTCGCCGAACGTACGCTGCTGCTTCGTGGGCTTGAAGGAGTATTTGGCGGCGGGCATCTCCTGGGCGGCCGCCACGATGTTGCGCTCGGATCGGCCGAGGCTGCTGCGGACGGCGTCCATCACGGGGCTCCCGTGGGACATGGATGCCTTCGCGTGGGACATGGGCTTGTTCGCACCGGACATCTGGGCCGAGAGTACCCCAGTACAGCCCAGGGACAAGAGAGCCGCCAGCACGGCGGCGTGAGGGATGCGGTTCATGGCAGGACTCCTGTGGGAGGGTTCGCGTGCGGCGCGACGGCGACAGGAGTAGATCGAGCGGCGCCCGCAACCGCCGCGACGCATCGAGCGCTGAACCGTAGCGCAGCGGCGCGCGATGCACCAGGTCGTGACCCGCGTGAAGGCGCATCAGCAGGGTCGGTGAAGACCGGGATCGTCCACCTTCCGAAAGGGTGACGGCAGCGCGTGCGGCACCTCGCGGGTCGGTGCATCCTTCACCTACCGTACGTAGCGCTCCATGGCCAGCGATACCTTCTCCAGCACGTCGGGCACGCTGATTCGTTTCATGCCGTCCCTGTACGCGTGCTTCAGGGGGTATTCCTCGCCCGGGTACGCCGCATACCCGTCCACCACCAGGTCCTGGTAGGCCCGATACGGGCCGGTGCGCTTCGGGTTCGTGTAGCCGAACAGGCCGACGACGGGCGTGCCGAGGGCTCGGCTGATGTGCAGCGGGCCGGTGTCCGGGCTCAGCGTGAGCGCCGAGCCCTCCAGGATCCACACCAGCTTGCGCAGATCGTCGCCCAGGGCGTCCACGACGCTGGCCGAGGTCTCCGCCAGGACCTCGTCCGCCATGCGCCGCTCGATGGCCGAGGGGCCGCCGACCAGCACCGGGCGGAGTCCATGGCTGCGCTCCAGCTCCTCCAGCACCCGTGCGTACCCCTGCGCCGTCCAGTTCTTGGCGGGCTTGCTCGTGGCGACCACCACCGCGCACGCCGGCGCGTCCAGCTCGGCAAGGAACGCCGCCTGCGCCTCCCGCTCGGCGTCGCTGAGGCGGATGTCCCAGGTCACCGGCTCCGGATCGACGCCCAGGTGGCGAACGAACTCGAAGTACTGGTCCTGAACGTGCTGGGGCTCGTGAGAGGGAATGCGTCCGTCGGTGAAGAGCCACTGCATGTCCCGGGCGCGCGTGCGGTCGAAGCCCAACTTGACCGTGGCCGGCGTCAACGCGGTGATCAGCCCGGCCTTGAAGTAGACCTGGAGGCCCAGGACGAGGTCGAAGTGGCGCTCCCGGACGTCCGTAGCGAAATCGGAGAAACCCATCCACCCGGAGATCCCACGGCGTCGGCGAAAGACGATGAAGTCGTCGACGGCCGGGTGGTCCTTCACCAGGAGATGGGGCACGGGCTGGATCACCCAGGTTATCCGCGTCTCCGGCCATGCCCGCTTCAGGGCATTGGCCACCGGGAGCACGTGCACCGCGTCGCCGATGGCCGAGAGCATGACGATGCACACCTCCCGGGGAGGCGCGCCCGCCCAGCCCCGCGCGGACAACGTCACCCGAGTCTCACTTCCGGCTCGCGCCCTTCTCGGAGAACCCGGAGCGCAGCGCCGACCACGCGTCCCGCGTGAGCTTCCTTCCCGTGCGGTCCTCGAACTTCCGCAGCGACCGCTCGAGGCGGTGACGCATGGAGAAGGTGGGCACCGGCACCCCCGGGTCGCGTGCGCAGCATCTGTCGAGATCGATGAGGTGGGCGCACAGGCCGGTGCCGGTTCCGGCGACCAGGAGGTTCTTCGCGTTCAGGTCGGCGTGGAGGATCCCCGCGCGCTCCAGCCGACGGACCAGCGCTCCCACGGTGAAGAGGGCGACTTCGGCCGGCACCTCGAGGGTGTTGCTTCCCCACAGCACCTCGGCGAGGTCGGTGGCGTCGGGAATCTGCTCCGTCGCCAGGTCCGCGCGGTACCAGACGCCGGCACCGTAGACGGCGCCCGCAACCACCGCGGGGGTGGGGACCCCCCGGGCGCGTGCGAAGTGGGCCGCCAGGAGCTCCCGCAGCGGCCGCGGCCGTCCCACGGCGAGGTACCGGTCGCCCAGGAGCGGCGAGGCCAGAGCGCCGCCGCGGTAGTAGTGACGCACCACCCAGCGCTCCCGCTGGTCGGGACCGGGAGCCGGCGCGGGCACGGAGAACACCTCGCCCCGCCCCGCCAGGGAGGTGCCGGAGCTCCGGCCCGCTGCCCAGCGGTGAAGGGTCGCTCCCGACTCGATCACGTCGCGGAGCCACGACGTTGCCCCCCGGACGGCGAAGGCGTGAACCCTGCCGATCTGGACTTCGTCGTATCCTTCGGGGAGGCTCAGGGATATCGCGATCGGGCCACCTCCACCTTCGCAAGGACGTCGTCCACGGTGATCCTGTCCATCCGATCGTCCTTAGGAAGATACGCGGAAGCGTCGCGCGCGTCGCCGGGTTCGGTATAGCGGTCCACCACGAGGTCCGTGTAGCGCCGCCAGGGCCCCACCCGCCACGGGTTGGTGTGGGCGAAGAGGCCGATGACCGGCACGTCCAGCGCGTGCGCGATGTGCAGGGGTCCGGTATCCGGCGCGACCACCAGACGGGAGCCGGCCACGAGCCACATGAGCCGCCGGACGGAGTCGCCCAGGCAGTCCACGGGTCGGCTCGAGGCCAGCCGGAGGACGACGTCGGCGGCGCGCCTCTCGCGCCGGGAAGGGCCTCCCAGGAGGAGGACTCCGAGACCGAAGTCCGACGCCAGGGCGTCGGCCAGACGCGCGTACCGCTCCGGCGGCCAGTCCTTCTTGGGGTTGGCGGATCCCACCACCAGGGAGACCACCGGGCGACCTCGATACCCGCCGAAGAACGCGTCCCGCTCGGCGGTCTCCTGCGGAGAGAAGGTGACGTCCCACCGCACCGGTGCGTCCCGAGGCACGCCGAGCGCCCACCGGAAGTCCAGGAAGAGGTCCTGGCTGTGCTTCCAGGGGCCCTCCCGGAGGACGTGGGTGTGGAAGAAGCGGACTCCGTCGCGCGTCTTCGAAGGGGGAAGGCCCACCCGCACGGGCGCGCCCGAGAACAGGGTGGGCCACACCGACTTGAAGTACCGCTGCACGTTCAGGGTGAGCTGGGCGCGGTCGTCGGCCATGGCGGCGTGCAGGGCGCGGACCCCGCGCAGGCCCGAGCGGCTGTCGAACACCACAATCCGGTCCACCGCCGGGTGGTGGGCGAGGACCTGAGCGGGCGCGGCCTCGGCCACCCACGTCACTTCGACGTCCGGATCCAGGTCCTTGAGGTCCAGCGCCAGGGGAAGGCCGTGCACCACGTCGCCGATTCCCGAGAGGAGCACGATGCACACCCGCCGTTGCGGGCCGGCGGGCAGGAGGATCGGGCCCTCGGGAGAGACCACGCGCGGCCGCAGGCTCACCGGTCTCAGCTCCCCATGGACGCCTCGCCCGTCTCCATGAGGTTCAGGGTCGGGCCGGCGAACGTCTCTCCTTTGATCCGGATCATGAGCCGGTACGGCCCCGGGTGCGGAAAGACGGTCTCCTCGATGGGCATGATCAGGAACGTGCGCGGCGGGGCGAGGTCACCGGGGCTGCGCCCCACGTCCGTGTGTCCGTCCACCGTGAACGAGGGTTGGTCACCTCCTCCGTCCAGGTCCAGCCGGAAGCGGTACCGGCCCTGGTCCTCCGGGTCCCACTCCACCACCAGGACCAGGACCATGTGGTCCTGCTGGGCCGGGAAGCCCGGAGCGGCGCGGTCGAAGAAGATCCCGTGGATATGGAGCTTGCCCGCCTCGTCGAGGTGGGCCTCCTCGCAGAAGTGGGCGGTCAGGATACGCATGGCTCTCACCTCGCTCCAGTGGCGCCACCGGACGGCGACGCCTGCGCCCGGGGCCTTGCCGGAACGGGCGGGCCCCAGCCCCCGCCCCCCGGCGAACGGATGCTCACGATGTCGCCCGCCTGCACGGTGAAGGTGGCCTTGGAGGGGAGGTGGGTCTCCGCCCCGTCGTGGATGAGCACGTTCTCCCCGGGGGCGCCGGCGCCGCCGCCCCGGGCTCCCGCGGGTCCCACCGCCCGGCGCTCGCACAGGAGCGCCACTCGCGCGGGTGTGAGGATCATGAGGTCCCTCCGGAGGCCGTCGCCCCCGCGGTTGGCGCCGGCTCCGCCGCTTCCTCGGCGGATCCCATACCGGGTGATACGGAAGGGATAGGCGTGCTCGAGGGCCTCCACCGGCGTGTTCAGGGAGTTCGACATGTGCACGTGCACTCCCGACAGTCCGGGGCCCGTCGGGCCCGCGCCCATCCCTCCGCCCACGGTCTCGTAGTACGCGAAGGACTGGCCGGTGCGCGGGTCCACGCCCCCCACGGTGGTGTTGTTCATGGTGCCCTGGGAGAGGGCGGGGACGAGGTCCGGAAGGGCGGCGCCGAAGGCCTCCAGGAGCACGTCGGTGATCCTCTGGCTGGTCTCGACGTTCCCGGCGGCCACCGAGGCGGGAAGGCGCGCGTTCACCAGGCTCCCCTCGGGAAGCTCCAGCTCCACCGCCGACATGGAGCCCCCTCCCGCCGGCAGAGGCTCGCCCAGGAGCGCCTCCACCACGCAGCGGACGACGTAGCGGCACGCGGAGGCGGTGATGGCGGACACCGCGTTGACCCCTCCCTCCACCTGGGGAGAGGTTCCGGAGAAGTCGATGCGGAGCCGCCGGCCCGCTACGGTCAGCGTCGCGCGAATGGGCACCCTGCCGCTTCCGAAGCCGTCGTCCTCCAGGGCGTCCTCGGCCTCGTACGTGCCGTCGGGGATCCGCTCCAGGCCCGCCTCCACCAGCCGGTCCGCATATGCCACCAGGTCGTCCATGGCCCGGAGCGTGGCGTCCACCCCCCTGCGCTCCGCGATCTCAAGGAGACGCGTGCGTCCGGTGTGCAGGGCGGCGAGCTGGGCGTCGAGGTCCCCCGCTCGCTCCACGGGGGTGCGCACGTTGGCCAGGATCGTGCGCCACAGATCCTCGTTGCGCGCTCCGCGGACGTACAGACGCACGGGCGGGATGCGCACCCCTTCCTCGAAGATCTCCCGCGCCAGGGGCATGGAGCCCGGAGTGGAACCGCCCACGTCGCTGTGGTGCGCCCGGGAGGCCACGAATCCCAGCAACTCCCCGTCCTCGCTGTGGACCGCGGACAGCAGCGTGATGTCCGGGAGGTGGGTCCCCCCCCGGAACGGGTCGTTGAGGCAAACCACGTCTCCGGCGGCGACGGTGCCCAGCTCCTCCAGGGCGGCCTGGACGCTCATGGGCATGGCGCCCAGGTGCACCGGCATATGGTCGCCCAGCGAGACGGCCGCGCCCCGCGGAGAGAAGAGCGCGCACGAATAATCCCGCCGTTCCTTGATGTTGGGCGAGAACGAAGCCCTCCTGAGGGCGGCTCCCATCTCCTCCGCCAGGGCGGTGAAGAGGTGCCGGAAGACCTCGAGCTCGACGGCGTCGGGAGCGCAATGATCAGACACGGAGCATCAGTTTCGCTGCAAGCACTTCACGGTTAGCTTACTAGGCTGGAAGCCAGGAGTGCATCCCGGCGAGTCACGCGAGACAGAAGGTTACAGGGAGGGAAGCTTGAGTAAAGAGAAACTCATGGATCGGGCTCGAGACGAGCTCTTCAGTCATATCAACCGGTGTGGAGTTCTCCAGGCCGCCGAGGACGACCAGCAGCACTGGATGAGCGAGACCATAGATTATCTGGGGGAGCGCTATCCGGACCTGACCGAGACCGACCTCGTCCAGCTCCACGAGATCGGGCTGCGGTTCTGCAAGCCCGCCATCGCGCATGGCGCCGAGAGCACCGCCAAAACCATGGAGGACGTCGGCGTAGCCTGATCTCCGCCGCGTCCGATCCACGCTCGGAAGGGCGGGGAGCCTCAGGGGCTTCTCGCTCTTTTTTGTCGCCTCTACAACATTTCGGGATCCTGTCGGGTTGGCGGTGAGGGGCCTCCTCCCCTATACTTCCGCCCGCTTATCGGCGCGTATGCCCTCAGGGTGCCTCCCGGGGGTGTGACGCGACCCGGGGTGCGTCTTCGAACAGGCCTGTGCAGAGGGCTCCCTGATGGCGACGACCAGGGCCAAGCGCTCGACTCGCAAATCTCCTCGAAGGAAGGCGGTGGAGGTCGTGAAACAGGCCAAGCGGACGCCTTCGAAGCGGAAGGCCGTCGCCAGGAAGGCGGCGACCAAGAAGGCCCCGGCGAAGAAGACCGGGGCGAGGAAAGCCCGGGCGAAGAAGACCGCGGCGAAGAAGGCCCCGGCGAAGAAGGCCCCGGAGAGGAAAGCCCCGTCGAAGAAGGCGGCGGCGAAGAAGACCCCGGCCAAGAAGACCCCGGCCAGGAAGGCTGTGGCAAAGAAGGCTCCGGTGAGGAAGGCCCGGGCGAAGAAGGCCCCGGCCAAGAAGGCTCCGGCCAAGAAGGCCCGGGCGAAGAAGGCTCCGGCCAAGAAGGCCCCGGCGAAGAAGGCTCCGGCCAAGAAGGCCCGGGCGAAGAAGTCCCCGGCCAAGAAGGCCCCGGCGAAGAAGGCTCCGGCCAAGAAGGCCCCCGCGAAGAAGCCGGCACGCTCGAAGTCCGCGCCTGCGAAGAAAGCGGAAAAGCCGACGGCGAAATCCGCGCGCGCGGCGGCGCCGTCGGAGAAGGCCGGCACCCGGAACAAGGCGGCTCCGAAGACAGCTCCCTCCAGAGCCGAGTGGAGCCCGTACCCCAAGAAGAAGCGGCGCATGGGGCCCGACGGAGCGATCATCCTGGCGGGGGAGAAGGAGGTGCTCCGCCTGTACTACGCCGGCCAGCAGATACCCTCTCCCATGGGCGGGTTCCTCATGCTCCTGGGTGTCCGGCCCAAACCCGACGGGAGCGCCAGCATCCTCTTCGAGTGCAGCGCTTCGTCGCTCCGGTATTGGTTGGAGGTTCCCTCCGCCACCAGGACCGAGCGGTCCAAGGTGCGTGCGGTCCAGAAGGAGGGAGACGATCCCGACTGCCCTCGCCATGGCGCTGCGGTCCGGCTCGTCCGGGCGGGCACCGAGCTTCACTGTCCCCTCTGCGGTGTCTCGTACGGGAGGGTGTGAGCGGATCTGCCGGCCCTCCGTGCGAGACCGCACGGAGCTCCCACGGAGTCCCGTTTTCAGGGTGGTATGGCCCCAGGGACGACATTACATTCCTGTTCAACCCTACCCAGATCAGGCTGTCTCCCAGCGTTTCGTCCGCAAGGAGCCGTTCTACATGCCCGAAGGGTTCCTCAGTTCCGAGGAATACGACGAACAGGCGCACAGGCTCTACAACGACGGTGACTACGACGGGGCCCTCGAGATGCTCAAAGAGGGCCTCGCTCTCTATCCCAACGCTGTGGATCTCTACGTGGGCCTCGGCTATGCGCGCCTGGCTCGCGAGGAGTATGCCTGGGCGCGGAAGGCCTTCGAGCGGGCCGCGGTGCTGGATCCCGCGCACGAGGACGCCCTGGTCGGCCTCGGGGAGACGCTCCTCCGCTTCGGGGAGCGCCAGCACGCCCTGAGCCTGTTCAATCAGGTGGCGGGGATGGGCTACGACGACGACATCGAGCTCATGCTCACCATGGGGCGCGCGCTCTATCGGGAGGCCATGTACGCCGAGTGCCGTGACGTCTTCGCGAAGGCCGCCGCAGCGCGGCCCGACAACGCGGAGGCCGCGGCGTCACTGGGGTACGCCCTCCATCGCCTGGGGGACGACGTCGGAGCCAGCCGGCAGATCCGCAGGTCGCTGCGCCTCGACCCGGATCTCCACGAGGCCAGGATCTATCTGGGACATCTCCTGTACGACCGAGGAGACTGGGAGGGGGCGCTCCGGGAGTTCGAGCACGTCCCGCCCCAGGAGCATTGGGATGCTCTTGCGGTGTGGCGGCTCATGGAGCTCAAGCGTGCCCTCTGGCACATGGAGTCGGGCGACGCCAGGCTGGCGCCGTGGGAGCAACGCCTTCGCGAGCTGGAGGATCTGGAGGATCCCATCGACCGGCTGCTCAACGAGGTCGAGATGTTGGTGGGTGGCGCTCGTCCCGGGCCGTCCTACGACCCGAGCCAGCTCGAGCTCTTCGGTGGCGACGGGAGCGGTGGGTCGGGAAAGCCGAGGTCGGTGCGCCTTTCGGACGGCCACCAGATCCGGGGGACGTGGCACGAGATCGTTCGCCAGATGCGCGACCTGGCGGGGTTCTCCCATGAGACGCTGACCCACTACATGCGCCGAGTGGCCGAGCGCTGGCACGAGCAGAGCGGGGTCGAGATCCCATTCACGGATCCGGAGTCCTTCTTGCGGGCCGCCATCGCCGCGGGCCTGGTCCATCTCGAGGGAGACGAAGAGCCGCGGCGGGACACGGGGGAGGATTCATGAGCGACGTCCTGGAGCAGTTCCACCGCACGCTGGTCGAGGAGATCCGGGCGCAACGTCCCGAGTATCTGGACGGGCCTTTCACGGTGGCGGAGATCTACCAGAACCTGGTCCCGTACGGGACCCACCGGGACCGCATCGGCGTGGACATCAACGGGGACTACGAGGACGCGCTCCTGCGCATGCTGGCAGGAGAGGGAGATTACCTGGTCCTGGAGTCCGAGCACGCGCTGAGGGACCTGCGTGCGGAGCTCCGCTCGTCCAATCCCAACACCGGCCGCTACCGCGAGTTCGCGGCGGTGGACGTGCGCCTCAACCCGGCGCGGGTGGCGGCGGTGCCCACGGGTCCGGCGACGAACGCGGAGCCGGCGGGCGAAGAGCCCGACGGGGTGCCGACGGGCGATGCGGCCCGCGACACGACGACCCCGGAGGCAGCAGACGCGTCCTCCGCACCGGCGCCCGGGGAGCCGGCCGAGACCTGCCGTTGGTGCCGGGCGGAGCTGCCTCACAGGCCGAACCTGAAGTTCTGCCCGTTCTGCGGAACCGACGTGCGCGTGGTGCCGTGCCCCGCTTGCGGCGAGGAGCTGGAGCCGGAATGGCGTTTCTGCATAGCGTGCGGTGCCGAGGTCACCGGATGAGCTCGACCGCCACGGCGAACGCTTCCCATCGGCCCCGGATCCCGGGGCCGATTTCATCGGGGGTCGCCCTGCTCCTCGTCCTGGCGGCCGCGTGCGGGCGGTCCGTGCCCCCGGCGAACCGCCCCGACGAGGTCCTGCGGGCCCAGCTCGGGCTCACGGACAAGGACGAGGTGCACCGCGTGACCCTCACGGGCGGGAGCACGGAGGTCCTGGATCCCGTGCAGACGATGATACCGGTGGGGGCCTGGGTGGAGTTCGTGACCGGCGACGGAAGGGTCCACCAGGTGAGCTTCGAGGCCGATTCCCTCGAGGCCGGGGCCCGGGCATTTCTGGAGCGCACCGACCAGATGGCGTCGCCGCCTCTCGTGAACCAGGGTCAGCGCTTCGTGGTCTCGTTCCGCGAGGCCCCGGAGGGGCGCTATCCCTTTCGCGCCGAGGGCAATGGGGGGCCCACCCACGGGGTGGTGATCGTGGGGCCGAAACGCTAATGTGCCCGCGTGCGCCGTCCCGGCGTTCCGCACCCCCGTTTCCGAGGTTTGATGCTCCGGATCGCCCTCGTTCCCGGTGACGGGATCGGCACCGAGGTGGTACCCGAGGCCCGTCGCGTGCTCGAGGCGGCGGCCGCGACGTATGGGATCGAGGTCGAGGTCGAGGAGTGGGATCTGGGAGCGGAGCGCTACCTGCGTGAGGGCGTCACCATCACGGAGGACGAGTTCACGCGCCTGTCGGCTAACGACGCCCTCCTCATGGGGGCTTTCGGGGACCCGCGGGTCCCCGGGGAGGAGCACGTCCGGGACATCCTCCTCGGCCTTCGCTTCCGTCTCGACCTTTACGTCAACTTCCGACCCTGTGTGCTGCTCGCGCCGGAGCTGAGCCCGCTCAAGCGAGTGAAGGTCCCCGTGAGATTGGAGATCTTCCGCGAGAACACCGAGGGCATGTACGTGGGGATGGGGGGAGTGTTCAGGAAGGGTACTCCGCAGGAGGTGGCCATCGAGGAGGATCTGAACAGCCGTGCCGGTGTGGAGCGCATCATCCGCGCGGCCTTCGAGTTCGCCGAGGCTCGCGGGCGCGGCCGGGTCACCCTCGTCGACAAGGCCAACGCCATGCGCAACGCCGGCGGGCTCTGGAGACGGGTGTTCGCGGAGGTGGGGGAAGGCTATCCGGAGATCGAGCAGAGTGCCGTGTATGTCGACGCCATGGCCATGGACCTCGTGCGTCGTCCGGAGCAGTACGAGGTTCTCGTCACGTCGAATCTCTTCGGCGACATCATCAGTGATCTGGCCGCCGAGCTGACCGGTGGGTTGGGGTTGGCTCCGTCGGCGAACATCCATCCGGGAAGACACGCCATGTTCGAGCCGGTGCACGGCTCTGCTCCGGACATCGCGGGGCAGGGACGGGCGAACCCCATCGGTGCGGTGCGTTGCGTGGCGCTCCTGCTGGACCACTTCGGCCATCAGGAGGCAGCCGAGCGCGTGGAGCAGGCGGTGGCCGCCGCCATCGCCGAGGGCAAGACGACGCGCGATCTGGGTGGTGGCTTCTCCACGTCCGAAGTGGGAGCGTGGCTGGCGGAGCACGTATCCCGGTCGGGCGCCGGCGCGACTTGAAACCGTTCCTCCCGAGTTCGAGCCATGGTTGAGCGACGTACGATAGGGCAGATCCTGGTGGGCTTCGGACGCATCACCGAGGAGGACTGTGCGCGCGCCCTCGAGTACCAGAGGGATCACGGCGGGTACTTCGGCGAGGCGCTGCTCGCCATGGGCATCCTGTCGCAGGACGAGCTGGAGTGGGGCCTCGCGTCGCAGTTCGACCTCCCCTACATCCTGCCGGATGCGGACTCCGTCGACCCCGAAGCCGCGGCCCTGGTGTCGCCCGAGTGGGCGCTGGCGAACCTCACGCTCCCCATCATGAAGACGGAGGACACCCTCACCGTGGTGGTGGAGTCCCCCCTCAAGACCGGTGCGGTGGACGAGCTCCACGCCCGCACCGACCGGCGCATCGAGCTGGCGCTGGCCTCCGCCGAGAAGATCCGCGAGCTCATCCGGCAGGTCTACGCCCGGGGCACCGCCGCAGAGGAATCCGAGCGCCCGGCACCCGTGCATCTGACGGACGCGTTCGTCGAGGCTCTGGAGGCCGCGGCGGGGCGCTTCGGGATCTCGACCCGGGGGCAACGCTCGTGGGCCTGGTGGGACGACGGCGGCACCATCCGCCGGCGCCCCCTCGAGGGGCAGTGGGAGTCCGAGCTGGACCAGCTCCTGGCTCCGCCCCCTGGTGATCACGTCACCGGAGTGGAGCGCGCCCAGTGGGACGCGCAGCTCAACCGCGAGGGAGTGTTCACGCCGGTGGAGGTGCGCTACCTGGCGGACGAGGCGGGGCACGAGTACCTGTTCCGTCCCCTCAAGGAAGAGTCCCTGCTTCGAGGGCTCTTCCCCGCGCCGAAGCCGGGGATCCTGTCGGAGATCCGACTCCTGGCGCGCTCGGGCTCCGCACGCTTCGTGGTCACCTCCGAGCCCGACGCCTTCGGCCACGAGATCCTGCCCCACCTGCCCCTGCTGTTGCTGGACCCTTCATGGCGGAGCATCCACGTGTACGCATCCGAGGACAATGCGGCGGACGAGGCCTTCAGCCTGCACCTGCCGCGGGATCCCCGCCAGTGGACCACCGAGCTGGAGAAGCTCAGGGCATTCCACTTCGACGTCGTGACCGTGGACCTCGCCGCCGACGGAGACGACTGGGCGAGCGCGGCGCTGGACGTGGCTTCGGTGACCTTCCTGCTGTGGCCCATGCAGAGAGACCGGCGCCCGGCCTACGATGCCGGAATCCGCTGGGAGCTGCACGTCGCGCGCGACGAGGGGGGTGCGCTGGAGTGGTCTCTCGAGCCCCTGAACCCATAGAGAATCCGTCCCAGGTCAGCGAGAACGTCATGCCGCAGATCGATCAGTTCCTGAAGGTCCTCGTCGACCAGCGAGGCTCGGATCTCCATCTCACCGTGGGGTCCCCGCCGATAATGCGCGTGCACGGGCATCTGCAGCGGATCAAGTTCCGCGAGCTCTCCAACAAGGACATGGAGACGCTCATCTACGAGATCATGGACGAGGAGTGGCGGGCCAAGTTCCTCGAGACCCTCGACTTCGACTTCGCCTACGAGATCGAGGGGCTCGCGCGCTTCCGCGTGAACGTCTTCTGGCAGCGCAAGGGACTCGGCGCGGTCATGCGCACCATCCCTTCGACGGTGCTCACGGTGGACCAACTCGGATTGCCCGACGCGGTGCGCAAGCTGTGCATGCTCACGAGAGGCCTCGTCCTGGTGACGGGTCCCACAGGGTCGGGCAAGTCCACCACGCTGGCCGCCATGGTGGACCTCGTCAACGAGACGCGGCCGGATCACATCATCACCATCGAGGATCCCATCGAGTTCGTGCATGCCAACAAGAAGTGCCTCATCAACCAGCGGGAGATCGGCACCAACACGCAGTCCTTCGCCGCGGCACTGCGGGCGGCGCTGCGCGAGGACCCGGACGTGATCCTCGTGGGGGAGATGCGTGACCGGGAGACCATAGAGCTGGGGCTCACCGCAGCGGAGACGGGCCACCTGGTGTTCGGCACGATGCATACGAGCTCGGCCCCGAAGACGGTGGACCGCATCATCGGCGTCTTTCCTGCCGACCAGCAGAATCAGATCCGGACGATGCTCGCCGAGTCGCTCAAGGGTGTGATCGCGCAGGTGCTCCTGCGCACCAAGGACGGCAGGGGGAGGCGTGCCGCTCTGGAGATCATGGTGGGCACGTCCCCCGTGGCCAACCTCATCCGGGAGAACAAGACCTTCCAGATCCCCTCAATGATCCAGACCGGCAAGAAGGACGGGATGCAGCTGCTCGATCAGCACATCCTCGAGTACCTCATGTCCGGAATGATCACGTCCGAGGAGGCGTATATGAAGTCGAGCAACAAGCAGGCCTTCAAGCAATATTTGAAGGAGGCGCCTCCCGCCGAGTTCGTGTGACGTGAACCGTCGTGGCCGCCAAGGGGTAGGGCACGCGTCGACACGAAGGACGCAGGAGGCGCTCGGTCTCGACCCGGAGGTGACCGCCGTGGAGGGCGGCACCATCGTACGGGCCCATCCGCTTGCGGCCTCGGGAGCACGCATCACTATTCATCATGCTCCATGAGCTCGGCCGTCGGGAGGCCGCCACGGTCCGGGATCCGCGTGCACAGGCGGGAGGCCAGGGTGGTGCGGTGGTGGTCGAGGCTGAACCGTGAGACGAGCCGGCGATGACCGAAGACACAGGACGCAGCTTGACCCGGCACGAGTTCGACGCCGTCATACGACGGGCGGCCGAACTGGCGTCCTCGGACTCCGAGGCCGGCGAGGGAGGCCTCACGGAGACCGAGCTCTTCCGCATCGCCCGCGAGGTTGGGCTGAGCGAGGCCCACGTTCGCAGGGCGCTCTCGGAGGTGCGCGCGGGAGTGGTCCGCAGCGGGGTGATGGACCGGATCTTCGGCCCCTCCCATCTGCGCGCGACCCGCGTGGTCCCCGGCTCCGCGAAGGAGCTGGCCGCGAAGCTCGACGACTTCCTGGCGGGGACACAGCTCCTGCAGCCCGTACGCAGGAGCCCGAATGTCCTGCAGTACCGACCGGCCCTGGATTGGGCGTCGCAGCTCGCCCGGGCCGCCAGCTTCACGTCGCGCAAGTACTACGTGGCCTCGGCGAAGGCGGTGGAAGTGCACCTCGACGCCCTGGACGAGAGCTCCACGCTGGTGGAGCTCCTCGTGGACCCGGGAACCCGCGGCGACAACGTCGCCGGAGCGGTGTTCGGCGGTGGCATCGCGGGCCTGGCTGCCGGCGGCGGCCTCGCCTTCGCGGTTCTGGCGACGGGCGGCATCTTCGCCCTCGCGGTCCCCGTGGGCGTGGTCGGGTGCGGCGCCGTCACCGGGGGCATCACCTACCTGGTGGGTGCGTCACACAAGAAGAAGCTCCTGGAGGTTCAGGCGGAGCTCGAGGGAATCCTGGACCGCCTCGAGGCCGGCGAGTCGCTGGAGCCTCCCCCGGCGTCGTGGCGTCGCTGGGTCAAGCGGCAGTTCCACGGCGTCGCGCACGAGCTCCTCAGCCGCGAGGAGGACATCACGGACGAAGGGCTGTGACGGGGATGCCGACACGCGCTTCGACAACCGGTGCCGAGGGCTGACGAGATGATCATCGCCAACCTCGAGGACCCGGTTCTCCGCGCTGCGGCGAGACATGCCGCCCGCCCCGACGAGGACGTGATCCTGGACCCGGCGCTGGCGATGGAGGCCATGGAGTCGGGGTATCCCAGGATGATGATCCGGGTCGGCTCGGGGTCGGTGGCACGGCCGTTCCTGACGCTGGAGGGGAACATCCCCACGCTGACTGTCACCCGGGCCACCCTGGCCAGGTGGGAGGCGGAGCGGAAGGCCGAGGAGCCGGAGGCGGGCAGGGCGTGCTTCTTCGGCGGACGCCTGCGCTCGCTGGTGGAGCGTGAGGCGACGACGGCCTCCTGGGTCGACCGCACCCTGGGAGAGCTGGGGCGGGTGGTCGGCGCGCCCCTGCCGCGGACGCTGCGGGCCTTCGGACGTCGGGTCCTGGAGTTCCCCTCCCATTACGTGGACCTCTATCCCCTGGCGGAAGCCTGCGGCGTGAGCCGGGGGGCGCTGAAGGCTCGGTTCCGGCGCAGGGATCTTCCCTCACCCTACGGCTACCTGCGCTGGTTCCGGATGATCGCCTGCGCCTACGTCCTGTCCGACCGCGAGGTGACCATCGCGCACGCGGCAAGACGCCTGGGCTTCACGTCGGATGGGAACCTGTGCCGTGCCATGCGCTCTCTCACCGGAATGACGCCCACCGAGGCACGCTCCCTGCAGGGTTGGACGCGCCTCCTCATCACCTTCGCGTGGACACACCTCGATGTGGGTTCCCGCGAGGCGTGGGATGAGCTGGAGGATCTGTTCATTCGGCGGGTCGCCTAGCTGGCGGGACATCTCACCGATGGGGACGAAAAAACGGCCCTCCCCTGGGGGAGGACCGTCCCGGCATGGGGCTGGAGTCCCTCAGCGCCGGTTGCGACGCTGCCGCCGGCGTTCCCGCCGGATGGCCGCCTCGCGCTTCCGCTTCCGCTGTGCGCTGGGCTTCTCGTAGTACCGCCGCTTGCGCAGCTCGGAATACAGGCCGGACCGCTGCACCTTCCGCTTGAAGCGGCGCAGCGCGCGCTCGAGGCTCTCGTTCTCCAGGACGACCACTTCCAAGACGATCACGCTCCTCAGGTATTGGACCTTCGTCGGCGAGCTAAAAAAGCTATACCGGGGCGCGGGCAGAGGCAACGGGACCCTCAGGGTGGCACCGGGTCACGCCCACCCACGCGCCGTTCAGGGGAGCCGGCCCTCGCGGTGCAGCGTATGGGTGTACAGGCGGTACGCGTCGGGGCTGCCCAGGTAGTCTCGGGCCCAGACCTCGAAGGTCGGGAGCGGGAGGTGCCGTTCGATGTGCGCCACCACCATCATGGCGAACTGCAGCCGATCCGACGTGCGGAAGTCGATACGCTCGCCTTCCAGGATCCGGTCCACGGCGACCTCGAAATCCTGTGGATCGACCAGACAGATGAAATGGCAGACCTGGTCCAGCCGATACGAAGTGTAGAGGGAACGCAGCCGATCCAGGTCGTCCGGCGAAGGGGGCAAGCGGCCCTCCTCGCTCCAGTCCCCGGAGATCTCCCGGGCGTTCTCCGCGAGCAGCTCCCGGAAGCGCAGGCGCAGCCTGGAGGATCCCCCGCTCCCGCTTCGGCTCGTGTGGACGGCGGAGGCGAGGAGTCCGGCCAGCAGCGGCCGCCCCAGGCCACGGGCCTTGTCGTGGATCTCGGCCTCGGAGCCTTCGATGAAGATGTCCGCGGTGCGCACGTCGTCCTCGGCGGCCTCGCCGCTTCCCGGCCGGAACGAGAAGTAGCCATGCCAGGCGCCGGCGCCCACCTCGAAGGTCACGAGGAAGCAGGACCACGTCTCGCCCTCGTGCTCGAGGAACGCCACCGAGCGCCTGCGTTCGCGGACCGTGTGCATCTCGTGGGTCGTCCGACTCCGTGGGGGGAGAACGCCGGAAGATACCGTGGCCCGGGCGTCGAGCAACCCGCTCCCCGGAATCCGGCACCGCGACACCGAACGCGATCCTTGCCCGCGCCGTAAACAGATTGTTATCGTCCTTTCGGGCTCCGTGGCAGGAGTCCGGCAGACGAAAGTCCGGCGGCGCGATGGGCCCGTCGGAGGGAAAGGCACCCGGCTCAGGGCCGGGTTTCTCTTCCGCAGAACAAGACGACGAAAAGAAGGGAGCGTCCCCGGCTGGCACCGGAGACGCTCCCTGAAAGACACGGGTTGGCAGCCCGAGCTTCCTCATCACCGAGGCCAAGCTACTCGGACCGCCGGACGGGTGTCAAGATCGGTGTGTGCCCGTCCACCGACCCGGTGTCGGCTCAACGTCCCGCGCGGGGCGCGACATTCGGTGGAGAGACGAATGGATCCGAGCATGCTGACCCACACGCTTCCCGAAGCCATGGGCGACGTCCCGGGCGTGTGTGAGCTGCCCCTGACGCGTGCCGTCGTTCAGTACCGCGACGTTCACGAGATGGACACCCCGGGGGGCAGGATAGAGGACATCGGCCTCGCACTGGTGGTCGAGGGCCGCTACCCCTCCTCGGCGGAGTCGCTGGACCTGGGAAGCGGCGAGCTCAAGGTCCTGGACCTCAGCACCGAGCTGGTGGTGCTCGATTGGGTGTACGAGCCCACCCTGGATCACGTGCGTGTGCTGCTCAGGTCCGTCGCCGCCGATGCCGAAGCTGCGCCGGCGCTCCGTCAGTACGGTCTGCGCCTGGGACTGCGGATCCTCGAGAGGGTGGGCTTCGGGCCTCTCACCCGTCCCACGTTCCTCCGCATCGGCTTTCGGGACGTGTGCCGGGACCTCGACCTCCACGAGGGGACGTCCATCCGCATCGTCATGGGTCCCGGCCGACTCACGCGGGCCCACCTCGACTACGACCTCTGCGCCCTGGTCTTCCGCACGGCCTTCCAGGAGCCCGACGCCCAACTCGAGCATGCTCTCCTCGAGTCCTTTCCCACCGGGGAGCTGCGGCGCCTCGTCCCGGTCGCGCCCGCCGACGCTCTCGCCTATCAGGTGCGCCTGCCCTATCCGGAGACGCTCGCGGAAGCTCGCCAGAGCCTGGCCGCCATGCGGCGCGGGCTCGCGGCGCTCATGGCGCGCTTCGAGCCGGAACGGTTCCGTGCGGTGGATCGGCTGCTGAACACCTTCGGTGTGCGGGAAACGCTGGCTGGCCTTCGCATGCGGGATCCCGGAATCCACCCGGTACGCATCGCTCCGTTCGTGCCCGGCTCCGTGACGGTGCACTGAGGTGGTCCAGGTCGATCTGCCGGTGAACGAAACCGCGCGGAGCACGGCCGTCGATCTCGCGGAGCTGCGTCTACGCTATGGGTCGTACCGGCGGCGGCAGGCAGCGCGGCTCGTGCAGATCCTCCCTCGCGACGCGGTGAGGCCACTGTACCGGAGGGCGCGCGAAACGGCTCGCCGGGACAGCCAGATGGATATGCTCGTGGAGGATCCGTTGGCGCTCCTCGTGGAGTACTGCGAGCGACTGCTGCCGCTGCCTACGTTCGAGCTCTGGTGCGAGGATCTCGCGCGCAATCCCGAGGCTCATCTCAGCGATCTGGACGAGTCTCCCGGCGGCCCGACCTTCGACGCGCCGTCGACGATGGCGGCTCGGAGCCTCACGTATGCCGGACGAGGGTGGACGGCCCGCTTGTGCGCGTTCCGCGACGATGCGTTCTGGCGTGGCTACATCACGTTCGAAGACGTCGGTCGCGGGCACGTCCATCGGACGGGCAGCATCTTCTGCGAGCACGACCCCGGTGAGCTCCGCAGACGCTTCCTCTCGTTCGAATCACCCGCCCTGGAGGCGTTCCTGCGCTCCGCTCTTCCCTGACCGTTTTTTTGCAAAAAATCGGTAACGGGAACGTGCATGGTCACCACGGAGGAGACCGGCCAAAACTCCACGATTCATCAGGGTTTTCGCCTGCGCGAGCCGCGAGGGCTCAAGCCGTGACGCCCTGGAGGAACACCTGGTTTTACAAAAATCGACGTTTTGTAAGTTATTGTGGGACAACAAGTTGCTGATATAATGCGTGCTTCTGGATGTGCCCGCAAAAGGGTTGCGCACCCCGCGGTCGGGTCTTAAGATGGTGCGCACGTCGACGCGACCAACTCCTTCCTTCCGAGGAGTGCGCACGATCTTTCGTTGCGCGTCCGGTGCCCTGAAAGTGTAACGTTTTACCCTTTGAAGAATGGGTGAGGTGCAGGTATGTGGGAGACGTGCTCCGTGCAGCTCAACGTGCGCTTGCCTCGCGACGTCGCTGCTCAGGCCGAGGAGGTGCAGAAGACGGATCCCGAGTTCCTGAGTCGCGTTGTGCTGTACGGTCTCACCAGGCGGTCCATCTACAGGCACCTGCGTGAGCGCAACGAGGCAACCCCTCCCGCTCCCAGCACGGAGATGCCGGCGACGACACGCTGAAAGCTTGCGCTTCCGGCCCCTTCGAGTCATAGCTTCTGCGCGCGCCGGGTCCCCGGTGACACGACGCGCCCGGCGATTCGGAGGGGTTTTTCACGTGTATCCGGAGGGTGGCCCGTGGGCGCAGGGGAGGCGGGCTCCGAGGAGCCGCTCGAAGTCCTGCGTGCGAAGTACCTGGACTACTGCTCGGCCCAAGTGGCGGACTTGCTCCTCTACCTGAGCCCGGACGAGATATACCTGCTGGCCCAGCGTGCCCATCGTGAGGGAGGTGGTGGTGGGGATCTCTCCTATGCGGAGATGGTGCACATTGCCACGGACTGGCTCTCGCGGAAGCTCGCGTTGCCCCCCTTCGACGTCTGGGCGGAAGACTACCGACAACATCCGGACAGCTACGAGGAATACCTCATGGGCCTCTGGGAGAGCGAGGCGGATGTGCCGGAGGAGTCGTAGGAACCATCCCCATTGGCGTCACCCGCGTCTGACCTAAAGTGAAGATTCTGAGAATTCTCATCGGGCTCCTGGCGGGCCTGTTGGTGGCGGCCGCCCTCGCCATGGTGGTCGTCTATGTGGTCACCAACCGACACCTGAACAAGACCTACAGAGTCGAGGTGCCCCACATCGTCACGTCCGACGACTCCGTGACCTTGGCCCGAGGCCGTCACGTCGCCGAGATCCGGGGATGCACCCAGTGCCACAATCCCGACCTCGGGGGGCACGTCGTCATCGACGCCATGCCGCTGCTCGGCCGGATCATGTCGGCGAACCTCACGTCGGGGCGCAACGGTGTAGCGGCGCAGTACAAGTCCGACGAGGACTGGGTGCGCGCCATCCGCGACGGCGTCCGTCCCGACGGCAAGCCTCTCGTGTTCATGCCGTCGTACGAGTACCGATCCATCGGGCCGGCGGACCTGGGCGCCCTGGTGAGCTACCTCAAGTCGGCGAAGCCGGTGGCCTCCCCTCCGCTGAAGGAGACCATCGGCCCCCTGGCCCGGGTGCTGTACCTCCTGGGGCGCTTCCCGCTCATCCCCGCGGAGATGATCAACCACACGGACCGGACGTTCACCGAGCCCCAGCCCGGTGAGACCGTCGCGTACGGTCGCTACCTGGCCGGTCCCTGCGCCGGATGCCACGGCCGGCACTTCTCCGGTGGCAAGGTGCCGGGCACGCCGCCGGGCTGGCCGTTGGCCGCCAACCTCACGCCCGACTCGGCGACGGGGCTGGGCTCGTGGAACTACGCGCAGTTCTCCTCGTTCTTCGACACGGGCAGGACGCCGGACGGTCGACAGGTGGACCCGAAGGTCATGCCGTGGCCGGTGGTGCGCGCCATGACCGACAGCGAACGGCGCGCCCTCTGGGAGTTCCTCCGCTCGCTGCCGGCGCAGCCGAAGGGGAGTGGGTGAGCCGGGTTCTCGGCGGTGTCGAGCTGGAAATCTAGAAGGGCAGATCGTCGTCGGCGCTGCCGCCGCCCGACGGCTCGGAGCCGCCACCACCCCGGTTGAAGCCGCCGCCGCTTCCGTAGTCGCCACCGCCGCTGTAGCCACCGCCACCGGCGCCGCCGGAGCCCAGCATCAGCAGCTCGTTGACGACGATGTCCGTCCAGTAGCGCGTGCCACCCTGGTCGTCCTGGGTCTGGGAGTACTCGACGCGTCCCTCCACGTAGAGCCGGTCTCCCTTGTGCACCCACTGCTCCACGATATCCACCAGCCGTCCGAATACGGTGAGGCGGTGCCACTCGGTCTTCTCCTGCTGTTGCCCGGACCGATCGGACCAGCTCCGGTTCGTGGCCAGCGAGAGCTTGGCGACGCGGGCGCCCGAGGACGTCGCCCGGATCTCCGGGTCGTTCCCGACGTTGCCGATGAGCATGACCTTGTTCAGCGACCGACTCATGAGAGAAGAGCTCCTGGTGTGTGACCCGCTCGGGGTACGGTGTGAGAGGACCGGAGGCCGGGCGTCGCGGCCCTGGAAGGGCCTAAGCTAAGCCCCGCCCGGGCGTTTTTCCATTGTCTCCCGGGACGCTATCTTGCGTCGATCCGAACACCTTCTCCGCATGCGACTCCACGGTCCCCATCATGACCGACCTGACCTACATCCGTGTCGAGTGGGACAACGAGCTGGCCGTCGTCGTCGTCGACCGCCAGGACAAGCTGAACGCTCTGAACGCCGAGCTGATCTCGGAGCTGGGCGAGGTCTTCGATGGCCTCAGGGCCGACGACAACGTGCGCGGCGTGATTCTCACCGGCGCGGGTGAGAAGGCCTTCGTCGCGGGCGCCGACATCGCCGAGCTCGCCAAGATGGACTCCCTGGGGGGCGTGAGGGTCAGCCGCCACGGCCAGGAGGTGTTCCGGGACATCGAGCGGTTCCCCAAGCCCGTGCTGGCCGCCGTGGGAGGGTATGCGCTGGGCGGAGGCTGTGAGCTCGCGCTGGCCTGTCACCTGCGGATCGCGAGCGAGAACGCGCGCTTCGGCTTTCCCGAGGTGGGCCTGGGGATCATCCCCGGGTACGGAGGCACCATTCGCCTCGCCCGGCTCATCGGGCTGGGCCGGGCCGTGGAGCTCTTGCTGACGGCCGACATGGTGGGGGCGGAACGGGCCGCCGAGATCGGGCTGGTCTCGGCGGTGGTGCCCCGGGCCGAGCTCCTGGAGCGTGCGAAGGTGCTGCTCCGGAAGGTGACGAAGAACGGGCCGGTGGCCGTGCGCATGGCCCTGGAGTCCATCTACCGGGGGGTGGACACCTCCACCTCCGAGGCCCTGGACTTCGAGGCCTCGCTCTTCGGTCTGCTGGCTTCAACGGAGGACCTGAAGGAGGGGATGTCGGCCTTCCTGGAGAAGCGCAAGCCCGACTTCAAGGGGCGCTGAGGGCCGTCCGGAGCCTGGCCGGTTCCTACGGATCGGCGGCCCGGCACGGCGCCACCGGGGGTCTGGCCGGGGCCGCTCCGGGGCCCCGCGGACACGCCTCCGGCGCCCCTCCGGTCCGACGCCGGGCGAAAGGGGTCGCCGGCGTCGCGAAGAAGGGATGCAACCCATTGTGTCCCAACATCTTCGAGCGTCCGCACCCGGGGTGGTCCGCGTCCTCCTGAAAGGTTAAATTTTCTACCATGCTTCGAGGGCTCCTCCCGGCCGCCGGTCCGTGCATCTGAGCAGGCTCACGCTCCGGCATTTCCGGAATCTCGGGACCCAGGATCTGGAGCTCCCGCCGGAGGGCGTAGCCATCATCGGCGACAACGCCCAGGGGAAGTCCAACCTCCTCGAGGCCATCTACTACCTCGAGACGTTCCGCAGCTTCCGCGGCGCCCGGGACGACCAGCTCGTGGCGTTCGGAGAGGGGGTCTTCCGCGTGACGGGGGAACTCGTGGCGGTCGACGGCTCGGAGCAGCCGGCGGCCCAGGTGGCCGCGGCGTACGAAAAGAAGGGGAAGCGCAAGAAAGTGACGGTGGACGGCGTGGAGCCGGAGCGCGTGGGTGACGCCCTCGGCCGGGTGGCGGCGGTGGTCTTCTCGCCGGCGGATGTGGAGCTGGTGAGCGGAGGTCCGAGCGTGCGGCGGCGCTATCTCGACATCGTGCTCTCGCTGAGCGCGCCGGGGTATCTACACGCCCTGCAGGAGTTCCGGAAGATCCTGGTGCGGCGAAACGCCGCCCTCAAGGACGGGCAGCCGGGCGCCGTGGTGATGGCGTGGGATCACGGCCTGGTCCGGTCCGGGGCGGCGGTGGTGGAGGCACGGCGGGATTGGGTGCAGTCGCGATGCCGGGCCTTCGACGAGTACTACTCGGCGGTATCCGGGGGCGTGGGGGCGCGCATGGCGTATCGCTCCAGCGTGCACCTCGACGGAGCACGTGGTGAGCAGGACATCGCCGAGGCGTACAGGGATGCCCTGGTGGCGTCCTCGGAGCGGGAGCAGAGAAACGGAACCACGGTGGTGGGGCCGCACCGCGACGACGTCGTGCTGCGTCTGGAGGACGAGGGGGACGATCTGGATCTGCGGGACTACGGGTCGGGAGGCCAGCGCCGCACGGCGGCCCTGGCGCTGCGCCTCGTGGAGGCCCGCACCATCCGCGAGACCCGCGGACGGGAGCCCATGATCCTCCTGGACGACGTGTTCGCGGAGCTCGACGGGGGCAGGAGCGAGCGGGTCCTGGGGCTGATGGAGCGGGAGGAGACGGGACAGGTCGTGCTCACGGCGCCGAAGGAGGGGGACATACGCATCCGCCGGGATGCGCTTCCTCGCTGGCGCATCGCTGACGGCAGGGTGGCTGCGTGACGGGACGCGGCAAGGGGCCCGTCCGGCTGGGAGACGTGCTGGAGGGTGTCCTCGAGCGGCACGGCCTCCGGGACGAGGTCAAGCAGATGGGCGTGGTGGAGGCGTGGCCCGAGCTCGTGGGCGAGCACGTGGCCGCGGCCACCCGGGCCAAGGTGGTCATGAGCGGGGCGCTCATCGTGGAGGTACGCACGAGCGCGTGGCTGATGGAGTTGAACTTCATGAAGGCGGACTTCCTGCGGCGGGTGAACGAGCATCTGCCGGAGACGCCGCTGGAGCGCATCGTCTTCGTGCTGGCGGAGACGGAATAGCAGAGTAACGGCTCACGGAGCGGACATGGCGAAGAGGAAGAAGAAGCAGAACGGGGACGACGACTACAACGCCGTCCAGATCCAGGTCCTCAAGGGCCTGGAGGCGGTGCGCAAGCGTCCAGGCATGTACGTCGGCTCGACCTCGGCACGGGGCCTGCACCATCTGGTCTACGAGGTGGTGGACAACTCCATCGACGAGGCCATGGCCGGCTTCTGCAGCGAGGTCAAGGTCACCATCCACGAGGACAACTCCGTCACCGTGGAGGACGACGGCCGCGGCATCCCGGTGGACATCCACCCCACCGAGAAGGTGCCCGGCGTCGAGCTGGCCATGACCGTGCTCCACGCGGGCGGGAAGTTCGACAAGAACACCTACAAGGTGTCGGGCGGACTTCACGGCGTGGGGGTGAGCGTGGTGAACGCCCTCTCCGAGTATCTCGACGTCTGGGTCGTGCGCAAGGGCACACGCTACTACCAGCGCTTCGTGCGCGGGCTGAAGACCAAGGAGCTCGAGACCCTGGGCAAGGCGAAGGGGAGTGGCACCACCATCACCTTCAAGCCCGACCCCGAGATCTTCACCGAGACCGTCTTCAGCTTCGAGACCCTGTCCAACCGGCTCCGTGAGCTGGCGTTCCTGAACAAGGGCCTGCAGATCGTCTTCACCGACGAGCGCAACGGCGAGCCGGTACGGGAGGAGTACCTGTTCGAGGGTGGGCTGGCCGAGTACGTGACGTACCTCAGGGGCCAGCGCGGGGCGCTCCACGACAAGGTCTGCTACTTCGAGGCCGCCAAGCCCGAGGCGGAGATCGAGCTGGCGCTCCAGTACGACCAGGGCTTCGCCGAGAACACGCACACCTTCGTCAACAACATCAACACCCACGAGGGCGGCTCGCACCTCACGGGATTCAAAGCGGCGCTCACGCGGACCATCAACGACTACGCCCGCCGCAACGGGCTCTTCAAGAAGGACGAGAGCCTCTCCGGCGACGATGTCCGCGAGGGTCTGGTGTGCGTGCTCAGCGTCCGGGTCATGGAGCCGCAGTTCGAGGGCCAGACCAAGACCAAGCTGGGGAACTCCGAGGTCCGCGGCGCCGTGGAGACCGCCGTCAACGAGAACCTGTCCATCTTCCTGGACGAGAACCCCCGGGCCGCCAAGTCCATCATCGAGAAGTCCCTGCAGGCCGCGCGCGCCCGCGAGGCCGCGCGCAAGGCGCGGGATCTCGCGCGCAAGAAGAGCGCCCTGGAGGGCGGAGTGCTTCCCGGCAAGCTCGCGGACTGCTCCATATCGGACCCGTCCCTCTGCGAGCTGTACCTGGTGGAGGGTGACTCGGCCGGGGGGTCGGCCAAGCAGGGCCGCGACCGCTCCTACCAGGCCATCCTGCCCCTGAAGGGCAAGATCCTGAACGTCGAGCGCGCTCGCATCGACAAGGTGCTCTCCAACGACGAGATCCGCGCCATCATCACGGCCATCGGTGCGGGCATCAAGGACGAGTTCGAGCTCGAGAACACGCGGTACCACAAGGTCATAATAATGACCGACGCCGATGTCGACGGGGCGCATATCCGCACGCTCCTCCTCACGTTCTTCTTCCGACAGATGCCGGAGCTCATCGAGGAGGGGATGGTCTACATCGCGCAGCCGCCTCTGTACCGCGTGCAGAAGGGAAAGCAGGAGCTGTACGCGTACACCGAGGAGGAGCGCGACGAGCACGCGAAGCGCCTGGGTGGCAAGGACGGGGAGGGCAAGGGGATCAACATCCAGCGCTACAAGGGTCTCGGCGAGATGAACCCCGATCAGCTCTGGAAGACCACCATGGACCCCGACGCACGCACGATCCTGAGGGTCCAGATCGAAGACGCAGCCATCGCCTCGAACCTCTTCGACCGGCTCATGGGCGACGAGGTGGAGCCGCGCCGGGACTTCATCGAGAAGAACGCCAAGTACGTGCGGAATCTGGACGTGTAGGGAGAAGCAAGGCGTCTGAGGTGCCGGCGAGCCCCCAAGGCGGCGCCGGCGCCCATGAGAACGGGGTTGGCGCAGTCGTGCAGGCTTCGCCCCTGTCTCGTTCCGGCACCCAGACCTACTGCCCCCCGATGGCGATGCCGCAGATCTCCCCGTCCGCGTCCAGGTCGGCGTCCCGGTAGTCCTGGGTGTCGGGGATGCTCAGCCCTGTGTTGCCCGGTATGATCGGCACGAACAACAGGCACGCGTTCCGATTGAACTGCGACTGGACTCTCCCCCCCAGGAGGGCGACCGACAGCGGTACGACGCCCGTGAGCTGATTCGCATAGAGGGTCAGCGTATCGAGCTTCGCCAGGTTCCCGATCTCGGCGGGAATCGACCCGGAGAGCTGGTTGTCGAACAGCGCCAGGTTGGTGAGGCTCGACAGGTTGCCTAGCTCCTTCGGGATCGCTCCGGTCAGCTGGTTTGCCATCAGTCCCAGAGCCTGAAGGGTCGCCAGTCCCCCGAGCTGCCTTGGGATGGAGCCCGAGAGTCGGTTGCCGGCGAGGTTCAGCCTCTGGATGCTCGACAGGTTTCCCAGCTCCGGTGGGATCGACCCGGTGAGCTGGTTGTCGTCCAGCCTCATCACGGTGAGCTGCGAGAGGCTTCCGAGCTCGGGGGGGACGGGGCCCGTGAGCGAGTCGGAATGGAGATAGAGCTCCTTCAGGTTCGACAGCTGCCCGAGCTCCGGCGGGATCGACCCGGAGACGCTGGTGCTGTGGATGGACAGCACCTCGAGCTTCGTGAGGGATCCCAGGGTCGAAGGCAAGGATCCGACGAGGTGCGTGCCGGTCACCTCCAGGCGAGTGAGGCCTGACAGGTCTCCCACCTTGTATGAGATCGACCCCTCCGGAGTCGTCCCGAGAACCAGCCCGGAGACGGAGCCGCCCGCACAGGTTACGCCCGACCAGCTACACGGATCCGGACCCGCTGCCAGACTGCCCGTGATGCGCCATTCGGAGTCCGTGTACGCGTCGTACATGGCGATCAATGCGAGACACTGACTGGCGGGAATGCTCGTCTGTGCCGAGCAGTCGAAGACCGAGACCGACGCCCGGGCACTGTGTCCGTCGACGGAGGCCGTGATGGTGGCCGCTCCCGCTCCCACGCCCGTCACCAGGCCGGACGTGTCGATGGTGGCCACGGCCTCGTCGCTGGATGTCCAGGTCACCTTCCTGTACGGCAAGGCCTCCCCGGAGGGTCCGAAGACGCTCCTGTTCAAGCGCGCGGTCTCGCCCGCGCCCAGCGTGTAACGGGCGGGGTACACGTTCACGCTGTCGGCGGGGAGGGCCACGGCGGCGAAGATTCCGACGCTCTCGATCTTGCCCGAATCCGCCCGCCAGGGACGCGGTACCGCCCTGCGCCCCGACCTCCGTCGATCCGGGGCCGGTACCACCGTCCCCACACGCGAACAGCGAAGAGAGGATAAACAGGAAAGAGGCCCACTTCACGCTCCGGCGGCGGATCGCCGGGCCGGATGGGACGGGAGTGGGCCGCGTCATCGGAGACGACCAACTCGGCTTGCCCATCTGTCTTTCCGGGCACGCGGCAGGAGGCCAGGTACCCGGCTCCTGTGTGCGGGCAACCTCTTCGACCCATGATATGGGTACGCTGCGGGAAAGACAACGGACGACGCGCGCCGGGTCTGCACCGGAGGGTGCTGTCTTCAAGCTGCGACGCCCCCGCTGCCATCGACGACGAGAGACCATGTCTGTGGCATGGTGCAGCGCCCTAGCCGCCATCACCCTCCGCGGCGGCTCCCACCAGCGCCGCCCCGTCCACCAGCGCGACGTCGTCGCGCCGTGCGGCCCGGCGCGTCAGCTCGGCCGTGAACCCTCCATTGGAGAAGACGACGCGTAACCGCCGCTCGCGTCCGAACCCGAAGCGGGTCTCGCCCACCATGGTGTCGAGGGCCTCGAGCATGTCGACGCCGGCAGGAGCGTTCCTCCAGAGGCAACGGCCGTAGAAGGCCGCGCCGGAGGTGAGGATGCCGGCGACGTCCACGTCGTACCCGGGTCCCCAGAGGCTCCCGAGCTCGCGCGCGTTGGCCCCCGCCCACTCCATGGCGTCCAGCGCCATGTGCCGTCGGCAGATCTCGGGGAAGACGCTCGCCACGTGGTCATCCAGTGAAGGACCCACCACGCCCGCGATCCACGCGTCGACGTCGGGTTCGGGGCGCGTGTGGCGGAAGGGGAGCACGAACCGGAACCAGAACGCAACGAGAGGATCCACGATGCGGTAGCGCCTGTTGCGGCTACCATGCCCGGCATCCAGGGAACGCCGGATCTCCACGAGGCCCAGCTCCTCGAGTCTGCGCAGGTAGGGTGCGACCTGGCCCGACGTGGTGAGGTCCGGCACGCCGCGGTGGACGGCGCCCCAGTCCGCCTCACCCACTGCCAGCGCGGCGAGGACGGCGACGTAGCGGGCGGGGACCTGCACGTCGCGCTCCAGGACGTCGATCCCCCGGTCGGCCAGCGGGGCGCCGGCCTCCAGGAACAGACGACGGATGTTGGTCTCCAGCCTCGCCTGCGGATCGAGAAGGCGCAGGTGCGCGGGGACTCCGCCGAAGACCGCATACGCCTGGATGCGGTCCTCCGGGGTCGCACCCGGCAGCCACGCGAGCGCCGCACGGAGGGGGAGAGGCGGGACGTGCAGCGCCACCGGCTCGGGCGTGGTGTCGGGAGGCGAGGCGGGGCGGCGGGGAAGGGACACGTCGGGCAGGGCGCCTGCGCTGCCCACCAGCACGACGTGGAATGACGCCCCTCCTTCCCGGGCGGACACCAGGGCCCGCGCCAGGGCCGGACCGATCCGTGCCCGCGCCTCGGTGAGTCGGTGGGCGTCGTCCAGGACCAGGGTCAGGGGACGACCGTCCGCGGCCTGGTGCACCAGGTGGCCGAGGATGCCCTCCCAGGAGATCTCCGAAGCGTGGGGTGCGAGCGGTCCGAGCTCACGCGCCACCTGGTCCGCCAGGGCCTCCCGCTGCCTTGGCTCCGGCAGGGGAACGACGCGGTGCACCAGCGCCCGGGTGCCTTCCGTGGCTGCCCGGACCAGCGAGGACTTGCCCACGCCCCGGAGGCCGGTGACGTGGATCAAGGCGGGCTCGGACGCGTCCAGCGCCGAGCGGAGGGCGCCGAGCTCGTGGGGTCTGCGGACCGCGGCCATGGGCTGGATGAGCTGACTGTATCAGGATTAGCGTAATCGAGATTATGCAAAATATGGGCACGCTCCTCTTGAGATGCCAGGGATCCGGTCACACCTTGGTGCGTTCCATCCGCTTGGTGTCCCGATGCCTGAGGAGCTGCCCGATGACCCGCGTCATCCCCCGATTCGATATCCTCGCTGCGGCCAAGTACGAGTCTCCCTCCAACGGGCGCGAAGAGAAGAAGCGCATGGACATGGAGGACGTGTTCGGCGAGAACCTCTTCGGACTCCACCAGATGAAGTCGCGGCTGCCGAAGCCTCAGTACGAGGCGCTCCTCTCCACCGTCCGCAACGGCACCGAGCTCGACCCTTCGGTGGCCGACGCCGTAGCCGTGGCCATGAAGGAGTGGGCCATCGAGAAGGGCGCGACGCACTTCACGCACTGGTTCCAGCCCCTGACCGGCCTCACCGCGGAGAAGCACGACTCCTTCCTCAACCCGACGCGCGACGGCCGCGCCATCGCGGAGTTCAGCGGCAAGGAGCTCGTGCAGGGGGAACCGGACGCGTCGTCGTTCCCGTCGGGGGGCGTGCGGGCCACCTTCGAGGCGCGTGGGTACACCGCGTGGGACCCCACTTCGCCTGCGTTCCTCATGCAGGGAGCCGGCGGTGCGTACCTGTGCATCCCCACCGCGTTCGCCTCGTGGACCGGTGAGGCGCTTGACAAGAAGACGCCGCTGCTCCGATCCGTTCACGCGCTGGACGAGCAGGCGCGCCGGGCGCTGCGCCTCTTCGGCTCACCCCCGAAGGCCGTGCGCGCCACCATGGGCCCGGAGCAGGAGTTCTTCCTCATCGACGAGGAGTTCTTCTATCGCCGGCCGGACCTGGTGACGTGCGGGCGGACGCTCTTCGGGGCGAAGCCGCCCAAGGGCCAGGAGATGGAGGACCACTACTTCGGATCCATCCCGGATCGGGTCCTCGAGTACATGAACGAGGTGGAGCTGGAGCTCTACAAGCTCGGAGTGCCGCTGAAGACCCGTCACAATGAGGTCGCCCCGGGTCAGTACGAGATGGCACCGGTGTTCGAGGACGCCAACCAGGCCGCCGACCACCAGCAGCTCATGATGTCGACGATGCGGCGGGTGGCCCGCAGGTTCGGCCTGGTCTGCCTCATTCACGAGAAGCCGTTCGCGGGCGTGAACGGGAGCGGAAAGCACCTGAACTGGTCGTTCGGCACCGACGACCAGAACCTGCTGGAGCCCGGCGAGACACCCCACGAGAACATGCAGTTCCTGTTCTTCTGCTCGGCGGTGCTCAGGGCGGTGGCGCACCACCAGGACCTCCTACGCGCCTCCGTGGCCTACGCGGCCAACGACCACAGGCTGGGGGCCAACGAGGCCCCTCCGGCCATCATCTCGGCGTTCGTGGGCGATCAGCTCCAGGACGTCTTCGAGCAGATCACCAGCAACGGAGGCAAGGCCAAGTCCAGCAAGAGCGGCGGCCTCATGGGCCTGGGCGCGGACGTGCTGCCCCGACTCCCCAAGCACGCCGGGGACCGGAACCGCACCTCGCCGTTCGCCTTCACGGGGAACAAGTTCGAGTTCCGCGCCCTGGGTGGATCGCAGAGCATCTCCTTCCCGGCCACGGTCCTGAACACCATCGTCGCCGAGTCCATCGAGGAGATGTGCGTCCAGCTCGAGCACGCCCTCGACGGCGGCTCCACCTTCGAGGACGCCCTGCGTGCTCTCCTGTCCAGGGAGGTCGAGGGCTTCAAGCACGTGATCTTCAACGGCGACAACTACGCTCCGGCATGGGTGGAGGAGGCGGAGCGGCGGGGACTCCTCAACCACCGCAACACCATGGAGGCACTGCCGGCGCTGGTGGAGGAGGGGAACGCGGCGCTCTTCGAGAAGTTCGGCGTGCTGTCGCACCGGGAGCTGGAATCCCGGTACGAGATCTACGTGGACCAGTACTTCAAGACCGTGAACATCGAGGGAGAGACCGCTGCGGACATGGCCGCCACGATGGTGCTGCCGGCGGCGACGCGGTACCTCCACGACCTGCTCACCACGGCGGAGCGGGCGAACAACGTGGGGCTCAAGGTCGAGGGCATCCTCGCCACCGCTCGGAAGGTCGGTGATCTCATCGACGAGCTCACCGAGAAGCTGGCCGTTCTCGTGTCGCAGAATGCCGAGCTGGGCGGAGACGACGTGTTCTCCAAGGCCGAGCACATGCGCGTGAACATCATCCCGGCCATGGCCGCCGTGCGGCACGTGGTGGATCGGATGGAGAAGCTGATCCCCGACGACCTGTGGCCCATGCCCATGTATCGGGACATGCTGTTCGTCAAGTAACCGGTTTGCGACAGCTGCCCCTTCGCAAACCCGGGCGGCGGGTTCCCGAAACTCTCCCGGATGGGTTGCCCTCCCCACCGGGGGAGATTCGGGGATCCGCCGCCGGTTCTCCGGCCGGCCATCCGCCTCTGCGATCCCCGTCGCGCGGAGCGGGTCGGGGCGCGACGACGCCCGGTCGGCGCCTCGCTGCCGGAGTCAGCCCGCGGCGCCGGCTCCCACGTCGGCGCTTCCCCGCAGGCGAATGTCCCTGGAGGACGACCCCACCAGGACGGGACGCACTCCGATAGCCCGCCGCCACCGGTGCTCCGCCACCGACCAGTACGAGAGCGAGCGTCCGTCCACGTGCACCCTGAGGCGCCGGCTTTCGCCGGCGGCGAGCTCCACGCGCCGGAAGCCGGCGAGGCTCTTCACCGCCATGGGAGCCGGCGGATCGGGCACCGCGCCCAGGTAGACCTGCGCCACCTCCGTGCCGGGACGGGTGCCGGTGTTGCGCACGGTGAAGGAGACGGCGAGGCCGTCCCCGGAGGGACGGACGTCCAGGTCCTCGTATTGGAACGTCGTGTAGGAGAGGCCGTGGCCGAAGGGAAAGAGCGGGGCGATGTCGTGAGCGTCGTACCAGCGATACCCCACGAAAATCCCTTCGGAATAGGCCGCGTGCCCGTCGACTCCGGGATAGCGAGTGCTGTCCGCGGTGGGGGCGTCGGACGCCTCCCGGGGAAACGTCACGGGGAGCTTGCCCCCGGGGTTGGCCTGGCCCAGGAGAAGCGCCGCGGTGGCGTCGCCGCCGTCCTGGCCGGGATACCACGTTTCCAGAACCGCGGAGACATCTCCGATCCACGGCATGAGAACCGCGTTTCCGGTCTGGAGCACCACCACCGTCCGTGGGTTGGCGCGGGCCACCGCCTCGACGAGCGCGTTCTGGTCATCGGGAAGCGACAGGCTGCTGCGGTCGACTCCCTCGGTCTCCTCGTCGTACGCGAAGACGACTGCGGCCCGCGCGCTTCGAGCGGCCTGGACGGCCTGGTCGAGGACGGCCCGGCGACGCTCCGGGGTCACCCACGCAAGGCGGAGCTGGACGGTCCCGCCCTCGACCCGGCGGCCGTCCGACCCGACGGCGAGGGAGACCGCGTGGCCCACCCCGGCCTCCAGGTGCACCACCCTCGTCGCGTTGGAGAGGCCGCCCGCGGTGGGAATGAGGCTCCCGCCCCCACCCCCCCCACCCACGAGGGGCTCGCCGTCGAGGTCGAGGCTCGCCCTTCCCCCCCGGGTCTGCACCTTGATGGCGTAATCGCCGGTGACCGGCGCGGTGAGCACTCCCGTCCATAGCCACTCGTGCCCCGCCGGCAGCGCGTCGGCGCCCGTGAAGTCGATCACCGTGTCGGTGCCGACTCTCTTTCCGTCCTCGGAGCGCACCAGCCCCGGCGAGGCACCCTTCGCCGCACCGGTGGTGAGCGCCGTCGAGGGCACCACCACGCCGTCCAGGTCGATGCCCGGCAGGTACCGCACCGTGATGCCGCTGGGGGCGTAGAGCCGCAGCGCGGGCAGCGCCGCCACCGTGTCCAGAGGCAGCACGTGGGCGCTGCCGCCCCCGCCCACCATGGGCGTGACGGCCGTGGGCCCCACCACCACCACCGACGCCAGCTCCGTCGGCGAGAAGGGAAGGACGTCACCGTCGTTCTTCAACAGCACGGCGCCCTTCACGGCGACGTCCCGGGCGGTGGCCGCGTCGACGATGGTGTCCAGGGGGAGCCGCGGGGGCACCGTCCCGCCGAGAAGGCCGACCCGGTCCATCTGCGTGAGGATGCGGCGCACGGACCGGTCCACGAGCAGCTCGGGGACGCGACCGCTCCGTACCGCCGCCACCAGCGAATCGCCGAAGTAGATGGGCTGCCTCGCGGAGCCGCGGCCGCCGGGCATCTCCTGGTCCAACCCCGCGGCCAACGCGCCCGCGGAGTGATGGGCACCCCAGTCCGTCATCACCCATCCCGTGAAGCCGAGCTCGTCACGCAGGATGTGCGTGAGGGTCTCCGGGTCGTCGCACGCGAAGCGGCCGTTCACCCGGTTGTAGGAGCACATCACCGCGCCGGCTCCGGCGGCCACCGCCGCCTCGAAGCCCGGCAGGTAGATCTCGTGGAGCGCCTGCTCGCCGACGTCTGCGCTGACGCTGGTGCGCGCGTCCTCGAAGTTGTTGGCCACGTAGTGCTTCACCGTGGCGATGAGCCCCTGGCCCTGGATGCCGCGCACCTCCTGGGCGACGATCTGCGACGCGAGGTAGGGGTCCTCCCCCAGGGTCTCGAAGTCGCGTCCGCCCTCGGGAACGCGCACGATGTTGACCATGGGCGCCAGGAGCACGTCCTGGCCCAGCGCCCGCCCTTCGCGGCCCATGGTGGCGCCGTAGCGCCGGGCCAGCGCCGTATCGAAGGACGCGGCCAGGGCCACCGGCGCCGGCAGCGCGGTGGCGGGCAGGGCGAGGCGCACCCCTGCGGGTCCGTCCGTCAGGCGCAGCGGCGGGATGCCCAGGCGCGGCACGCCGGGCATGTAGCCCGCCTGGCCTTCGCCGGCCGGGTCCCTCTCGCCGTGGAGAAGTGAGACCTTCTCGGCGAGGGTCATGGAGCGGATCAGCGAGTCCACCCGCGCCGGGCCGATCTGCGCATGCACGGGGACGGGGAGCAGGAGGGCCACGGCAATAGCCCTCCACCAGAACGTGATGGACCGCAGTCCGGCATGGGGATGCATGGGCGGCTCCGCTCGGGTCCTCGGGAACGACACCACGGAGCGTACGCGACGGAGGGCCATCGTGACAGGGGTGGGACCGGTCTTCTATCTTCGCGCCGACCTTCGCCCCCACCGGAGCGGCATGGCTTCCATGCGAACCCCGCGATCCCGACTCGCCGACGCCCTTGCGGAGATCGCGCGTGCCCACCCCCTGGAGCGCAAGCTCGTGGTCGCACCCAGCGTCGGGGGCGGACGTGAGCTCCTGCGCCGCCTGGGCCGGGACGGCGCCGGATGGGTCGGCTTCGAGGTGACCACGGTGCGGCCCCTGGCGCTCAGGCTCGCCGTGGACGAGCTGGACGAGCGTGGCCTCCAGCCCGTCGACGCCTTCGAGCAGCAGGCGCTCGTGGACGAGGCCCTGGACCTGGCCCTGGCTTCGGGGAGGGACGAGCTGGGTCCGCTGTCCGAGGGCGTGGGGTTCCGGGAGGCCGTGCACCGGGCGGTGGACGAGGTGCGCCTGGCAGGCCTCGGGGCGGCCGAGCTCCATGCGGGTCCGGGCCGAGGTCGAGCTCGACGTCGCCTGCTCTCCCGGGTTCTCGCGTCGTACCGTTCGCTCCTGGACGAGCACCGGCGGGTGGACACCGCGGACATCCTGCGGATGGCGGTGGCGGTCCTCTCCGACGGGAGCCCCGTGGGGCGGTCGTTGGGTGCCGACGTGGTGGCGCTGGTTCCGGGCCTCGACCTGCACGGCCTCCGGGGGCGGCTCGTGACGGAGCTGCTGCGCCGTGGCGCGCGTGTGCTCCCCACCGATCCCGTGGTGGGACTGGACGTCCCCCCTCAGCTCCTCTGGGAGGCGGCGCCGCCGGCTTCCGCCCACGCGTGGCTCCACGCCCCGGCGGGCGTGCCCAAGGGCCTGCGGGACGATGGCCTGGAGCTCTTCAGGGCGGCCTCCGTCACCGACGAGCTGCGCGGTGTCCTGCATCGGGTGATGGCCCGTGGGCTGCGCTGGGACGAGGTGGAGGTCGTCACCGCGGATCCGGCCACGTACGGCTCCGCCCTCCACGCCCTGGCCGTCCGCCTGGGCATCCCCGTGACGTACGCGGCGGGGCTCCCCGTGGAGCGGACCCGCGCCGGGAGGGTGGCGCACACGTACCTGGACTGGATCGCCGAGGGCTTCCAGGCCAATCCCATCCGCCGCCTCCTGGAGGCCGGGGATCTCCGTCCGCCGGGGAGGCGGCGGCACGCGCCCGCCGACCTGGCGCGCCGCTTCCGCGCGCTGCGCATCGGGTGGGGGAGACATCGCTATCGGGCGCAGATCCGCCAGGCTCTTGCGGCCCTCGAGGCGGAGCGCCGGGACGGGACCGACGCCGACGGCCGGCGCCGCCGGCGGACCGAACGCGCGCTGGGTGAGGTGCGGGCCCTGCGCTCCATCCTGTATCCCACGCTGAGGGCGACGCCGTCGGTGCCGGACCGGGCCGGTGAGGCGGGGCGCCCGGTCTCTCCGGCGGAGCTGGCGGAAGGCCTCATGGCCTTCATGAAGAGGGTGCCGAGGGGCGGGGAGCCGGATGACACGGCAAGGGAGGAGATCCTGCGCGTGCTGGATCGCGTGCAGGCTACGCTCCGTAGGCGCACCCATTTCGAGGCAGCGGTCACCATCCTGCGCCGGCACCTCGACATCCGGGTGAAGGCGCCCGGTCCGGGATCGACGGGCGCGGGCGGCGGCGGAGCGCCGCGGCGCTCGGAGGGGGGCCACCTGCATCTGACGGACATCGAGCACGGCGCCTTCTCGGGGAGGCCGGCGGTCTTCGTGGTGGGGGCGGACGCCGACCGCGTGCCGGGCCGGGCGATCCAGGATCCGGTGCTGCCGGACGGCGTGCGCAGGTCCCTGGGCACTGGTCTCGCCACGACAGCGGACAAGATGCGCACGGAGGCGTTCCGCTTCGCGGCGTTCTTCGCCCGCGTCAGGGGGGACGTCACGCTGAGCTACGGGGCCTGGGACGCGTCGGAGGCGCGCTCGGTGGCGCCGTCCCCCGTCCTGCTCCAGGCCCTGCGCCTGGCGCGCAGAGACCCGGGCGTGAGCTTCCGGGATCTGCACGAGGTTCTGGGTCCCGTGGCCTGCGCGCTGCCGGAGGCCGGCGCGCCGCCGCTGGACGCCGACGACGTGTGGATGGCGTCCATCGGCGCCGGCGGTGTCCTCCGAAGCGGCGTGCCGGCGGTCCGGCGGGCCTATCCCCGCCTCGACGCCGGGCTCTCCGCCCGCGACGAACGGCGGGGCGGTGCGCCCGGTCCCCTCCACGGGGTGGTGGTTGCGCGCCCCGAGGATCTCGACCCCCGGCGCGACGCCACCCTGGTGGTCTCGGCGAGCCGTCTGGAGACGCTGGGGAGGTGCCCGCTCGCCTACCTGTTCCAGAACGTGCTCCGCGTCGTTCCACCCGACGACCCGGAGCTCGATCCCGACCGCTGGCTCGACCCCCTCCGACGCGGAAGCGTCTTGCACGCGGTGTACGAAGGGACGCTCCGGAGCGCGCGGCAGGGGAAGGTGGAATACGACACCGCCGCCTTCGAGAAGCTGGCCCTCGAGATCCTGTCCGCGCAGGTGCGCGTAACCCGTGAGCGGATCCCCAGCCCCGGGGACGGCGTCGCCGCCCGGGAGGTGGTGGGGCTGGAGGAGGACGTGCGCTCGTTCGTGCGCATGGTGCGGGGGACGGGCGCCCAGTGGGTGGCGTTGGAGCTCCGCTTCGGCCTC